>NZ_CP009293.1 GCF_000767465.1 Novosphingobium pentaromativorans US6-1
ATGCAACAGGATCACCGCGAAGACGGTCAGGTAGACCTCTTTCTCCCTCAGCTGACTGCGCTTCCTCTCCGGGATCAGCGCGAGACGATGGAGCGGCCCTTTTTCTCGCTGTCCAAGCGCAAGCGGCTCAAGCCGATCGACTATGTAAGCCCCGATCGAAAGATCACGGTCCACGTCTCCGCGAACTCGGAATATGGCCTGGCGACCATCTACGATCTCGATATCCTGATCTACTGCGCGTCGGTTTTGATCGAGCACAAGCGCCGGGGTACCAACGATATCCCTCAGACGCTGCACGTCGTTCCGTACGATATGCTGAAGACGCTCAAGCGCGAGGTCGGCGGACGCGCTTACGATCTCCTGGGAAATGCGCTCGACCGTCTCCAATCGACGACGGTGAAGACGAACATTCGTTCGGGGGATGCTGTCGAGACCACCTTCTCCTGGATCGACAGCTACAGCCAGCTCAAGGATCGTTCGGGCACTGTCCGCGGGATGAGGATCACACTCGCTAAATGGTTCTACGACGGTGTCCTGATGGACGGCGGCGTGCTCGCCATCGACCCCGCCTATTTCTCGATGACTGGCGGCCGCGAACGCTGGCTCTATCGGGTCGCGCGCAAGCATGCCGGTGGGGCCGGTAGGGATGGCTTCGCCATCTCAATGCCCACGCTCTTCGAGAAGTCAGGGGCAGAAGGCGACTATCGGCGCTTCAAGTTCGAAATGACCAAGATCGCCCGGGAAAACGATCTGCCGGGCTATTCGCTGGAGATCGAACAGCGTGACGATGCCGAACCGCTGTTGCGTATGATTCGGCGCGATCGCGAGCTGTCCGAGGAGGGTAAGCCCTCCCCTGCCCTCACCCAGGTTTCGCCTCCGGTCGCCAAGGCTAAAGCACCTGAGGAGGCCTCGATCTCCTTCCCCACGAGCGGCCATATTTCACATTCGGCATTTGGTGCGATCGCCCGCGCCAACCTGCCGAGCCCGCAACGCGACCATGGCCTCGTGGGAGACGACTTCCGGACCTTCTTGCGTCAACGCGAGATCGCGTTTGATGCGAAGAACATCACGCAGATTTTCGCCACCTTTTGCGCGAAGCAGCGCCCTGTAAACTGATCAACGTACACGCCCGCCAGCGTAACGGTCCTTCAGGAACACGCTCGTAAATGCGCGGCACGTCCAGGCCAAACATCCAGCTGGGCGTTCCTGAAGTAACGAGTTGTGGTTCAGATCTCAACGCACATGGTTTTATGGGCAGTCGGTGGAAGACCGTGAGGCAGGCATTGGCGGACTTTTAGCGGCCGCCCTTGCCCGCACAGCATCCGCCTCGGACCTGTTTACCAGCCCTTCAACCCGGCGATGCAGACATGCAGCTCGTCCGCACGGTACTTGAGGAACGGTGCTGTCGGTCGGAATTCCTGATCACATTAGCCTTGCCGGAACGCCGTGTGTCGAATTCGCGATGATCGACGTAGGCGAGGTCGCGTCCACAAGGTGCGTCACACGTCGGCGGAGGACATGCGGTCTTCGTAACAGGCGGTCGTGTTGTCGATCTTGTGTTTCCATTCGGCAGCAAGCTCAAGGTCGAGCAGCGTCCCGCACCATGGCATCCCAGACGCCTTGCCCCGGCCAACGCCAGAACCGCACATTGACCCAGGTCCACTTGCCATAGCGGCCCTGCATGCCGCCCTACGGAAATCCAACCCGCAGGAAATGTCGGTGAGACAGCGTCAATGTCACCGGCACCCACCATATCGACACCGCGCAGCGAAAGCAGCCGCCAAGCTTCCTATTGAGCCGTCGTCGGATCGTCGTGATCCGTACAAGCTCTGAGCAGAGGAATTCGGTGTCAGGATCCGAGCGGTAAGGGGGCTCTTCTTACGAACACGGCGTAGGGGAGGGAAGGATCTGGCCTCGCTGTATTTGGTGCCGTTCCTGAAATACCGTGTCGGCTCCAAATGGGCGGAAGCGGGTCTCGTGCAAAATGCACGCCTCGCGACCATCGCCCCGCCGGGAATGCGTTCCCAATGTACCGTTCAAGAAGTGGCCGCCATCGCCGAAAGCTCAACAATACGAGCCACGGAATGGCGGGGCCGCGACCGTTCGGCTTGAGAATGCGCCGACACTGCCGCCCGACGACGCCGCAGTCCAGCGATCCGTTCCTAAAGGACCGTCGTTGAGTCGTGTGAGGATTCGCCACTTGCTAAGGCAGTCGCCATTGGGCACGTCGAAGCTTGGGAGAGCGCCCCCAATGTCGCCCACTCAACTTTCAGCGCCAGACGATCAAAGTGGCCGGAACCCACGGAAAACAGGCAGATTCGGGCTGAGTAAAACACGTTTTACCGAGTTGGTCAGGCCTGCCTGCTGCAGAGTTCGGCACGGTATTTCAGGAACGGAGCACGGTACATGAGGAACCGAATCACGGTTCATCGGGAACGGCTTGCAGGGTATTTCAGGAACGGTGAAACGGTATAACGGGAACGGACTTATGGTTACGACTCGCACTGACTCGGCGAGTCGCGGAATGTTCATCCACAGCCTAACTTTTTATCCTATTCTCTAAAGAGATTAACGGCGCCTGCGGCGTTTCCTGTCTTTGAAAAACTAAGACGAAAGAAGGGCAGGGATTGACCGCCTCCTCTAACTGCATAACCCCGTCGAGCCGCACCGCCGTCGTCGGCGCCTCGTCGCCGCGCACCTGACCCCGGTCAATCACCACCGACCGCTGCTCGTCCCGTTGGCAACGTTTAGGGACATTTTGATCCGGTTGTCACTGGGAACAACGCAAGGTACTTCCGCCGAAACAGCGCTGAGAGACCAGAACAAAATACGAAATGCCGCAAAAAGCCGCCCAGAGCCCGCTGAGCGCGTTGCCAGCGCCCGACGTCCCTTGGGAAGCAAAGTACCCCAGACCGCGCTGTACGGGCTTCCTGGCAAGGCATCACCAGAGCGCATTCTGCCTGAAACGACACTTATAACCCGTCACAGGCCGGATCTGAGCATGCACGCCAAGTAGCGGGGTCAGCCATCGCGCATAGCAGCAACCACTTCCCACAAATTGGCAGCAGGCATAGTTGGTGCCGGTCTATCATCACAGGCACCTCCACGTCGAATTTCTCGAAGCAGTGGAAAGCCGATGCTGGGAAGGGGAGGGACGCCTGCGCAGTCCGCTGACAGGCTATGCGCAGCCAAGTTTGATGGCGATGCGCAGCAGGTCGGCCGATCGCCAGTCCCGCGCTGACCGAAAGAGAGCCTCGCGCCCTCTGGTCGTCGCAGCGCTTTGCGACTTGCCGTCCCATTTTACAGTCGCATCAACCGAAAGAACGGCAATCTCACGCTAGTCTGAAAGGAGGGATGGTACGTGGGTGAGGTCAAACAGGGATCGAGTCATCGCCGGCGCGCCCGATCGCCGAAGCAACGCCCGCGCCACGTCGAAGAAGCTCGTCGATATTCGCCATCTCCTGATCGAAAGCGTCGAACACGTCCGCCAGCCCCCGGTTTGCGGGAAGGGAAGGGGGTTCATTGCGGGGACGGCCGCGCTTGGGCGCTGCATAGCCAAATTCGACGGCGAGGTCGGTGCTCAGGAACACGCGCCATGTGCGCCTCTGGGTGATTTCGATGAGCAGACCACAGGCAACACCGCGGGTGAGGAGCTTGCTGGCGCCGGCCACGCTCATGCTCAGCAGCTCGGATACCGATCGGGGCGAGAGCAGGGGCCGGTGATGGAGGAGCGCCGCGAGCGCGGGTAGGACTCCCGGTCGATATTCGGCAACGATCGCGCGCTGCGCATCGCGATGGAGCCGCTCGAGATCGTGCAGGCGTTCCAAGTTTGCAGTGACGCTATGCTCGAGGCCGCGTAGCGCGGCGTGCCAGTCTTCGTCGCTGATCGTCCGCTTGAACCGAAACGCTTTCACGCCGCCAGCGAGACAGGGCAGGGGGGTGGCGGCAAGCCCGCGGTCGCGCAGCGCGAAGGGCAGGCCAAGCCAGGGCTTGATGCTGTGGTCGATCCGCGCGAGCTGGCGCACGGTGTCGAGCGCGCGGACAAGGGGCGGATGCTCGGCCGCCGTCGCGGGTTCCCCGATCGCGGTCGGGAGCTGGTCGCGCCAGGCCAGCGTGTCCGGATCGTCGAGCGCCGCGCGCCATTGGTCGAAGCGGTCGAACAGGTCGAGATGGCTGGGAAGGGCAGGGCGTCCGGGCACTTTGAGGCCACAGCCCCACGAAAATACGTCGATTTCCTCGACCTCGGCTGATTGCAGTTGCAGCGCCTTCGCGTAGCCGGTCCACGCGGTGCGTATCGCCCACGGTTTGGCTACAGGACTGACGGTAAACCGGGCGTCGAGCCGCCCGATCGCCGTCGAACACGATGCTATCGCCGCGACCATTTTCGGGGTATAATCAGGTCCGTAGCGGGCGGTGACGGGTCGGCTTTCCATAGCCAATAGTGAACTGAAATCATCTCTCGGTAAAGTATGCCGGGACGCACAGTGTTGATAATGGATCGTTATCAACACCCTATACTTTAGAAAGTGACCGCGCTAATCCTCGTCCCCATGACCACTGACCCGCCCGAACCGCTGGCGCTGCCGTCGCCGGCGGCCGCGCCGCCCGATCCGTCGGTGGCGCAAGTCGTCGAGGACGTGCGCGATCTGGTCGGCGCCGGCATCCGCCTCGATCAAGAACTGGTTGCGGCCGCGGTGCGGGGCTGGTCCAACAATACGCGCCGCGCCTTCTGCTCGGACCTGAAGGTTTGGGGCGACTGGTGCCGCCGTCATGGCATCGCTCCGGTGCGGGCGACGCAGAGTGATGTGGCCGCCTATATTCGCGCGCTGTCGGGCATCGACCCCTCGGCCGAAAAGGTCCGCGCGATGGCGACGATCGAACGCTATGTCTCCTATATCGGGCGGGCCTATCGCATGGCCGGTCTTGCCGATCCTACTGCCGGGGAGTTGGTGACGCTCGAAAAGAAGGCCGCCCGCAAGAAACGGGGCGTGCGCCAGCGCCAGGCCCGCGCAATCCGCTTCAAGGGCGACATTGCCGATTTCGACAGCCCGCCAAGCGGCGTATGCCTCGCACATCTTATCAAGGCGGTCCGGCGCGACGTGATGGGCCTGCGCGACGAGGCGCTGTTGCGCGTCGCCTATGATGTGGGTGCGCGCCGCTCGGAGCTGGTGGCGATCGACGTCGACCATATCCACGGACCGGACGCGGGCGGGGCAGGGGCCTTGTTCGTGCCCACCAGCAAGACCGATCAGGAAGGCGAGGGGGCCTGGGCTTATCTCTCGCCCGCGACCATGAAGGCGATCGCGCGCTGGCGCGAGGCGGCGCATATCGACAAGGGGCCGCTGTTCCGCCGCATCGAAACCCATTTTGACGGCTCGATCGCGGCGATCGGCACCAAGCGGCTGCATCCCAACAGTATCACGCTGCTCTACAAGCGGTTGGTCCAGCGGGCGTTCGACAAGAAGCTGCTTGGCCCTATGAGCGAGGCGGAAGTCGCGCGCTGGGTTGCGGCCGTGTCGAGCCATTCGCTGCGTGTGGGCGTGGCGCAGGACAATTTTGCGGCGAGGGAAAGCCTGCCTGCGATCATGCAAGCTTATCGCTGGCGCGATCCCAAGACGGTGCTGCGCTATGGCGCGCAGCTAGCCGCCAAGAGCGGGGCGAGCGCAAGGATGGCGGTGAGGGTTGGCGAGTAATGCCGCGCCGCTGACAGAACATCGTCGCCGCGCAGGCCAAGGCGCGCGCCATGGCATTGCAGAGACGATTCCCGCAAATCGTCTCTGTTGCAACGCCCCGACGAGAGACGAGAGTGTGCCGTTAGCTGGCTGGCCGGATCACAGCGCAGCCGACGCGCGCACCGGCGCCGCCGATCGGCTGCGTGATATGGTCATCGGGGCTGGCGTGGATCACCAGCGCAGATCCATCGGCGTCGAGCAGGTTCGGCCGGTCGGACCCTGCGCCTAGCGAGACGAGCGCGGAGAAGGCTTCGGCATTGGCGGTGCCGTCTGCCCCCACATAGATGTTCGGAAGCTCCCCGAAATCCGGGCCTTCCGGATTAAGGAGCCCGTGCGGCATCTTGTGGCCGTCATGGTTGATATGGGCGCCTGATTTCTGGAAGCCCTGGTCCGAGCAGTCGCCGGTCGCGTGGAAGTGCATTGCGTGCCAGCCCGGCGTCAATCCGGAGGCTGTCAAGCGGAGGAGCACGCCGGTACGGCCGTTGGTCAAGGTCGCTTCTCCGATCTTGGTCCCGCCCGCCAGCACGATGTCGCTTTTGATGCTCGGCGGTGCGGATGTCTGCGCGATCGCGGCCGTGGCCGCGACCATTCCAACGACTGCCAAAGCAGTTCTCATAGATTTCATCACTCTTTCTCCTTCCACATAATTATCTTGGACCAATGCGATGGACGCAATTGCATCTCGGCCGCCGCGCGGGGATAGCGACCGCTAGTGGTCATTCTCCACCCTGTTGCGCCCTATGAGCGGCAACATGCGATGCAGCACGAGGTCGCGGTCGATGAAATGATGCTTGAGCGCCCCCAGCACATGCAGGGCGAGGACGACATAGATCGCCTTGACCAGGATCTTGTGCCAGTCCCCGAAGGTCTCGGATAGATCCTCGCCTTGCGGCAAAGGCAGATTGGGGGCGGGCACAGCTCCGTACAGCGGGACTTCGGGTGCTCCACCGGCCGACGCCGCGGCCCATCCCAATAGCGGCGCCCCGATCATCAGCACATAGAAGAGAATATGGGTGCCGCGGGCGAGGAGGCGTTCCCACAGTTTCATGCCTTGTGGGAAAGGGGGCCATGGATGCGCGATCCGCCATCCGAGCCGGAACAGGCTCAAAAGCAGGACGGTGATGCCAACGGATTTATGAAGCTGGTAATAGCCGAGCTTCTCCGATGGCTGCGCGTCCTCCATCCAGCCCCCGAAGGTCGCGTTGGCGAATATAAGCACGAAGATCGTCCAATGGAGGATGATCGAGACCGTGGAATAACGGGATCTGGATTCTTGCATCGGAACCTCCCGGTCGAGTGATGGCGAGGCTGGTACGGATCAGAGCCAGTCGGCGGTTTGGACGAGTGGTCACAAATGGCGTTCGTGTCGCGTAAGTCGCCTTCCCTTGTTCTGTTCAAGCCAACGAGAAGCAAGGGATTTCGCAGGCACCAGACTCTATTCGCCCGCGGCACGATTTCCGGACACAACCTGGGATGAGCCAAGCTGGGAACGGGGCGGCAGAAGACGCGCGGAATTGAGGATGAAGGTCAGTTCCGATGCGACATGGATGAAAGCAGCGAGCAGCGGCCCCAAATATCCGAAGGCCGCGAGACCGATACCCAACAGGTCGATGGCGATGGTTCCGCCGAAGTTCTGCCAGATGATGCCGCGCGTCCGCCGCGCCACCTTGAGGGTGTCGACAAAGCGCGCCAGATCGTTTCCGAGTAGCACGATGTCCGCGCTCTCCTGCGCCACGTCCGTGCCCGATCCCATCGCGACCCCGACATTCGCCTCGGCAAGGCCCGGTGCGTCGTTGACCCCATCGCCGACCATCGCGACGCATTTCCCATCCCGGATCAGGCCGCGAATGCGTGCGAGCTTATCTTCGGGCAACAGGCCAGCCTCGATCTGCGAGATGTTGAGTGAACGGCCCACGGCATTGGCAACCGCTGGCGTGTCGCCGGTGAGCAGAATTGTCTTGATGCCCATCAGCCATAGCGCCTGCATTGCGGCGCGGGCTTCGGGCCGGACCGTGTCTGCGATAGCGATTGTCCCGAGATAGCGTCCGTCACGCGCCACGAACACGTCAGAGGCGGCCTCAATGCCCGGCCCCGCGTCATCGGGGACAACCAGGCCGTTGTCGGACATCCAGGCGTCGTTGCCGACAAGAATTTTGCTGCCGGCGACATCGGCGGCAATGCCACGCCCCGGCGTATAGTCGAAGCGGTCGGGCTCGCTGATGGCGAGGCTCCGCGCACGGGCCATCTGGATAATCGCCTTGCCGAGCGGGTGTTCGGAGCGCAGCTCGGCGGCCGCGGCGGCAGTAAGCAGGTCGTCCTCATTCACGCCTTCGGCAGGCGCGAGTCCGTGAATCTCGGGCCGACCAAAGGTCAAGGTGCCCGTCTTGTCGACGACGACCGTATCTACCTTGCCGAGTGTTTCGAGGTGGACGCCGCCCTTGATGATCGCCCCGAGCCGGGCCGAGCGACCGATGCCTCCCAGGATGGCCAGGGGCGTGCCCGCCGCGATGCCGCAGGCGCCCGCGACGATGATGACCGAGATAGTGGAATAGAGATCGCGGGTGATGAGCCAGGTGACGATTGCGGAGCCGATCGCGAAATAGACGAGATAACCCGCCATGCGATCCGCCAGCCTCTGGACGGGCGCGCGCGAGCGGTCGGCGCGCTCTACCGCTTCGATGATCTTGCCGTAGCTCGTATCGCGCCCGATCCGCTCGGCCCGGACTTCGAGCGCGCCCGACTGATTGATCGAGCCGGCGAAGATGGATGTTCCCTCGATTTTCTCAACGGGCATCGATTCGCCCGTGATCCGCGATTCATCGACGAACGAGTGGCCGCTGAGCACGATGCCGTCCACCGGGATGCGGCCGCCGGGAGCAATGAGAATGGCGTCGCCCACGCTCAGCTCGTTGGCGGAGATGGTCTTCACCGCGCCGGTGCGGCGCACCGATACTTCGCGTGGCAGAAATTCAAGGAGGTCGCGGATCGCCTTGCGGCCCCGTCCGACCGTCATGCCTTCGAGAACTTCGGCCACCAGCACGAACAGGGTGATGACGAGCGCCGTAAAGAACTCGCCGATGGCCGCCGCCGCGACGATGGCGATCGACATCGAAAGCTCCATGGTCATTCGACGCTGAAGGACGTTCTCGAAGGCTTCCTTGAAGATCGGCCATCCGCCGATGGCGAGGCCGACGACGCCGATCACGCTGACGCGCGGAAACGGCTCCCACAGACCGAACCAGACAGCGGCGGCAGCAAGCGCAACCAGCACGATCCGCACGGCCTCCGGCCATTCAAAAGGATGATCGTGATCGTGATGGTCGTCATGATGATCGTGATCATGACGGTCGCGGTCGAGGCTTGCCACATCGCTACCGGCCGCTGGCGCTATGGTACGGGCATCGGCTGCGTCCGCAAGGGTTCGTCTGGAGATGTCAGCAGCCAATTTCGATTCCAGTCCTATTTGAAGTAGGTTCGCACCACGTCGATAAGTTCTCCGGCACCGTCCTCGCGCTCTTGGGGCGTAAGTGCCGGGTCCGCGACGTGCATCTCGATGTGATCCTCGACCACCTCGGCAATGAGACCGTTCAATGCGCCGCGCGCGCCGGCGATGAGGTGCAGCACGGTGGCGCAGCCCTTCTCACCTTCGAGTGCGCGTTCCACCGCTTCGATCTGACCGCGAATCCGCCTGACGCGGTTCAGCAGCTTGGTCTTCTCGCGAATCGTGTGTGCCATGCGCACCTCCTACCAGCCAAAGGGATAGCCCACTACCCTATTTTGATCTGTGTCTACAGGCGCGGAAATGCGTCGGATCGAAGTCACGCGCGCCTGGATTTCTGCATGATACTTGCCTTCTTTCGCTGGCGGCTTATGCTCGGCGGTCGTGATTGGGGTTTTTCGCCTTCGACTTTTTGGGCTTTGCTCGACGCTTTGTGTCGCGTTGGCGTTTGCCTTTGCGAGCGCCAGCACGGCGAGCGTAGTCGATCGGATTCAGCACCAATCCGGTGCAGCGAGCAGCCACGACCATCTGCCATTCAGCCGAATCGTCTTCGAGACCAGCGACCATAAGCATGGGCCTGATGCTACCGAGTCGGATGGCAGTCGTGATGCTCCCGACCACCAACCTGGAACGGGGCATCACCACCATGGCGGCGATAGCGGCTCCGGGTTGCTTGCCCCTGCATCGCGGGGATCGGGATGGGTTTTCTCGCGATTTTTGCCTTGGCAGTCGCCCGCCGATAGCGGACTGCCCGATTTTCTGACACACGGTCCCGAACGACCTCCAAAGGCCAGCGCGATCCGCACCTGAGCCGCCGCGTCACTTGAGGCGCGGCCTATGCCACGCCTGCTCGTGAGGCCGTTTTGTCATGTTTTCCAATATCGTTGCGCGCGCCCCGGCGCGTTTGCGGCGCGCGCTTGCGATAGGCGCAGCGCTGGCCGTCCTGTCCGTGCCTTCGATCGGCGCGGCGCAGACCCTCAGCCTGTCGGATGCGTTGTCGCGCGTCGCGGCCGGCGATCCTTCCGTTGCGGCCAATGCCGCCCGGCTCCGGGCGGCCGATGCCGCCATCCTTCAGGCCGATGTGCGCCCGCGCGATGTCGTCGGCGTCGATGCCGAGGACTTCGTGGGCACCGGCCCCTATTCGCCGGTCGGACGGTCGCAGACGACCGCCTGGTATGAGCGGACGTTGGAACGCGGAGGCAAGCGCGAAGCCCGCGTCGGCGCGGCGCGCTCGGAAGTCGGCGTTACCGTCGAGCGTAACCGCCTGCGGATGCTCGACCTGCTGGCGCAGGTGCAGGCCGCCTGGGTCGACGCGCTGGCGGCCGAGGCCACAATCCCGATCGCGGAACAGCGCCTCGCCGCCGCGCAGCTCGTTGAGACCGAGACCGGCCGCCGGGTCGGCCGCGCGCTCGATCCGCTGTTCGCGGGCGAACGAGCAAGAACCGCCGTAGCACAGGCCCGCATCGCGCTCGACCAGGCGCGAGAGAATGCGCGGATCGCGCGCGCCAGCCTTGCCGCTTTCTGGGGTGGAACGGCCGACTACAGCCTTGACCCGTCGTCGTTCGGATTTGCGGAGGCCGGCGCGGGTGCGCCCGAAAGCAGCCCCGATCTCGCACTGCTCACTGCCGAGCGCGACGCGGCCGGCGCGCGGGTGCGGCTCGCCGAGACCGGCAATTTCAGCGATCCGACCGGGCGCGTTGGCGTGCGCCACTTTGGGCAAGGCAATGACATGGCGATCATGGTCGGCGCGTCGATCCCGCTCGGCAGCCGGACCGCTAATCGTGGCAATGTCGCGCGGGCCAATGCCGAAGCGCAGGCGGCTGAAGCCGAGATCGCGGTTACGCGCGTGCAGGTCCGGCGCGAGATCGACCGGCTCATCGCCGAACGGGCAACACTCGCCACCGAGATCGTGCGGATCGAGCGCGAGGTTCTGCCGAGCGCCGAGCGCGCGGTGGTGCTGGTGGGCGATGGTTTTGCCCGTGGCGGCACCGCCTTCACTTTCCTCGAAGCCAACCAGGCCCAACAAGCGGTGGTCGATGCCCGGTCCCGACGGGTTGAGCTGCTGCGCCGCTTCCACCTCAACGGCGCCCGGCTCGACCGGCTGACCGGCCGCCACGCTTCCCTTCTCGCCAGCGCGGAGAACCGCTGATGAAACGATCCCTTCTTGTCGCGGGCTCATTGCTCGCTCTTTCCCTGCTCACCGGATGCGGAGAGTCCTCGTCCACTAACGAAACCGCCGAGCCTAAGGCTGCCGCTGCCGAGGATTATGAGCGCGGACCGCATCGCGGGCGCATGCTGCGCGACGGCGATTTCGCAGTCGAGATCACGATCTTCGAGGAGGGAGTCGATCCCGAGTTCCGCGTCTATGCCTACCGGAAGGACAAGCCGGTGTCGCCAGGCGAAGTGCGGCTCGCCATGGAGTTGACGCGCCTTGGCGGAAAGGTCGATCGCTTCGCATTTACCCCTCAGGGGGATTATCTGCGCGGTGGCGGCGTGGTGATCGAGCCACATTCGTTCGACGTGAAGGTGCGGGCCGTCGAGGGCAGACGCACCCACGACTGGACCTATGCCTCCTATGAGGGCCGAACGACCATATCCGCGCAGGCAGCGCAGGCTGGCGGCGTGCGATCCGAACGTGCGGGGCCTGGGGCCGTTGCCGAGTTGATCGACATGAGCGGCCGGATCGAGATCACGCCTGAAGGCAAGGCCGACGTGCGCGCCCGCCTGCCAGGGCAAATCGTGTGGATGACCGGAAATCTGGGCGATCGGGTCAGCCGGGGGCAGACGCTGCTGCGTGTCGAGTCCAGCCATTCGCTCCAAACCTATGCGGTGACGGCGCCGATCAGCGGTGTCATCGTCGAGAAGAATGCCAATGTCGGCGACACGACGGGCGACCGTGCCCTGTTCGTGATCGCTGATCCGACCCAGCTCCATGCCGAGTTCTTCGTCTATCCGCGTGATGCCGAGCGCGTGCGGGTGGGTCAGCGGGTCAACCTCCGCAGCCTCTCCGGCGAAGCGCGAATCGAAGCGCCTGTCGAGGCGATCTTGCCGACCGCGGACGTCGCCAGCCAGACCATGATGGCGCATGTCCATCTGCCGCCGGGCGCATCGCGCGATTTCCGGCCCGGTATGGGCGTCGAGGGATCATTTGCGGTCGCCGAGGCGCAAGTACCGCTCGCGGTGAGAACCAAGGCCATCCAGCGCTTTCGCGATTTCGAGGTGGTCTATGCCAGGGTCGGCAACACATACGAAGTGCGGATGTTGGAGATCGGCCGACGCACGCCCGAATGGACCGAGGTGCTCGGCGGCCTCGAACCCGGCACCGAATATGTGACCGACGGCGCTTTCCTGATCCGCGCCGACATCGACAAGGCGGGGGCCAGCCATGACCACTGAGAACGAAACGCCCGTGCGTTCCGCATTGCTCGAACGCCTCATCTCCAACGCGATCCGCTTTCGCTGGGCCGTTTTGACCATCGTTGCGTTGCTTTGCGGAATCGGCGTCTGGGCCTTCCAGCGCCTGCCGATCGATGCGACGCCGGACATCACCAACGTCCAGGTCCAGATCAACAGCGAGGCGGCGGGCTTCTCGCCGCTCGAAGCCGAACAGCGCGTCACCTTCCCGGTCGAGACCGCGATCGCGGGCATTCCGGGTCTGCAATATACCCGCTCGATCTCGCGCTACGGCCTCTCCCAGGTGACGGCGGTGTTCGAGGATGGGACGAGCGTCTATTTCGCGCGCCAGCTCATCAACGAAAGGCTCCAGACCGCGCGCGATCAGCTCCCCGAAGGCGTGGCGCCCGAGATGGGGCCAATCGCCACCGGGCTTGGCGAAATCCTGATGTATACGGTGGAGGCCGAGCCCAATGCGCGCAAGCCCGACGGCAACCGCTACACGCCCGAAGATCTGCGCACGCTTCAGGACTGGGTGATCCGGCCACAGCTCAGGAACACACCGGGCGTCACCGAAGTCAACAGCATCGGCGGCTATGAGCGGCAATATCATGTGACGCCGCTGCCCGACCGGCTCTCGGCCTACAATCTCAGCCTCAACGAGGTCGTGGCCGCGCTGGAGCGCAATAACGCCAATGTCGGCGCTGGCTATGTCGAGCGTTACGGCGAGCAATATCTGGTCCGCGTGCCGGGTCAGGCGTCGGGTATCGACGATCTGCGCTCGATCATCGTCACCAATCGCGGCGGCGTGCCGATCCGCGTCGCCGATGTCGCCGATGTCGTCATGGGCGAGGAGCTGCGCACCGGCGCGGCGACCGAGGACGGCGAGGAAGTGGTCCTGAGCACGGTGATGATGCTCGCGGGCGAGAACAGCCGAATCGTCGCCCGCGCCGCCGCCGAGCGATTGGAGGAAGCGGCAAAGGCGCTTCCGGCGGGCGTGAAGGCGGTCCCGATCTATGATCGCACCGGGCTCGTCGAACGGGCGATCTGGACGGTCGAAAAGAACCTGCTCGAAGGCGCGCTGCTGGTCATCGTCGTGCTGTTCCTGCTCTTGGGCAATATCCGTGCGGCGCTCATCACGGCGGCGGTCATCCCGATCACCATGCTGATGACCATCACCGGCATGGTGCGGGCGGGCGTCTCGGGCAACCTCATGAGTCTCGGTGCGCTCGACTTCGGGCTGATCGTTGATGGCGCGGTCATCATCGTCGAGAACTGTCTGCGCCGGTTCGGCGAAGCGCAGCACCGATTGGGACGGCTGCTCGACCGCGAGGAGCGCTTTGCGCTCGCCGCATCGGCGACGTCGGAGGTCATCCGGCCATCGTTGTTCGGGATGCTCATCATCGCGCTGGTCTATGTGCCGATCTTCGCGCTCTCGGGCGTCGAAGGAAAGATGTTCCACCCGATGGCGATCACCGTCGTCATGGCGCTGACCTTCGCGCTCATTCTGTCGCTCTCCTTCGTGCCCGCGGCGGTGGCCCTATTCGTCACCGGCAAGGTCGAGGAGAAGGAAAGCCGGCTGATGGGATGGGCGCGCAAACTCTATGCGCCGGCGCTCGACGCGGCGCTGCGGCTGCGGATCGCGTTTGTTGCGGGCGCGGTGGCGCTGGTCGCCATCGCGGGTTTTGCGGCCACGCGCATGGGCTCGGAGTTCGTCCCCAATCTCGACGAGGGCGACATCGCGCTTCATGCGCTGCGCGTCCCCGGAACGAGCCTGAGCCAGGCGATCCAGATGCAAACCTCGCTCGAAGCACGGCTCAGACAGTTTCCCGAGGTCGAGCGGATCGTCGCCAAGATTGGTACCGCCGAAGTGGCGACCGATCCGATGCCTCCTTCGGTCGCCGACACTTATATCATGCTCAAGGACCGCCGCGAATGGCCGGACCCGCGAAAACCCAAGACCGAGCTGGTTCGCGAGATGCAGGCGGCGGCCGAGACCATCCCCGGTAACAATTACGAGTTCACCCAGCCGATCCAGATGCGGTTTAACGAGCTATTGTCCGGTGTCCGGGCCGATGTCGCGATCAAGGTGTTCGGCGACGATCTCGACCGGCTTCTTGAGGTCGGCCAGTCGATCGAAAGCGTGGTGAGCGGCATCGAGGGTGCGCAGGATGTGGCCGTCGAGCAGGTGACGGGCCTGCCCGTCCTTCAGATCACGCCCGATCGGGCGGCGATCGCGCGGTTCGGGCTCAATGTCGGCGACATCCAGGATGCGGTGGCGGTCTCGATCGGCGGCCGCGAAGCTGGCCAGATCTTCGAGGGCGACCGGCGCTTCCCGGTGATCGTGCGGCTTCCAGAGGACATCAGGAGCAAGGCCGACGAAATCGGGCGGCTGCGCATTCCGCTGGCGGGCAATAGCACGGACCCGCGCGGTTTCGTGCCGCTCGCCGAAGTGGCGAAGGTCGAGGTCGTGATTGGCCCGAACCAGATCAGTCGTGAAAATGGCAAGCGGCGCGTCGTCGTGACCGCCAATGTCCGAGGCC
Organism: Novosphingobium pentaromativorans US6-1; assembly: GCF_000767465.1. Taxonomy (NCBI): domain Bacteria; kingdom Pseudomonadati; phylum Pseudomonadota; class Alphaproteobacteria; order Sphingomonadales; family Sphingomonadaceae; genus Novosphingobium; species Novosphingobium pentaromativorans. The sequence continues at coordinate 15,168 of NZ_CP009293.1, forward strand.
GCGATCTCGGTTCATTCATCGAAGAGCTTCAACAGAAGGTGGATGCACAGGTCGAAATCCCGCCTGGCTATTGGGTGAGCTACGGCGGCACGTTCGAGCAACTGATCTCGGCGGCCGAGCGGCTGCGCCTCGTCGTGCCCGCCGCCCTGTTGCTGATCTTCGGGCTGCTTTACGGTCTTTTCCGGTCCGCCAGGGATTCGGCGATCGTCTTCTCGGGCGTGCCGCTGGCGCTCACCGGGGGCGTGGCTGCACTGCTGATCCGGGGCATGCCGCTCTCCATCTCGGCAGGCGTGGGCTTCATTGCGCTCTCGGGCGTCGCGGTGCTGAACGGCGTGGTGATGCTGAGCTTTATCCGTCAGCTCCGGGAGACGAGCCAGAGCCTTGACGAGGCGATCCGCGAAGGCGCGCTCACGCGGCTCCGGCCGGTGCTGATGACCGCGTTGGTGGCGAGTCTCGGCTTCGTGCCGATGGCGTTCAACGTCGGCGCGGGGGCGGAAGTCCAAAGGCCGCTGGCGACGGTGGTGATCGGCGGCATCATCTCTTCGACGCTGCTGACGCTGCTGGTGCTGCCCGCGCTCTATCGCCTCGTCCACGGTCGCGAAGCGCGACCGGAAGACGAACACCCATCCCCCGACACGGCCCCGGCGCAAGCCTGAGCCACGGCCACTCCCACGCGCCGGCCCCCGGCGCGTGGGAGACCGGAAAGGATTTTTTCATGAGCTACTACGCAACCATTTTCGAGAACGCCTTGCGAAACAGACTGACGTTCGCGCTCGGCATTCTCGCGCTGACGTTCTGCTTCGGTTTCGACGCCTTTGCGCATGGCGTCGCAGAAGGCGACCAAGGCTATATTCAGGAAAGCAGCGGCGTTCTGTTCTGGCCCTTCGTATATCTCGGCGCCAAGCATATGGTCACGGGCTACGACCATTTGCTGTTCCTGTTCGGCGTGATCTTCTTCCTCTACCGGATGAAGGACATCGGCCTGTATGTGACGCTGTTCGCGATCGGCCATTCGACGACGATGCTGTTCGGCGTCCTCACCGGGATCAGCGCCAACGCTTATGTCATCGACGCGATCATCGGCCTGTCGGTGGTTTACAAGGCGCTCGACAACCTCGGCGCATTCCAGCGCTGGTTCGGCTTCCAGCCCAACACGAAATGGGCGACGCTCATCTTCGGTTTCTTTCACGGCTTCGGCCTGGCGACCAAGATCCTTGAGTTCGAGATTTCGCCGGACGGCTTGCTGCCGAACCTGATCGCATTCAACATCGGCGTTGAAATCGGCCAACTCCTTGCCCTTGGCGCGATCCTGATCCTGATGGGCTTCTGGCGCCGGACGAGCAGTTTCCACCGCCACGCCTTCGCCGCCAACGTCGCCCTCATGACCGCTGGCTTCATCCTCGTCGGCTACCAGCTCACCGGCCTCGCGGTCGCGTAACAAGGAGTAATGACAATGTTCAATTCCCAGATGCCCCGCCTCGAAGATTTGCCGACCTCGAAGCAACTCATCCGCTCGACGATCATCGCCGCCGCGACTGCGGGAGCGATCCTCGTCGCCGTAATCCTGCCTTCCGAATACGGTGTTGATCCAACGGGTGCTGGCAAGCTTCTCGGTCTGACCGAGATGGGCGAGATCAAGATGCAGTTGGCCGAAGAAGCCGCTGCCGATGCGGCCGCCGATGCCGCCGCATCGCAGGAGGCGGCTGCATTGGCCGTGGCTCAGGCAGCAGCGGGAGGCGCTCAACAGGCTGCCCCGGCGCAGCCGGGGGTTGCAGGCCGCAACGACACGACCCGCGTGACGCTGGCGCCGAACGAGGGCGCGGAGGTCAAGCTGACAGCAGCAAAGGGTGCGCGCATCGCATTCGACTGGTCGGTCGAAGGCGGACATGTCAACTTTGACACGCACGCAGACGGACAGGGCATCTCCTATCATGGCTACGGAAAGGGCCGGGAATCGATTGGCGAGCAAGGCGAACTGGTCGCCGCGTTCGATGGCAAGCATGGTTGGTTCTGGCGCAACCGCTCCGGTGCCCCGGTCACGATCACGCTCCGCACGCGGGGCGAATATAGCGAGGTCAAGCGGGTCGTCTGACTTGCCCACCTTTCCCCGAGGGGATTCCTGGAGAGACGGATATGCTTTCGGTTCTAGCCAATCGAACCTATCGCCAACTGTTCCTTGCGCAGGTCATCGCGCTGGTCGGCACTGGCCTCGCCACGGTCGCGCTCGGTCTGCTTGCTTATGACATTGCAGGGGCTGACGCCGGCGCGGTGCTGGGCACGGCAATGGCGATCAAGATGATTGCCTATATCGGCGTCGCTCCGATTGTCGGGGCCTACGCCAATCGCTTGCCGCGCCGTGCCTTTCTGATCGCAATGGATGTGATCCGCTGCTTGGTGGCGCTCGCGCTGCCGTTCGTGGATCAGGTCTGGCAAATCTATATTCTGATCTTCGTGCTGCAATCGGCATCGGCCGGGTTCACGCCGACGTTTCAGGCCACGATCCCCGACGTGTTGCCTGAGGAGAAAGACTATACGCGGGCGCTGTCGCTCTCGCGCCTTGCCTACGACATGGAGAGCCTGACCAGCCCGATGCTCGCCGCCGCGCTGCTGACGGTGATGAACTTCCACTGGCTGTTCTCGGGCACGGCGATCGGGTTCGCCTGCTCGGCGCTGCTGGTGCTGACGACGACCTTGCCGCGTTCCAGCGCGCACAATTCCGGTGGCGGCATCTACGACAATACGACACGCGGCGCGCGGCTTTATCTGAAAACGCCTCGGCTGCGCGGGCTGCTCGCGGTGACGCTTGCCGCCGCCGCCGCCAGCGCGATGGTGATCGTCAATACGCCGGTGCTGGTGCAGGCGGCGCTTGGGCTTGGCCAAAGAGAGGTGGCGATCACGCTTGCCGCGTTCGGCGGCGGCTCAATGCTGGCCGCGCTGCTGCTGCCCCGTCTGCTTGAACGGCTGTCCGATCGAAAGGTCATGCTTTCGGCCGCCTCGGTGATGACCGTTGCGCTCGCCGTGCTTGCCCTGACTTGGCGCGGCCACGCTTCACCCGGCTATTGGGGCGTGATCCTCGCGGGCTGGCTGGTGCTGGGCATCGCCTATTCGGCCAGCATAACACCGGGAGGCCGCTTGCTGCGACGATCATCGGCGGAGGAAGATCGACCCGCCTTGTTCGCTGCTCAATTCGCGCTCAGCCATGTTTGCTGGCTCATCGCCTATCCGCTCGCCGGGCAGGTCGGCGCGCTCGAAGGTATGGGAATCGCCTTCGGAGCCACCGCCGCCCTGGCGCTGATCGGCACGGTGATCGCGTTCGGAATCTGGCCCAAAGAGGATGTCGAGGTGGTAGCGCACAGGCATGACGATCTGCCACTCGATCATCCCCATCTTCTCGAAGGGCATCCGGGCGGGCGGGCAGGTCACGCTTTCGTGATCGACGAGCTGCATCCACGCTGGCCGATTCGGTAGCGGCGGCGAGCCTAAAAGCGAAAGTCGCGCGCTGGATCGTGGACGTGTGCCCCCCTCAATCCGGTTGAGCGCGGCGCAGCACAATTTTTTGCGGCCGAAGCGATCCAACGCCCGCATGGCGATGTGTGTTCAAGAGAATTGCTTATTCTGCTCGACGTGATCGGCAAAATTGGCCCATTTCAACGCTTGCAATATACTTGAGGATGCAATGGGAGAAATTATGGCGCGCGCGTCGACGTCGATCAATCTTATAGTTATGCAACGCCGGACCGCGATGTCGAGCGCCGTCTGAAAATTGCGCCGGGGCTGGCCGTTCAATTAGGCGGTTCGCTCACCGCTGTATGTTCGGCATGGCCAGATAGCATATCCGTAGCAGACGCGATTGCACATAGCCCCTTCAACTCGCTCGCCAAGGAACACGAGCTGCGTGACGAAACCGTGCGCGTTTCGTCTGCCTTCGATCGCCTCGCGCGAGGGAATGCCATTGATACCCAATGGTGCGACGGCATCTCGCATCCGAGCGCCGCAATTCTGGACCATGCGTTGCTTGCGGATCTCGTGATCATGAGCGTGCCGCCCGCATCGAGCTTCGCGCATGCCGATCCTCTGGAGATCGCGGCCCGGTCGGGTGCGCCGGTTCTAAGGCTCGGATCGAATTTCGAGACAACCTCATTTCAAAAGATTCTGATCGGATGGATGGACAGCCGCGAAGCACGTTGCGCCCTTCGCGCGGCTCTTCCTTTCCTTCAACGCGCCGGAGAAGTTGTTCTGGCGGGGGTCGGGGAAGGTGTCTCCTCCGCGCGCCTTGCCGAAGCTGGGGAGTATCTATCGATCCGTGAGGTGGGCGCTCAAATCTTGCACATAGAGAGCAGCGAGACGGCTGCGAGAACGGTATTGGCAGACCTTGCCCGTCGTGAAAATTTCCATCTGGTTGTTGCAGGCGCTCGATTCCATGGTCTCTGGAGAGAGAGATTATTTGGTGGAGTGACCCGAGACTTTATCGCAGTTCCGAACATAAACTGGCTTCTAGCCACGTAGGATTACATCTTGGGCGAGCGGATCGAGCCGCTATCAGGCAACCTATGACGCAATCATATCTGGACAGGCGCGCCGTTCTGCGCGGCGCGACCCTGATGGGCTCCGGCGTCGCCCTGGCAGGCTGGTTGCCGGCATGGGCGCAGCCGGTCTCAGCCGGCATCGCACCTGACATGCCCGTGCTGAGCGGCGAGGAGATCGCCATCCGCATCGCGCATCAGCCTGTCACGATCGATGGACGCACCAGCCATGGAATCGCCATGAACGGGACAATCCCGGCGCCGTTGATCCGCCTGCGTGAAGGCCAGAATGTGCGCATCGCCGTCACTAACGCGCTCGACGAGGACAGCTCCGTTCACTGGCACGGCCTCATCCTCCCCGCGGAGATGGACGGCGTGCCGGGGATCAGCTTTCCCGGTATTCGGCCCAATGAAACCTTCGTTTACGAGTTCCCGATCGTTCAGTCGGGCACCTATTGGTATCACAGCCATTCAGGGTTGCAGGAACAGCTTGGCCATTATGGGCCAATCATTATCGACCCGGCAGGCGAAGATCCGGTGCGTTCCGATCGTGAGCATGTGATCGTGCTCTCGGACTATAGCGCGACGCATCCGCATGTGATCTTCCGCAAGCTCAAGCAGCAGGGAGGTTATTTCAACCGCCGCCGACAGACGCTTGCGGGCCTGCTCGCCGGTCGCGATCAGACGCTTCGCGAGCGCCTGCGATGGGGTGCGATGCGGATGGACCCGACCGACGTCGCCGATGTCACCGGCGCGGCCTACACTTATCTCGTCAACGGCCACGGCCCTGCCGACAACTGGACGGGTCTCTTTCGCCCCGGAGAGCGGGTGCGCCTGCGCGTAATCAACGCGGCGGCGATGACGATCTTCAATTTCCGCATCCCCGGTCTCAAGCTCACCATCGTCCAGGCCGACGGGCAGAATGTGCGGCCGGTGGCGGCGAACGAATTGCAGATCACGGTGGCCGAGACTTACGACGTGATCGTCGAGCCGGTGGAGGATCGCCCCTATACGATCGTCGCCGAGGCAAGCGACCGCTCGGGCATGGGCTGCGCCACGCTGGCACCGCGCGCGGGCATGAGCGCGCAGATTCCGCTCCCGCGCGAGCGCCCGATCCTCACCATGACCGACATGGGCATGAGCGCTATGGATCATGGCGCGCTGAACGACGATTCGCGCGCCGGGGATGGCGGCCATGCAGGTCACGGCGCGGCGGTCTCAGCCACCGCCACGCCGCAAGGCTCACATGCGATGCGCGATTTCTCGAACGTGCCCAATGTTGCGCGCACGCCGGCAGTGCAGTCGATCGCGCCGATGCCAATCGACCGCACCGGCGAACCGGGGATCGGGCTTGATGATGTCGGCCATGACGTGCTGACCTATCGTCACCTGATGGCGCTCGACCGCAATCCTGACGTCAGGGCACCGAGCCGCAGTCTCCAGATCCATCTTACCGGCAACATGGAACGCTATATGTGGGCGTTCGACGGGGTGACTTTTAACGCGCTCACCGCGCCGATCCCGTTTCGTCAGGATGAGCGTGTGCGTATCACGCTGATCAATGACACGATGATGGCGCATCCGATCCACCTGCACGGCCATTTCTTCGAACTGGTGACGGGACACGGTTCGTATGCTCCGCGCAAGCACACGGTCAACGTCTTGCCGGGTGGATCGGTGACGCTCGATGTCACGACCGACGCGCTTGGTGATTGGGCGTTCCATTGCCATCTGCTCTATCACATGCACGCAGGGATGATGCACGTCGTCGCAGTGCGTGCGAAAGGGACTGGTTGATGTGCGCGCGGATCGTTGCGTTGACCGCGATGGGCCTAGCAGTCTCCATACCGGCGGCGGCACAGACCCACGCAGGTCATGGCGCCACTCAAACTCGCCCATCGGCTGAAACGTCCAATCCGGTGGCGTCCCCGGATGAAGGGCATGCAAGTCATGAAGCAAGCGATCCGTCCGCCGGCGGCGATCCGCAGGGTGGCCATGGCGACCCCCAAGAGGCTCCTGCACGGGCAGACTCCCACGCTGGTCATGGCACGCAGACGGCGGCCCCGCGTGCGGGAAGCCGTGTCATGCAGGAAGACCATAGCGCACATGGCGTCCCGCCAGCGGATCGAAGCGATCCACATGCAGACGGCACGGCGCTACCGGCGGGCAACGCAGCGCCGCCGCCTATTCCGGGAGACTGGCATGCCGACCGGAGTTTCGATCCGGCTGACATGGCGCAGGTTCGCGCGACGCAGCGGCGGGCGCATGGTGGTGGCACCTATAGCCAGGTCATCGTCGACATCGCCGAATATCGTGCGATCGGAGACGATGGCGGCTATGCGTGGAAAGCTGAAGCCTGGTATGGTGGTGACATAAACCGGGCGGTGCTGAAGACGGAAGGCGATGGCCGCTTTCGCGGCGATCTCAATGGTGCGGAGGTCGAAGCGCTCTATAGCCGCGCCATTGATCCCTACTGGAATCTGCAAGCCGGGCTACGCTATGATTTCGAACCATCGCGCGCCTATGCGGCGATCGGCGTCGAAGGTCTCGCGCCTTACTGGTTTGAGCTGGAAAGCGCGGTTTTCCTCTCCGATCGGGGTCACATATTTGTGCGCGCAGGCGGCTACCACGATATGCGCGTTACGCAGCGGCTGATTATTCAGCCGCGCGCCGAGATCAATCTGTCCGCACAGGACATCCCAAGCGATCGCATTGGTGCGGGCCTGTCCAGCGTCGAGCTTGGCGTCCGGTTGCGCTATGAGTTCACGCGCGAGTTCGCACCCTATGTCGGGGTCCATTGGGAGCGCAGCTTTGCCAACACCGCTGATTTTGCGCGCGCCGACGGACGCGACGTCAGCAACGCAAGCTTCGTCGCGGGCGTGCGCTTCTGGTTCTGATCCGCTCGATGCCTGGAGAGAGATCTGATCGTTGAAGGTCTCCGTCCGAGCGCGATGGCACCTGAGGTTTCGAGATGAAGCGGCCAACAAGGCCGCCACGCGCTCGTAATAGGCTGCTTCCGTGGTGAGGCTCAGCGATGGGGTCGATCGCAGGTGCAATCTCATGCCGAGCCGGTGGTCCAGCCACCCGAGGCTCTTGGAGACGGCAGAGGGCGTGGCACCGATCAGCCGACCGGCCTGGGCAAAGGATCCGGCCTGTACCGTATGCACGAACGCCACCAGGCGAGCGGGTCTTCTTAAGGATGATGATCGCGCTCGCCTTTTACGAAATGACGGAAAGATCAGAATCCGGGACTGACTGATGAAACGGTGCCAAAATTGGATCAGTAGACCAGCGTTCAGGCGCTTTCGGGGCCATTACTTGTCTGCCATTGACACCGGACAGCACGGTCCATAGCCAGCGCGCGTCCGCTGCTGCGCGATGCATTGCTGGGCAGAGGCGGTTAGCGTCTTGGCAGGCAGCCGAAATGGTGTCGGAACTGGATCCCCATTCATCCAACAGGGCGTTGGCGTGCTCGATCGGCGAGGGAAGAGGCCGGCATGTCACCGTGCCCAGCGTATCCCACCAGTAACTGTCTATCGTGCTGTCGGCAAAGACTCGTCTGCTGCCGATCGCTTTGTGGAGCTCTGCTAGGACCGCGTCGGGCGGATGCCCCTCGGCATTCAATTGAGCGCGCGATATTCCATGGAGAGCGAAGGCTTCATCGGTCCAATCCCAATCCCGCCATCGTGCATCTGGTTTGATTAGCCAGGACCGCACGCCGTTGGCGCTCGCGATGCCGACTTCGATCGGAAAGGATCGACCATGACGGGGGAGGCAGCTTGCTTCGAAATCGATAGCGACAAGATCCATGAGCGTCATCTCCTGCCGCGCGTCGCGGCCATGCAATGACCACCTTCGATGAGGTTGGCCGACGCCCCCTTGCTTGTCCTCGAAACGCCCTGCTTCGCGTTTGGGCAAATAGCCCGCGCCATGTTTCGAACCCATCGCCGAAAACGTGCGCAACAAGCGCTGCTTTGCGTAGGCTTCATGACCTTAGCTGGCTAACCCCGCCACGCATAGATGTTCTTCACGTCTTGAGTGACAGAGTGCCAGGGCCCTGGGACAGAGCAGGGGTCGCAGGTGTAAGCGCACCCTTTGGTCCGAGGATTTGCAGGTGGGTTGTTGGTTGCCGACAGACTTCAGTTTCGAAATCAATTTGCGGACCTGTGAAAGCGTTTTGAGCACCTGCCGCCTTCCGCGAGGATAGCCGGTGAAGGCAGCGCGAGGCCGGTCGTTGTTTCCCTCGCGAAAAACATCCATTCCTGAGATGCCTTGGGCCTGGCACCCGATATAGAGGTACGGATCATTAATCTGGTCGGAGCAGCGCCCTTGCAACAAGATGATAGCTCGAAGGGTGGATCTGATCGCGCGTTGGAAAGCGCAGTAAGTCGAGTGTTTCATCGTTGTAGGTCGCGGCGACCGAACTGACGATGGAGGCGCGTTGTCGATTATAGGGCAGTAGCCAAATCACACGGCGCGCGATGATTCGTGCACGGATGTTTCGCAGTTTTTTCGTGAGGTCTGGCGAAGCGGCATCGTTCGAGCCGATTGCGAATACGGATGCACCATAGCGCTTGGGCGGGATTTGCCAGCGCAAAATCTGATCTGCGTTCGCTCTTTCGGCTGCGCGGACGTCACACCGGGCGGCATAAAGGGCGTTTACTGCGCGGGCAGTTCCCAGCCCGATACTATCTCCTAGGATGAGGCACTCGAACACAATATCTAGTCCTCGCATGCTGAACACCGGTTATCTCAAGCGGAAGATTTCGGTCCTGAGATGTTCTTGTTCGCCCTCGTCGATCTCCCGGCTTACCTGTGACAAGTCGGCTCTGGCGATCAGGTAGATACCTTTGCCTTTGAAGAAGGCGGTGATCCGCGTCGTCTCGTCCTCTGGTGGAATCTGTGAACCGAAGCGATGAGACCACCGGCTGTCCACGAAGCGGATGAGCCTTTTCCAAGCATCGATCTCGCTCCGGTGAACCTCGAGTGTCTCGTGATCCTCGAGGAGTATGACAAGAATCGAGGCATGCATGATGCTGTCCATCAAGAAGGATCAGGGCCATCGGGGCGGGGAGGGCTGACTAGCTTCGATTTTCTGCTTCCTCTCAATAAGTATTTTTCCGAATCTTGATTTATTCGTTTCGGCTCACATGAGGGATTTGGAAGCCATCCTCGATTACATCCAAAATGGAGATAAATTTGAGCGATTAGGCGTATAGCTATTCCCACGATCAGCGGGTCGTAGAGATTATCAGACCGCTTCTCTCTATCGCTCAAAAGTTCGCGCGGTATTTTCTCCCTAAGGGGATTGCGATCTAGCAACATGGTTAACTCACGCTTTCCCGTGCACTCCCGCTGCGGTTCGGTCGACACAGGACGGCGCGGTTGCTGCGTTTTCCCTGGTGCACTGCAGCGAAGCTGAATGGTTTCGTGGCTAGAGAGTAGTGGCGGCGATCTGAGGCACCAGGATGCTCGACCCTTAAAGCGACTGGGCTTTCTTGGTGCGTTTCGGGTATACAATTTTCGGAATGCAACAACTGACCGCGATCGAACTGGCAAACTGGATGGCGCTCTACCTCGCGGCAAGCATCTGCTGCGTCATCGCCTTGGTGTTATCCTGCGCCACGGTGGTGGTCGAATTGTACCGAGAGCGGTGCTGGGCAACTGTAACCTCCGTGCGAGCGGCAGTTCTGTTCGTGCCGCGGACATGGTGGCGATGGCAGAAGCACTATCTGATGTCGATGCCGGTGACACTGGGCGTCGTCATCCTTTTTGCCGGGTCGATGAACTGGAGTTAGGCAGAAGCTCGGCTGGCTTGGGGACGCGATTCGGATAGCACCGCTGTCTGAGCGTTCAGCGTTGCCATTGGATATTCTTCCCAGGCCACGTCCTCATCATGGCGGATGTATCAGGGACTGGATGTCGGGGTTGTGCGTCAATCACGCAAATACCCTGGGTGGGTGTTGCGCCCGTTCAATTGAGCGACTGCAGCAGGATAGGAGCGTCGCGCCGAGTGCATTGATCGCGAGGCCGCGCACGAGGAACAGCGAGAAGCTGGTCAGGGCCGCCGACATCGACGGCCCGGGATCTCCAGATAATAAAGTTCTATCGCTGCGCGTCAGTTGGATCGCGCAGCGTGCGTTTCTGTTTTTTCCTCGTGCGCTGTTGGCAACGCGTCCGGTTCGCGCCTTGGCCGTAGCCATAGGCTGGCCACGAACCAAGCAAGCGCGAGCGCGCCGATCGAGAAAACGACGTCCCCTGGAACACGCATCCAGACGAGGAGGTCGACCAGCGGTTGCTGCATGAACTCTGCGGAGCGCGCATACCAATACCCCTTGTCGATCGCAGCGATAAGCTGGATGGTCCCGAGTGGCAGGAGAGTCAGTAGGGCCATTAGGGCCAAGCCGATGTTGAAGCACCAAAAGCTGATTCTCAGCGCCCGCTCGTCCCAGACCAGATTGGGCAACATTCCCCGCAGACAGAACAGAACCAGTCCGACACCGAGCATGCCGTAAACGCCGAACAGGGCGGTGTGGCCGTGCAGCGGGGTCAGGTTGAGCCCTTGCATGTAGTACAGGGAGAGCGGAGGATTGATGAGGAAACCGAACAGGCCGGCACCCACCAGGTTCCAGAAGGACACGGCAAGGAAGAACCTGACTGGCCATTTGTAGCGCTGCATCCAGGGCGTGGCGCTGCTCAGCTTCCAGTGCGCATAGCCCTCATAGCCGATATAGGCCAGCGGTACGACTTCCAGCGCCGAGAAGCTGGCGCCGAGCGCAAGCACCGAGATCGAGGTGCCGACAAAATAGAGGTGATGGAGGGTGCCGAGAACGCCGCCAGCCATGAAGATGATCGTGGCGAACAGCACCGCGACCGTCGCTGTCGGGATCGGTATCAGACCGAGGCGGGTGAAAAGGAAGGCGATCACTGCGGTCGCAAAGACCTCGAAGAAGCCCTCGACCCACAGATGAACCACCCACCAGCGCCAATATTCGATCATAGAAAGTGCGCTGTGCTCGTTCCACAGGAGGGCTGCGCCATAGAACAGGCCGATGGCGACGGTGGACAGGAAGAAGAGCATGGTGATGTGCTTGGATTCGGAGTTCGTCCGAAGCGCCGGCCAGAGTGCGCGACCCACCAGCACGAGCCAGATCATCAGGCCAATGAATAGGAACCATTGCCAGAACCGGCCCATGTCGACATATTCAAAGCCCTGGTGCCCGAACCAGAAGTTCCGCTCCAGGCCCAATTTCTGCATTACTGCCAGCCATTGCCCGGCGAAGGAACCGATGACAATGATAAGGAGGCAGGCCCAGAGGATGTTGACGCCAAACGCCTGGAATCGGGGTTCGTAGCCGGAAATGGCGGGGGCCATATAGAGGCCCGTACCCAGCCAGGCGGTCGCGATCCACAGCACAGCGAGCTGGGTATGCCAGGTCCGGGTGATCGAATAGGGCAGGATCTCTGCCGCCTCATAACCGTAAACAAGTTGGCCCTCGACCTGATAGTGCGCCGTCATTGCGCCCAGGAAGATTTGCACCAGGAACAGCGCGAGTACGACCCAGAAATATTTGGCGGTCGCGCGCATCGATGGCGTTACCACGACGTCGCGCAGCGGATCACTCGCGGGTAAGTCATGCGGGGTTTCCCGGCGGCCATGCGTCATTGCATGATGCCAGCCCAGCAGCGCGATGCCGGCGAGCAGGAAAGTGACGCTAAACGCAGACCAGATGAAAGTTGTAGAAGGTGGCCGGTTGCCGACCAAGGGTTCGCTTGGCCAATTGTTGGTGTAGGTTGTCTCGCGCTCAGGCCGTTCAGTGGTTGCGGCCCAAGCGGTCCACCAGAAGAAGCGGGTCATCGCGGTGCGGTAGGCTTCGTCCGGAACCGTGTTGTTCTTCATCGCATAGTTTTCGCGCAACTCTGCGGTTGCCGGGTCATTGCCGAAAAGGCTGACATAATGACCAGCGACGGTATTGATCGCTGCCGCGCGGTCATCGCTGACCGTGATCGCTTCCGTCTGCGGGTCGTAACTGTTGGTGCGCATCTCGGTCTGCAGGCGCCGCTGGAGGCCCGCCTGTTGCTCCGGACCAAGGTTGTCATAGCCCTGTCCGAAATCGCGCCGCGCCCACAGGTCGAGAAGCGCGATCGACTCGCGATGCAGCCAATCGGCCGACCAGTCCGGAGCAACATAACCCCCATGCCCCCATATCGAGCCGAGCTGCATGCCGCCCATCGATTGCCAGACCTGCCGGCCGAGCTGCATGTCGGCGCGTGTAAACAAGGTCTGGCCGCTTTGCGTGACTACGCGTTCGGGCAATGGGGGTGCCTGAATGCTGATATCGCGCCCCACCAGCAGCAGAACGGCGAACGATGTCGCAAGCAATGCGAAGAGCCAAATCCAGAGTTTGCGCGTATTGCTCATGGAATTCCCCCTTGTCGGCTATCCCGTTCGAAGCGATACAATCTTGGGCTGGGACCTGTCCTTCAACCTGTTGGCGACGGAACGGCGCACTGCTTGCGCGCCCAGGTGCCGAAGTATATCAAGTGTGTGTTGCGGGAAGAAGAACCGCAGGAAGACGCTATCCGCGCGCTAATCCTGACTGATCGACGCACCTGCCGGCTCACCAATACTCACATCGGCAGGCGGAAAAAGGATTGTCAACAGCAGCACGGAATCGTCGAGACCCTTTATCGAATGGGGTGCACCGCCTTCGAGATAGACCCACTGATGCGCCGCCAACTGGGTCACTGTTTCGCCGAGCCCCAATTGCACGCATCCTTCAAGGCAGTGTAGGGTTATGCTGCCGGGAACCTGATGCCGCGGCATGTCTGTCCCACGCGGGATCAAGAGGCGAATGGCTTCGAACTGGGCGGTTTTGACGATCGCCGTCGAGTGTTCGGTTTCGGCTGAAAGCGGCATCAATGAAAGGTCAACGACCTCGCCGGCTGCCGCGTGATGCAGAGCCATTATTCGGATTTCTCCCTTACGATGCGATGATGGCAATGTTCGCGTGGAACGATGCGGCCGACGATCCGGCGGAACTGCGCCGCGATCCCCGCGAACAGGCCTATTGACTGGCGACGAGGGTCGAACGGCGAAGGATCGACCGGCTGGCCGCATTCAGGGCAGACCATGCCTCAGGCCTCCTTTTCCAATGCCAGTTGCCGACTGCGCTTTCGGACAGGGGGCCCCTGAAGAGCGCCGACCTCCTGGCGATCGAAGATCGCTGCGATATCTCCTCGTTTGGCAAGCAGGTCGGCGAGCGTATAGCGGTCAAGCACCGCCATGAACGCACCGAGTGCTTCCCTTAACACGCCCGTAAGGCCGCAGGCCGGAGCGACAACGCAGCTTCCGCAATCGACAAGATCGAAGCCATCTTCTGTGCGACGAACGACCGCGCCGATATTGATCTGCTCTGGTGGCATACCCAGGCGAATGCCCCCGGACCGTCCACGCACACTCTCGACATGACCGCTTCGCACCAGTTCAACGACCACTTTCATCAGGTGGTTCTGTGAGATCCGGTAGGCCTGCGCCACCTCACCGATCGAACAGAGCCGTTCAGGCCGGGCGCCTAGATAGAGCAGTGTGCGCATGGCATAATCTGTGAAGAGGGTAAGTTTCACGGCCTTTTCCCCGCATTTGGTCGGCTCGCGCTAAAAACATGCATATGCGTTACATCTTTTTTGCCCCATGTCCAGATGTTTGCTTATCGCTGATCTTCGGTATGATACTTCACCCACATCGAGCGCGGGGGACCGTGAGAGATGGCACCGCTCTTGCGCGCGCCTGACTGCGCGCGCTATGTCCAGTATCTGTTGAAAGCAGCGCACGCCGATTTGCGGCGATGGATAACAAAGGCGCGGCCATCCTCGTCTGCGGCAGTTTGAATGGCATGGTGCAAGCTGTCCATGTCTCACTCTCGGCGATCTTGGGCGATGAATAGCTCGACATGATGGCGGAGACCGGAATTTGTAAGCGCGACGTTTAGCAACAGGATGGGCGTCAGCTCAGGCCCCGTAAACGCCTATTGAGGTGTCTTGACATGGATCGCGCAGTGTTTCGCAGTTTCGCGGCAAGGCTACACCGTCTAGCCATCGTTGACGGCGTGGGCGTTCACAACCATTATCGAGCAGTCGGGCCAGTCCTGACGATTAATCGAGCGGGCGCTCACCTCGACCTAACGCTGCGCCTGTTCCAGTCTGCAGAGACCGACCGGTGAGGACGGATTTGCAATAGCGGTGACTGCCTGATCCAGACAGCAAGCGCTGGTATGTAACGCTCGCCCGGCGAAGTACGCTCAAAGGATGACATGGGCACCTGCTCCCGCTAGTGACGGCTGCATGATCGGGCAGGCAGGGAAAACATCGAACAAGCATGGCCTCGTGGCCGTAATGTTTGTGCTGGCTCTGCTTACCCGTGCATTAGTTCCCACGGGCTATATGCCCGCTCAGACAGCATGGGACTGACCGTCATCCTGTGCACGGGCGAGGGAGCAAGAGAGGCCGTCATCGATATCCCGATGTCGGATAGCCAGGGGGAGCATGGAGGCGATCGGAGTCTTCAGTCTGTAACCTGCCCTTTCTTCGGTTTATCGACGCCAGCGCTGGCCGCTGATGTGCCTCGAGAGTTGCTCCCAGGTCCCGGCCTGTTTCACGAGATCGCCCAGCCACCGCCCTTGCAGGTCGAGGTTGCCGCCAGACCTTTTGCCCTTCCACCGCTTCGCGGTCCTCCTTTGGCATCTTGAACATCGGAGCCGTTGGGTTTCTGCCTGTTCGATTATAAGCGGGCAGGCTTCCCCGCGCCGCCGTTCGAGGGGCCGAAAATCTGACAGCTGAAGGGCTGCCGCTTTCGGTCTGACGCAAGCAAAAGCCTGGTCGCAGGCTACACCGGAATCGATC
The DNA here is from genome assembly GCF_000767465.1 of Novosphingobium pentaromativorans US6-1. Taxonomy (NCBI): domain Bacteria; kingdom Pseudomonadati; phylum Pseudomonadota; class Alphaproteobacteria; order Sphingomonadales; family Sphingomonadaceae; genus Novosphingobium; species Novosphingobium pentaromativorans. The sequence continues at coordinate 30,593 of NZ_CP009293.1, forward strand.
CGACCATGGTCTGGATAAGGCAAGCGCAAAGGATGCGGGGGACGTTCGTCCTCTTGATTCTTTGCGTCTTCGCCACTCGCATGCTCGTTCCGCCGGGCTTCATGCCGACACAGGGCGTATCCGGGTTTGTCGTGACGCTCTGCACCGGTTTCGGACCGGTCCGGACAACCATGCTTCTTCCTATGGAAAAGCAGGAAGCCGGTCATGAGGATCATAAGCCTGCATCTCACGAGACGCCTTGCGCTTATGCAACCAATGGCACCCCTTTCGACCAATCCGTCGGGTTCGCGCTGGCGAAGGCGCCGCTGCGGTACGCGCTGAGCCTCGGATCGCCGTTCATTTCCATCGGTGCACCAGGGCGCGGCATGGCCGCGCCGCCGCCACCCTCCCAGGCACCTCCTTCCGCAATGAACTGACGGAACGTCGCGCGAACACATGTCGCGCCCCTTTTGTCGACCGGCACCCGATTGGGTGCCGGCCCTGGCCTCACGGCCCGTGTAATTGCGAGATCATGTATGTCCAAATCTACCATTCACAGATATTTCGGCAGCGGCCGGCGGTTCTGCCTTTTGTCGGGAGCCGCCTTGCTAGGCGCTTCAGGTCAGGCATTTGCCCAGGAAGCAACGGCGCTTCCCGACATCGACATCGATTCCGAAGTCGTTCAGGGCGAGACGGCAGCGGGAGCCCAACGCATCGACCGTTCGGATCTGCGAGCGCGCCAGAGCAGTTCGAGCGATACCGCAAAGCTCCTGCAATCGGTTCCCGGCGTCAGCGGCTTCTCGGCGGGGGGCTTTTCGACGCTGCCGGTCATCAGGGGGCTCGAATCACAGCGCCTCGGTGTCACGGTCGATGGCGTCACCATCATGTCCGCATGCCCCAACGACATGAATCCGCCGCTCTCGTACACCGACCCACAGACCGTGCAGTCGATCGGCGTCATCACCGGCGTCTCGCCTGTCAGTTCTGGCGGCGACAGCATCGGCGGGATCATCGCGGTCGAAACCGCGCCGCCGCAGTTCGCGCGCTCGGGAGAAACGCTCCTCACCGGAGAAGCCTCCGCCTTTTACCGGAGCAACGGCGATGGCTTTGGTGGCGCCATGTCGCTCACCATGGCTAATGATGTGCTCAGCCTCACCTATAACGGCTCCTATACCCAAGCCGATAATTTTGAAGGGGGCGGCTCACACGGCACGGTGCGTTCGTCCGAGTTCGCCAAGACCGACCATAGCCTCAACCTCGCCGCGCAGACGGATATCGGATTGTTCGAGCTCAAGGGCGGCTATCATTTCTCGCCCTATGAGGGCTTTCCCAACCAGTATATGGACATGACCTCCAACAAGAGCTGGTTCCTCAACGGGCATTATGCCGGGGCCTTCGATTGGGGCGACCTCGATGTGCGAGCTCATTATCGTAACACCGATCATGAAATGAATTTCCTGGCCGACAAGGGCGGGACCGCGAACGGCGGCATGCCCATGAACACCGAAACCCGCTCGGCCGGCTATAATGTGAAGGTGGATATTCTGCTCGGCAATGCCGGCACGCTGCGGGTCGGCAACGAATTCCAGCACCAGTGGCTAAACGATTACTGGCCTGCGGTCGCGGGCAGCATGATGATGGGGCCTGACCCCTATATCAACGTCAACGGTGCGAAGCGCGACCGGCTTGGGACCTATGTGGAGTGGGAAAAGAACTGGTCCAGCGTGACGGCAATTGCGGGGATCCGCAACGATCAGCTATGGATGAACGCTGGCGAGGTCCAGCCTTATGGCACGGGCATGATGCAGATGGCCGACGTCATGGCCGCCACTGCCTTCAACGCGGCCAGCCGCCGCCGGCACGACAGCAACTGGAGCGCCTCGGCGCTGCTGCGCTACGACTTGTCGAAGATCGCCAGCCTTGAGCTTGGCTATGCCCGCAAGGCGCGCTCGCCGAACATCTACGAGCGCTACACCTGGGGCCGGGGCAGCATGTCGAGCAGCATGATCGGCTGGTTCGGCGACGGCAACGGTTATGTCGGCAATCTCGATCTCAAACCGGAAAAGGCCGATACGCTGAGCGCGACCCTTACCTTCAAGGGGGGCGGCGAGACGGGTTGGTCGGTAAGAATCTCGCCCTATTACACCCATGTGACGGACTATATCGACGTCGTGAAGCTGAAGGATTTCACCGACATGATGGGCATGCCAACGGGCTTCGCGCAGTTGCAATTCGCCAATCAGGACGCGGAAATCTATGGAATCGACGTGTCCGGCGCGGTGCCGCTCTGGTCGAGCGAGCGCTTCGGCAAGACCAGGCTGAACGCCAAGGCGAGTTGGCTGCGTGGCCGGAATATTAGTGATGGTGCGTCGCTCTATCACCAGATGCCCTTCAAGGCGTCACCTCAAGGTTTGTTCGCCAGACAACGATTTCTCGGACATAAGCGGAACATGGGCTACGCTACACGCTTCAACCGCGCCATTGGCTCGTTGAGTGGGTGGAATTCACCTGCTGGAAGTCGCCTGGCCTGCTCCCAGAGGTAATCGCCGGTCAGACTGATGTGCGCCCAGCCCATCGGAGAAAGGTGCGCAAGCAGTGCCGCATCGAACGTCGTGCCGACAGCGTTGAGGTGCTGGGCGGCCCGGTCGAGATAGACCGTGTTCCAGTAGGAAATCGCCGCAATCAGCAGGTTCAGCCCAGATGCGCGAAATTCCTGATTTTCCAGCGAGCGATCGGTGAACCGACCCTGCCGGTTGGTATAGATGGCGGCGGCAAGCGTGTGCCTCGCCTCGCCTTTGTTGAGACCGGCCTGACAGGCACGTCGCAGTTCCGGTTGTTCAAGCCAATCGAGCGTGAACAAAGTGCGCTCGATACGGCCCAGTTCAGCCAATGCAAAATCCAGCCTGTTCTGGCGTTTGTAGGCGGCAAGTTTTCGCAAGATTACTGACGGCGCCACCGTGCCATCCTTGATTGAGGCGACAATCCTGACGATGTCATCCCAATCGGCCTCGATCGCTGCCGTTTTGATGGTGCGGCCCATCAGATTTTCGATGCCCTTGTATGTCGATGGCGCAGCGATCGAACCCAGCTTGCGGTCGCCAATATCGCGCAGCCGGGGCGCGAAGCGGAACCCGAGTAGGTGGCAGAGTGCGAAAACATGATCGGTGGCGCCGCCGGTATCGGTATAGTGCTCATGCAACGGAAGGTTGCCGGCGCCCAGGACAAGCCCGTCGAGCACGTAAGGCGCTTCACCTGCCGTCGCGGACATGATCCGTGATCCGAATGATGCGAAGTGATCGGAAAGGTGAGAATAGATTTTCACGCCAGGTTCGGCGCCATATTTGGCATTGACGTCCGCCGCCCCTGAACGGCTCCGCCCCGACCGGAAGAACTGGCCATCGGACGACGAACTGGTGCCAGCGCCCCAATGCCGCGCGAAGGGTAATTCGTGATGGGCTGAGATGATCATGGCCAGCGCGGCCTGATAGTTCTCGGGTGAAAGATACCAGTTGTGGGTCCATGCGAGTTGGGCATAGCTGACGCCTTCGCTGGCATTGGCCATCCGCTCCAGCCCGAGGTTGGTGCCATCAGCCAGAATTGCGGCGAGTACCGTGCTGGGGTTGTCGTGCTCCTTGCCTGAGCGCAGGTCACGGAATGCGTTCAAAAAACCAGTGCGTTCGGCGACTTCAAGCAGCAGCTCGGTGATGCGCACGCGGGGAAGCAGGGTATCGAGCTTGCGATCGAGGGCTTCAGCTTCCGGTGGGGTGACAGGCGGCATTTGCTGAAGCTTGAGCCGGTCTCGTTCGAGCGACACTCCCTCAAGCTTGTTTGTTTTCAACTGCTTGGCAAATCGGCGCAGCCGCCAGTCAAGATTTCGTGCCCGGTCAGCGAGGTAGGATGCAGCATTTGAATCGAACGGAAGCACATCCGCCACTTTGGCGGCGTCGCGCCGACCCAGCAAATAGGCATCGAAGCGCTGATAGTTGCGGGTTCCCTCGATCCATACATCACCGGCGCGCAAACGATCACGCAAGGTTGCCATGATCGCAATTTCATAACGTCGGCGGTCGATACGGCCGCTTTCGGTGATGAGACGCTTCCACTGCCGATTGGGGAATGGCAGTGGAACGCCATCGGGAAGGTCGCGCGACTTTCGTGTGTTCGCATCGCGAATGACATCGATGGCTTTGATCAGTGCCGTCCCTGTTCCAGACGCCTTGAAGGTGAAGGCGTCCAGAAATGCCGGGCTGAAACGCCGTAGCGTGGCGTAACGCTCGGTTGCCGTTACCAGTGCGTCCTCGCCGGCAAGATCAGCAAGGGCATCTACTTGGGCCTTTGCCGCAACAAGCCGGTGCCAGCCCACCGCTTCGTCAATCAATTCGAGCGGATCGCCGCCATTCTGGACAGCCTCATCAAGTGCTGTAATCGTGGCGCCAAACAGCCGCATGAGTTGCCCCACCGACTGAATACTATCTTGGTAGCGACGCTCGCGCCCACGCCGCGCGCGCGTGAACATGCCGCCGATAAGTCGGTCAAACATTTGGATCGCGGCATCGGCAAGTCTGGCCTCAAGGTCGATCACTGCGGCCGTCAACGTCGCCCGCCTGCGATTGACGCTGTAATCCGAAAGCAGGAATGCCGGTGCCACGCCGCCCTCGCGGACAAATTGGGCAAAGCGGAATTCCGGAATGGCGCCCCCAACTACCGGGTGGATACCTATGCCGCGAACATAGCGCAGGCGCTCAAGCAAGCCATTGATATTGGCCGCAGTCGGGGCTTCTTCGAAATTACGCAACCACGCCAGCGGTGTCATGCCGAAATCCGGGTTGTTGATTACGAGTTCGTCTAGCCGTGTCAGTTCAGCAGAGCTGAGGCCTTCGACGATTGCGGCTGCGGCAGCTTTGCGTGCGCGTGCCCGGCCAGCAAGACCGGCGCGTTCCAGTGTGTCGCCTGACGGAAGAATGAACCGCTCACCCTTCAGGCCAACCATGAGGGCGCGAACAATCGGTTCACCTCTGTCTGTATACTCGGCGGCTTGCGCGGCAAGATTCAGGGCAAGTGCCAGGTCGCCGCGTCGAAACGGGCGTATGCCAAGATAACGCGCCACGAGATCGGCATGATCGGTACGGGTTTGCGCGCGCTGACCATATGCAGAGAAGGAGGAAGGATCGACGAATAACTGTGCCGCGAGGTACTGAAGAATGACGTCGGGAAGCCCGATCTCGGGTTGCAGACCAAAGCCGGGATGTCGCATCAAAGCGATTTGTGCAGCCAGACCGAGGCGATTTGCTGGACCATAGCGGCGCCCAACCAATTCAACATCTTCCGCAGAAAGGGTATAATGCCCAATGATCGCGGTTTCTTGGACAGGAGGATCGAACAGGCGCCGGCGCTCGTCTCCGGTCAGAAGTCGGCGTCGTGCCATTTTGCTCTCCCGCTGAGGCGAATAACAAAATTGACACCAAAGCGGCTTGCACTGGAGGGAGGCCATTCGTTGCCGGTTGATCCCCGAGCAATCACCCGGCGCAGCAAGACAGTTTGGCGACATCCTTATCAAACGTTTGGGCCGCCAGTTTGAGGCCTTCCACAGTGGTCAGGTAAGGAAATATCGTTGCACCCAATTCCAGGGTGGTCATGCCGTGTTTGATCGCCAGCACCAGTGTCTGGATCGAATCCGCGCCTTCGGGTGCCATGATCTGGCCGCCCAGCAAACGGTCGTTCGCCTTGTCGGCAATCAGTTTGATGAGACCCCGCGTATCGCGTGCTGCCAGTGCCCTTGGCACAGCATCGAGCGGGAGCAGCGAAACCTTGATGTCCAGGCCTTGCGCCCGTGCTGTCGTTTCAGTGAGGCCGGCGCTGGCGACTTGCGGGTCGGTGAAGACGACGGATGGCATGGAGGAATTGTCGTAGCGGTATTGGTTGCCCGTCACCGCGTTGCGCGCGGCCAGTTTTGCGCCATAGGCGGCCATGTAGACGAACTGGTCCCGTCCCGTTACATCGCCCGCCGCGTAAATGCCTGGAACCGACGTTTCGAGGTGGTCATCGACGACGATTCCACCATTACGGGCAAGCACTATGCCGCGCTCCTCCAGCCCAAGCCCGTCGCTATTGGGTCGGCGTCCGGTGGCGATGAGCACCTGTTCCGCCGCGACGGTGTCACAATGCCCCTCGCAGGTCAATTCGACCCCGCTCTGTGTTTGGGCGATACGCTGATAGCCGACACCTGCGCAAACCCGCACGCCCTCGGCTTCCAAATAGTTTTTCAGCGCGGCACTCACTTCCGGGTCCATTTCGGGGAGCAGGCGGCTTCGGCAGCAGATGGTGACATCAACGCCCAGACGCGAAAACATCTGTCCCAGTTCTACCCCGATCACCCCGCCACCGATCACCAGCAGCGATTTGGGCAAGCGATCCAGCGCCAGCGCCGATGTGCTGGTTAGGTAGGGCACGCTGTCCATCCCCGGAATCGGCGGCACGGCGGCGTGCGCACCCATCGCCAATATGACCTTGCCGACTTTTATCGGCACATCGTCAACGATCAGCGCACCGTCTGCGAAGCGTGCCTTGCCCTCGATATAGCTTACCCCGGAATAGGCGGGCAGAAGATCGACATATTTTTTCTGGCGCAGCGTGCTGACCAATTCATCCTTTGATGCCGCGAGCTGCGCCCAATCGCCTAGTTGAATGTTACCGCCAAGGCCGGGAAAGCGCGTGGCGGCTCGCCCACCGTGCACCGCCTCGGCGGCACGGATCAGCGTCTTGGACGGAACGCAGCCGACATTGACGCAGGTGCCGCCAATCGTGCCATGGCCGATCAGCGCGACTTTCGCCCCGAGTTCGGCGGCGGTGATCGCGGCGGAAAAACCCGCCGAGCCCGCACCGACGACGGCCACGTCATATCCATCCCGCCCAGGGCGGTTGCAACAATCGTTCATTGGATACAGCTTTCTTCAGGCGCGACGGGCGCCGTCATTCAGTTTTGAATAGCGCGCGCCGTATAACCCGCATTGGTCGACGCAGCGGCAATCGCAGCAGCATTCGCGCGGCGAGGATCATATGTTACGCGCGCGGTCTTGGCGGCGAAATCAACCGTCACCGCGCTGACACCTGCCACGCCTTCCATCGCCTTCTTCACGGTGATCGGGCAGGTGGCGCAGGTCATGTTTTCGATGGCAAAGGTGGCTTGCCTCTGAGCGGTTGCGGTGGCCGCAGGGCGATCCTGTGCTGAATTGTCAAGTGCTAGGGCGACCCCGCCACCGGCGGTTGCCAGCACGGCCAGCCCAATGAGTATAGTCTTCTTCATGGGTGTACCCTTTCAATAAAACCAAGGTGCCCACCAGTCGATGGTGAGCGCGAGGATGACGATGGCGAGACCCAGCCACAGCACCGCTTTGGTAGTGCGGGCCGATTGCGGACGAGCGCAATATGAGCCGTCCTCACAGGGTGGGTTCGGCTTGAAATAGACATGCCAGAAGCCGTAGCCGAGCAGAGCCAGCGTCACCGCCGCGACATAAGGCTTGTAAGGTTCGAGCGCGGTCAGGTTGGCGATCCACGCGCCGGATATGCCAAGCGTAACGAACAGGAGCGGCACGACGCAGCAGGCGGAGGCCAGCCCCGCGCCGATCAGCGCGCCCGTGGCGACCCAGTTCGCCCGCTTCGGCTCGTCGTTTTCAGTGAGGGCTGACTGTCCTGATTCAGGCGCTGAGGCCATGCCGCAAATCCTTTCTTCCGCCTTCGTGATTCGCAGTGTAGCCTCTGTAGTAGGTACAGACTCAAGAGGTTTTTCATGCAGCCACAATCTGGCATTTTACGCGCTCAGCTTGCCCGGAGGACCGGCTGCAATCTCGAAACCGTCCGCTATTACGAGAAGGTCGGATTGCTGCCAGCACCGGCGCGCAACGCCAATGGCTACCGGGTCTATTCGCCGGAACTGGTGCAAAGGTTGCAGTTCATCCTGCGCGCCCGCGATCTGAGCTTTGCGATGGATGAGATTCGGTCTTTGTTGTCGCTGACCGACGTTGGAGCGCAAACGTGCGCAGAGGTGATGGGGAGAACCCAAGCACACCTTGACGATGTCCGTCGCCGTATTGCCGATTTGCAGAAGATAGAGGCGGCGCTGGCGACAACATTAGACAAATGCACCGGCGACGACGTTGCCGAATGTCCTATTTTGGACGCACTTCAGTTTTCGTCCGTATAGGACAAGTGAGGCCGCTATTTTTGCGGGATTTGATCTTCTGTCGTCAATCTGGAGTATAGCCTAACCGGACGTCAGGGCGCTACCGCGGTTTCTGTCAGATTAGGGTACTAAACGGAATTTGTTGACGAATGTCGTTGCGTATCATAGATTTCAACCTGACATTTTGATGGAGAGAGTGCGCAGTGAAGGGGCAACGGATCGGCTATGTCCGGGTCAGCACGTTCGATCAGAATGTGGATCGCCAATTGGAAGGTCAGTCGCTCGATCGGACCTTCACCGACAAGGCATCGGGCAAGGACGTCAACCGCCCCCAGCTTGAGGCTCTGCTCACTTTCGCCCGCGAAGGCGATACCGTCGTCGTCCACAGCATGGATCGGTTGGCCCGCAATCTGGATGACCTGCGCAAGCTGGTCCAGGGCCTCACCAAGCGAGGTATCCGGATCGAGTTTGAGAAGGAAAGCCTGTCCTTCTCGGGGGAGGACTCCCCGATGGCCAATCTGATGCTCTCGGTCATGGGTGCGTTTGCTGAGTTCGAGCGCGCCCTGATCCGCGAACGGCAACGCGAAGGCATTGCGATCGCTCGGCAGCGCGGCGCCTATCGGGGGCGGAAACGGTCGCTCTCGGATGAGATGATTGCCGATCTGCACCGCCGCGTTGCCGCCGGTGAACGCAAGGCGACCATCGCGCGCGACATGGGCATCAGCCGCGAAACCCTCTACCAGTACCTTCGCGCCGCTGCCTGACACCAATGTTCACATTATGTCCGGAAAATCGTTGTTCAGCGTACAAAGCTTGAGGTGACGCCTTCAACGGGTCAGTGAGCCTTGAACACAGCCTTGGCGGCCTTGAGACGCAGGTGCAGCTCAGCTGGGCAGCCGACAAGGACCGGGTCGATCCGACCCGCAACGAGCCGCGGACCCAAGGCTATGCGCTGGTGGATGCTCAGATTGCCTATAGCTGGAAGACCTACCGCGTCACGCTGGCGGCTGAAAATCTGCTCGATAAGGCGTATTTTGCGCCGCTCGGCGGCATATCGCTCGGTGATTACGGTGCAACAGGCATGCTGCGTCCCGTGCCGGGGCGCGGCCGTTCGATCAATGTCGGCTTTGGCGTGAAGTTCTAGCCTTGCTCACTGCGAGGAAGCCATATCAAGACAAGTCGGGGGATGGAACATCTCCCGGCTTCCTTTCGGCTTCGCCTCGAGCAAGGTTTGTCGGGGCGCTGCTCTCTCTTCTGGTCACCTGTGGGTGGCTTTGTGGCCTGGCAGTAGGCCTCGCGGGTGTGCTCTCTCCTGAAGTACAACGGTCGGACAGACGATCTGTCAGCCTGTTCACGCTACCAACCGAACCCCAATTAGATGCGCAACCGGAACTGGCTTCCGAGCGTCCTAAACGATCCGTGGCCAGACAGCAGCAGGTCGCTATGGCTGCGGCCGATGCACGCTCTGCGAAACCGGCGGCCCAGCCTGCAGCAGCAGAAATGCGAGCGACATCTCCTTTACACCCACAACCTCCCGTTCTTGCTCCATCACCCGCACTGACCCTCCCTTCCGCGTCTGTCTCTCCTCGCGACAGGGCGGAGGCTGACAGCATCTGGACTGCCTACCAGGCCCAGGTCTGGCGGCATATTCAGGTGAGCAAACCACGCGGCATTCGTCTGTCGGGCGAAGTCGGATTGCGCATCGCGCTCGATCCTCGGGGCGAGTTGATCGACGCGCGGATCGAATCATCTAGCGGCAACAGGATGCTCGATCGTTTGGCGCTCAGAAGCGTACACGCCGCCAGTCCTCTGCCACCGCCACCTGTCGAAATACAGGACTACGATCTTGTCTTTTCAGTGAAGTTTAGCTTTAGAGTCCTCTGATAGGGAGGAACCCCTCCGACTTCAGTCGGATACTGGCTTCAGCCTCAGACTCGGGTGGTAGCCTGTAACCTCGGAAAAAACGGAAGCCGCCGAAGGCGTGACGCTTCCGTTTTTTCCGAGGTTACAGGCTATGGCGTATCGCAGCGGCTGTCACACGACATTCCATCATCGCTACCATCTCGTCTGGGCACCGAAGTACCGGTACAAGGTGCTGATCGGCGATGTCCGGCTCAGGGTCCGCGAGATCATTCGGCAGGTCTGCGACGAAATGGGAGTGACCATCGTCAACGGCGCTCTGTCGCGCGATCATGTCCACATGTTCGTCGAAATCCCGCCGCATGTCGCGGTCAGCGATTTCGTGCGCCGAGCCAAGGGCCGCTCGTCGCGCAAGATCCAACAGGAGTTCGAGCACATCCGCAAACGCTACTGGGGACAACGCTTCTGGCAACGCGGCTACTTCTCGACCACATCCGGCAACATCACCGATGATATCATCATGCGCTACCTGGACCGCCATACCCACAAGGACGGCTTCAGCCCCTCCGCGTGATCCTACCGGCGTCAGCCGGTCAGTCATTCAGATAAAGATCAGTTCGCGCGAGGAGAGCGGATAGAGGTATATGTTAAATAAGATCGCTGCCTGCAATATTAAATTTATGATATACCATACCATAACTGCCCGTGTATGGGATATTGGGGGTAATTCCGATAAAAACGTGCGTCTCTGGATTAGAGAGACGTGAGCATCTAGCGAGTGTATGTCAGATTTCTGCTTTAGGGCACGATTTTCCGATGACAGTATGAGAGGATTGGGTTAGGGGGCCGTTATGGTTCGGCAAGGGTTTCTGATTCTCTGGATGCTGGCGATGTCACTCGTGACATCGACCGTCGTGCATGCCCAGGAGCTTTCGACCCCGATTGCCCAAGCGTGTACTGCGGAGATGCGCGAGGAGCAGAATGAAAAGCCGGCTCCCGGCGATGCTGATCCAGCGGTCCCGCATCAGCACGGATGCCATCACGCATCCTCGTTCGTGATTGGTGTGGGGCAGGGCGAGCAGATGCTCGACCGTGCTGCGGCCTTATACGGTCCTGCATCTGCAGATGTTTTTGTGTTCCGAAATTTGGGGCCGGATTTGCGACCTCCTATCGCTTGATCGAGTCGTAACGATCTTGCAGCGCTGATGCTTGTCGGCGGTGCTGTCATACGTCTTTGATCAGGATTATTTACCATGCATCGACTGATCGCGGCCGCGCTGGCCGCGGCGTCCTGCGCGACTATCGCGCAGGCGCAGACTGCGCCGTCTGCCGAGACGAGCGCAACATTCAAGCTTGACCACGCATTGGCACTGGCCGGTGCAACATCTCCGTCACTTGATGCGGCCGAGGCCAATGTCCGGGCCGCCGAGGCCGCGAGGACCGTGGCTGGCTTGCGGCCAAACCCGCAAATTTCCGTCCAAGCGGAAAACTTGGTCGGCAGTGGACCCTATCGGAGGGCCGATCGCCTGGAGACCACCACCTCCTTTGCACTGCCGATCGAACTGGGAGGAAAGCGATCAGCCAGGATCGGCGTTGCCGATGCTCGTTCGCAGCGTGTCGCGCTTCAGGCCGCAATCACTCAGGCCGATCTCCGGCTAACGGTCATACAAGCGTATGCGCAGGCGGCGGCGGCCCAGCAGAGACTGACAACAGCGCGGGACCAGGCGCGAATTGCGGGAGAGGGGTTTCGGGCGGCTGAAGTGCGGGTCCAGGCCGGTCGGGCATCGCCCATAGAAGTCCAGCGCGCGGATGTAACCCGCATCAACGCGGATGCCGAGGTTCAGCGGGCCGAGCGATTGGTAGAAGTAGCCCGGTTTTCATTGTCAAAGCTGGTTGGCCAGCCGGTGTCCGGCGAACTTGATACATTCTGGTTTGCCGATGTGCGCAGCGGCTATGGGCCGATGCAGGAGATCGAAAGCGCAGGCACGCTGGCCATGGCGGCCGCTGAGGCTGATCTGGCGATCGCTGACGCGGGTGTACGGTTGGCGCGTTCGCAGCGGGTTCCCGATCTCACCGTGAGTGCAGGCGCGCGCCAGTTCCGCGAGACCGGCGATACGGCCGCTATGTTTAGTCTGACAATTCCGATTCCGGTGTTCAACAACGGCAAAGCTGCGTTGGCACAGGCGACATCTGAACGTCAATTTGCTGAAGCACAGCGGCGAGTTACGGCCCTCGAGGTCGATCAGGCGATCGCGCGCGCTCAGGCGGATGCGGCGAATGCGGCGACCACTGCCGTAACAGCCAAGGGGCCAGCCCTGCGGGCTGCCGAAGAGGCAGCCCGTATCGCTCGAATAGGCTACCGCGAAGGCAAATTCGGTCAGCTCGAACTGCTCGATGCAGAACGCACATTAGCTGAAACGCGCCTCGCAGCGATTGACGCCCTTCTCAACTATCACAACGCCCAGGCGCAGCTCGAGCGGCTGACTGCTCCCGCGAACGACCTCCAGGGGAACTGATCATGAAATATTATGTGAAAGCGGCCTTGCCGCTTACTCTCGCCGCAATGCTGATGGGGGGGTGCTCCGGGGGCGATCCTGCACCTGAGAAGGCTGAAAATGCTGAAAATGCAGCGGGCGCCGGGGAAAAAGGAGAACATGCCGAGAAGGAAGGCGAGATCGACCTTAACCCCGACCAGATAAAGGCTGCAGGCATCGAACTGGTTCGTGCGGTACGCAGTGGTGGAGGTGCGTTGACTTTGCCGGCGACGATTGAAGGTGATCCGCAAGGTATGCAGGTCGTTTCCGCAGCAATCGGTGGTCGTGTGGTTTCGCTTACACGCAATCTCGGTCAATCGGTTGGTCGGGGGCAGACACTGGCGATCATCGAAAGCCGCGAGGCCGCATCGCTCAATGCAGAAATCGAAGCTTCGCGCGCGCGGTTGTCGCTTGCCGAATCCAATCTGCGGCGCGAGCAGAGACTTTTCGATCAGAAGGTTTCTCCTGAACAGGATCTGATCGCGGCGCGGACCGCGGCGACAGAAGCCCGGATTTCGCTGCGTCTCGCACAGCAGCAGGTGTCGGCGGCGGGCGGTGGCGGCGGTGCGCTTAATCGCATTGCCATCACCGCCCCGCTTGCCGGTCAGGTGGTCTCGCGCAGCGTAACGCTGGGTCAGACAGTAGCAGCCGATGCGGAATTGTTCCGGGTTGCAAATCTCGGACGGGTCGCGGTCACACTTTCACTGGCACCCGCTGACGCAGGCAAGGTGCGGCCCGGGTCTGAAATCGAGATCGTATCCGGTGCCCGCAAATCCGTCGCGAGGGTCGACTTTGTTTCGCCAATCCTTGACGAAGCGACTCGTCTCGCGAGCGTCATCGCGGTCATCGATAATCGCTCAGGACAATGGCGGGTGGGAGAACCGGTCACTGCCTCGATCCGCTTGGCGGGTGGAACTGGAGCGGCATCGGTACTGGTGCCACAAAGTGCGGTACAAACCGTCGAAGGGCGGCCCACGGTGTTCGTGCGCACAGATCATGGTTTTCAGGCGACACCCGTTACGCTCGGCAGCCCGAGCGGGGACAACGTAGTCGTAACCTCGGGGCTTAGGGGCGACGAGCAGCTCGCTGGTCCTAACAGCTTCACCCTCAAGGCTGAGCTCAGCAAGGGCGAAGCGGAGCATGGCGGACATTAATCATGATTGATCGTATCGTCACATTTTCCGTCGAGCGGCGCTGGTTTGTGCTGCTCATGACGCTTATCGCCATGGTCATCGGAGGCTGGGCAATCGCTCGACTGCCGATCGATGCCGTTCCCGACATCACCAACAACCAGGTGCAGGTGAATATCACCGCGCCCGCTCTCTCGCCCGAGTTGGTCGAGAAGCAGATCGCCTTTCCGATTGAAACGGCGCTCGCAGGTGTGCCTGGCCTTGAATATACCCGCTCGCTCAGCCGCAACGGATTTGCTCAAGTCACGGCTGTCTTCAGCGAATCGACCGACATCTATTTCGCACGTCAACAGGTCGCTGAACGGCTCAGGGTGGCCGAGGAAAACCTGCCCGACGGTGCCGTCCCGACTATGGGACCGATCGCGACGGGTCTCGGCGAAGTTTATATGTGGACCGTCCACTTCGAGCACCGCAAGGAGGACAAACATAAGCCGGGCGAACCCGGCATGCAGCCCGATGGCAGCTACATAACGCCAGAGGGCGATCGGTTGGTAAGCGAGGCCGATCAGGCGACCTATCTGCGGACGGCGCAGGATTGGATCGTTGCTCCATTGCTGAAGAACACGCCTGGCCTTGCGGGCGTCGATTCCATTGGCGGATATGTGAAGCAGTTCCAGGTCATTCCTGATGTGCAGCGGCTTGCCGCCCTGGGGCTGAATCTGACTGATCTCGCCCAGGCTCTTGAAGAGAATAATGTCGGCGTGGGTGCCGGCGTGGTCAATCGTGGCGGTGAGGGTCTCGCTGTCCGCTCCGATGCGCGTATCCGCAATATCGGCGAATTGGCCGGTACGGTCATTGCAACCCGCGAAGGCACGCCGATCCGGCTCGACCAGGTGGCACAGGTGCGTCTCGGCCAGGCTATTCGGTACGGCTCGGCCTCCGAGAACGGCAAGGAGGTCGTGGTCGGCACCGCCATCATGCGGATTGGCGAGAACAGCCGCACCGTGGCCTCGGCGGTCTCTGAACGCCTTGAGGGGATTAATGCCTCGTTGCCGACTGATGTTGTGATCCAGCCGGTGCTCGACCGAACAGCGTTGGTCAATTCAACGATCAAGACGGTTGCGAAAAACCTCACCGAAGGCGCACTGCTGGTCATCGTCGTGCTCTTCCTGCTGCTCGGCAACTTCCGGGCGGCACTGATTGCGGCATTGGTCATTCCAATTACGATGTTGATGACCAGTTTCGGCATGCTGCAAGGAGGCGTGTCGGCTAACCTGATGAGTCTGGGGGCGCTCGACTTTGGTCTGATCGTCGATGGCGCGGTTATCATTGTTGAGAACGCACTCAGGCGTATTGCGGAACGTCAGCATCATCTTGGACGAAACCTGTCGCTCGGCGAGCGGCTTGAGTCCGTTGTCCGCGCTGCGCGCGAAATGATCCGTCCGACCGTGTTCGGTCAGGCGATCATCATCCTCGTCTATGCGCCGATGCTCACGCTTACAGGCGTGGAGGGCAAGACCTTCTCGCCAATGGCGCTCACTGTCATCATGGCGCTGGTCGGTGCCTTCGTCCTTTCGCTCACCTTCGTGCCAGCGATGCTCGCCATCTGGCTGTCGAAGCCGGTTGAGGAGAAGGAAGGCCGGATCATGTCCTGGCTCAAGCGCAAATATGAGCCGGGGCTGGATAAGGCGATGAAGCGGCCTACGCTCACCGTAGGCGTGGGTGTCGGCGGCTTCCTTGCAGCGATCTTGGCTTTCTCCTTCCTCGGACAGGAATTCCTGCCGCAGCTTGATGAGGGCGATCTTACCGCTCAGGTCTTGCGTGTGCCAGGAACGTCGGTCGACCAGAGTCAGGCGATGCAGTCCCGGATTGAAAGTGCGATCGGGAAGCTGCCTGAGGTAAAATTCGTGTTCTCGAAAACCGGTACGGCGGAACTGGCGTCCGATCCGATGCCACCCAACATCTCCGATACGTTCATCATCATGAAGCCGAAGGATCAATGGCCTGATAGCGGCCTTTCAAAAGCGGCGTTGATCGCAAAGGTCGAGAAGGTACTGGAAGGCTTGCCGGGCGGTGCTTTCGAGATCAGCCAGCCCATCCAGATGCGATTCAATGAGCTGATTGCGGGCGTCCGCGGGGATGTCGCTGTCAAGGTATTTGGTGACGACTTCGATGCGATGAATGCGACGGCGAACCAGATCGCAGCGATCCTCCGCAAGACCGAGGGGGCAGCGGACGTTCGAGTGGAACAGACCCAAGGCTTGCCGATGCTCGACGTCCGTCCAAATCGCGACGTCATGTCACGGCTGGGTATCTCAGCAAAGACTGTCCAGGATACCGTGTCCGCCGCTATTGGTGGCCGGAATGCCGGGATGATCTTTGAAGGAGACCGGCGCTTCTTCGTCACTATCCGTCTGGAGGATGCGGCGCGAGCCGATCTTCAAACGCTGGCCCAGGTGCCTGTCCCGCTTCCGAGCGGTGGCTTCGTTCCGTTGCAAAGCGTGGCGGAGATCGGCGTTACCGATGGTCCCAATCAGATCAGCCGCGAGAATGGCAAGCGGCGGGTCGTGGTGCAGGCGAATGTGCGTGGCCGCGACGTCGCCGGCGTCGTCGACGACGCGCAAGCGATGATCGACAGCGAAGTGCGCCTTCCTCCCGGTCAGTATCTCGATTGGGGCGGGCAGTTCGAGAATCTCCGTTCGGCGAGCCAGCGGCTGATGCTGGTGGTGCCAGCGTGCTTCGCGCTCATCATGCTGCTGCTCTACGGAGCTTTGGGAAGCGTTCGCGATGCGTTGATCGTGTTCACCGGTGTACCCCTCGCGCTGGTCGGCGGCGTTGCCGCCCTTGCTCTTCGTGGCATGCCCTTCTCCATCTCGGCAGCGGTCGGCTTCATCGCCTTGTCCGGTATCGCGGTGCTGAACGGCCTCGTCATGGTGACTTCGATCCAGGAACTCATGGCGAATGGGATGGATCGGGCGA
Organism: Novosphingobium pentaromativorans US6-1; assembly: GCF_000767465.1. Classification (NCBI taxonomy): domain Bacteria; kingdom Pseudomonadati; phylum Pseudomonadota; class Alphaproteobacteria; order Sphingomonadales; family Sphingomonadaceae; genus Novosphingobium; species Novosphingobium pentaromativorans. The sequence continues at coordinate 47,254 of NZ_CP009293.1, forward strand.
AGGCGGCCTATGAAGGCGCGATGATGCGTTTGCGTCCTGTGGTCATGACCGCGTTGGTCGCAAGTCTCGGCTTCGTGCCGATGGCAATCGCCACCGGATCGGGCGCGGAAGTTCAGAAGCCGCTTGCAACGGTGGTGATCGGCGGGTTGATTACAGCTACTTTGCTGACGCTGTTCGTGCTTCCGACCCTTTACGCCCGCTATGGGCGTAAAGAGATGGACGTTCCGAAAGACCGGACAGCGGATCAATCCGAAGGCGATGACAGCGGTCTGGTGGAAGCGCACCCATGACCTGGGCAGGTGAGCGCGCGGTTCGTAAGGTTGCGCTTCTCACTAGGCGGCGAGCGGCTTTGCTGCTCGCCGCCGCCACGGGACTAGCGCTCGCCGGATGCACGACCGGGCCTCCCCTCGCAAAAGGAGTCCACGCTTTTCCGAGCGAGCAGGTCGAGATATTCTGGGTGCGGGCTTACCCTCGGGCGGGTGGCGTTCTCGTTACGGGTAATGTGCGACGAGCGAGCATGGCCCGGACAGTGCATTGGGGACATCTTCACGTCTCCGTCGATGTCTCCGGGGCTCACGGTCGGGTGAGCAGGGACACCCGCTGGACTGGTTCGCTTGCTACGCGTGTTCGACGTTCGGCGCGCTTTAGCGTGCTGATCCCCGGCGTGTCGATCGAAACGGTTGAGTCGATCAATGTAGAATATCGCGGCGAGCGCGATCCTCCAACACCACCCGAGCCATCAGACGGGGCGGCGACAATCTCGATGCATGACGGCAAGCGAGAGCGGATGTGAGTAGTCACGTATACGCTCGCGCCGGCGTGAAAGGTCACATTGGCGATGGAAGAAGAAACCAGTTTCACGATCAATATGTCCCCGATCAGAGTCTGGTCTCATCTGACCGATTTCAAGTCGTTTACTCTGTGGCACCCAATTTATTGTTTCGAAGAGGTAGAGGCCGAGCCCGACAAGCCTATGCCGCTGCGTTACGCGCTGTTTCGGGGCCAATATCGCATAAAAGCGGAAGCGACGCTCATTTTGGCCGAGAAACCGGATCGGATCTGCTGGACGATCGGGATCAGCGGCATGGTTATCTATGATGAAACTTATACGTTTAAAAGTGTCGGTTCGGGTTGTGAAGTTCGACATGCAGTGAATTATCGGGGCCTATTTGGCCGCATCATGAGCATGTTCTCCAAGCGGGGGCTGCGTGCGACGCTGCGCGCCGAAGACGGCGCATTTGTCCGATTCTTGAAGAAGGAGATGCGCAGCGCTGGGTCCGTGCCGAACCGGCAGCGGCGGCGTGCCCAGGCTGCGCGACATGCCCGGAAGGCGGCCAACGATGGATGAAGCGCGTTCCAAGCGGCGAACTTTGTGGATCGTCCTCATTCTTAATGCTGGAATTTCCGCAGCATTCTTCGTCGTCGGTTTGACGGGGGACTCAAGCGCGCTGATCGCCAATGGTGTCGACAATCTTTCCGACGCTCTTGTCTATCTGCTGAGCCTGATCGCGCTAAGTCGGGGCGCCCTTTGGAAAACGCGTGTTGCGAGCGTTTCAGGCGTGATGCTTCTCCTGTTTTCGCTCGGTATCCTACTCGATGTGGGGCGGCGCTATGCGTATGGCAGCGAGCCCATAGGATCGGCGATGATGGCGATGTCTGCGGGCGCAGCGATCGTCAATTACATCTGCCTTCGGCTTCTCCAGAAGCTTGAGCAACCCGATGTGGCGTTGCGAGCTGCAACGACTTTCAGCCTCAACGACTTCATCTCCAACGGCGGTATTCTCATTGCGGGCGGTCTTGTGCTTTGGTTTGAGACCAACTGGCCCGATCTGATCGTCGGTTTTCTCACTGCGCTGATTGCCATGAAAGGCGGCGTAGAGATCCTTGCCGATGCTCGTGCAGAATCCCGGCGGAAGGGGCACCAGAAATCATGAGACGGCGCGCAGACATATGCGAAAGCAGAACGATCGCCGAAGCTCGCAGCGGGTTCCTTCGGGGACGCTCCCCCACCATCGTCTCCCCCGGGCGGTGGTGTGAGAAGGAGCCGCGCCGTGGATGCCTTGCCCCAGGTGTCCACGGCGAAGGATTTGGCGAAGGTTGGATGTAGCTATGCTGGCTCGACTTCGTTCACACCGCAGTCTTTACCTCCGGCCCTTGGCGCTACTGGGTATGGGAGCGCTGCTTCTGGGCAATGCCGGTTGTTCTTCGCCGACTGATGACTCCACCGATGGAAATCAGGCTCGGACCTCGGTAGCGGGAATGATCGGTCAGCATCTTTACATCTGCGAAGATGGAACGAAAGTCGATGTCGATTTTCTGGGTGATGGCCTGACACTTGATCTCACGATTCTGCCCGATGGCGAGACCAGAAGGCTGATTTCACCGGGAACTGGTGTGCCCTTTTTCGGTGACGGTATTAATCTACAAATTGTCAGTGGAAAGATACTGATCCTTCGCCCCGACATTCCGGCAAAAGCGTGCCGCCGAGTGAAGACTGACGCTTCCCAGGATAAGCTGCATCCTAATTAGACGCAGCGTCGTTACACGATATGCCGTAGCGCCGCCAGACAGGACAAGGTGATGACAGAAAAACTGCAACTCGAAATTCCCCTCATTCTTCCTGAAATCCCGGATTCGAGCGATGGTTGCGTCGATCGGTTGACTAAAAACCTGATTGCGCGACCGGGCATCGATCAGGCGCATATCCTTGCTCCTGAAGGGGATAAGCCGGCGCTGCTGTGCATCCATTACGATCCGGAAGCGGTTTCCTTGTCGCGCATTCGCGATATTGCACGTGCCGCGGGCGCAGCGATCGCCGAGCGCTACGGTCACGTCCTCTGGTCGGTCAAAGGCATCGGACATCAGCGCAAGGCCCGCGCGGTCGGCGAGCAATTGCGAGCCCTGCCGGGAGTTCTGGAAGCCGACGCGAATGCCGCAGGCATGGTCCGTATCGAGTTCGATGTCGAACGGATTTCCGAGCGGAAACTTCAGGATGCTCTCGCAGCAATGAGCGTCCGCCAAACAAGGCGTTCTCTGGTCTTGCCGACAAGCGATGCCCATGCCGGTCATGACCATGGGCCAGGGGAGCATGATCCCCACAAGGCTGCCGGAAAGGATGCCGGTCACGATCATGATCATGGCAATTTTCTGGGGCCGAACACCGAGTTGATCTTTGCGCTCGCTTGCGGCGCGCTGCTCGGCGTTGGCTTCGCCATCGAGAAGCTGGTTGCGGGCGCGCCGGGTTGGTTGCCGACCGCGCTCTATATTGCGGCCTATGTCTTCGGCGGCTTCTTTACGCTTCGCGAGGCAATCGACAATCTCAAGCGCCGCAAGTTCGAGATTGATACACTGATGCTGGTTGCGGCGGCCGGTGCTGCCGCGCTTGGCGCTTTCGCGGAAGGTGCCCTGCTGCTCTTTCTGTTCAGCCTCGGCCACGCTCTGGAACATTATGCTATGGGCCGTGCGAAGCGGGCTATCGAGGCGCTGGCGGAACTGGCGCCTCAAACAGCACTGCTTCGCTTGCAAGAGGGTGGTACCAAGGAAGTAGCCGTCGAGGAGCTGGTGCTGGGCGATATTATCGTCGTCAAGCCCGACGCGCGTGTGCCAGCTGATGGTTTTATCACCAAGGGAGCGACCAGCATCAACCAGGCGCCCGTGACCGGCGAGAGTATGCCTGTCGATAAGCATGCCGTTCCAGATGAAAAAGCAGCCAGGGCCAACCCGGACCGAGTCGACGCGGCGAGCCGAACATTTGCGGGAACGATCAACGGTAGCGGCTTGATCGAGATCGAGGTCACGCGTCTCTCAAGCGAAAGCACGCTTGCGAAGGTCGTCAAGATGGTCAGCGAAGCGGAGACGCAGAAGTCGCCGACACAGCGATTCACCGATCGCTTTGAACGGATCTTCGTTCCGCTAGTTCTTCTGCTGGCTTTCGCATTGCTGTTCGCTTGGGTCGTTGTAGATGAACCTTTCCGAGACAGCTTCTATCGTGCCATGGCGGTGCTGGTGGCCGCGAGCCCGTGCGCACTTGCGATCGCCACGCCGAGTGCGGTCCTTTCCGGTGTCGCGCGAGCCGCGCGTGGCGGCGTGCTGGTCAAAGGCGGTGCCCCCCTCGAATTGCTGGGATCATTGAAGGCCATTGCGTTCGACAAGACCGGTACGCTGACGCGCGGCGAGCCGCATATTCAACGCATCGTGCCGGCAGCGGGCGTTACGCAGGAAGAATTAATGGCCATCGCGGTCGCGGTGGAGAGCCTTTCGGATCATCCGCTGGCGCAAGCGATAGCACGTGACGGACGCGACTATATCGGCGACCGCATGATACCCGAGGCGAGCAGTCTCAAGAGCATGACGGGCAAGGGCGTGTCGGCGATTGTGGGCGAGGATGAAATCCTGATTGGCAAGCCCGAGATGTTCGGGGCTGATGGTCTTCCGGCGCTTTCGGATGAGATGAAGACGACAATCGAACTGCTGCGGGAAGGCGGCCAGACGACCATGATTGTGCGGCGCAACAATCGCGACCTGGGCGCGATCGGACTCATGGACACGCCGCGAGACACCGCACGAGAAGCCCTTGAGCGGCTGCGTGCCATCGGTATCGAGCGGATGATCATGATTTCGGGGGATAACCAGCGGGCGGCCGAAGGCATCGCCGCGCAGGTTGGACTGGACGAGGCATGGGGCGATCTCATGCCAGAAGACAAGGTCGAAGCGATCAAGAAGCTGCGCGGCGAGGCAAAGGTCGCGATGGTAGGCGATGGTGTTAACGACGCTCCCGCCATGGCGAGCGCGACGGTAGGCATCGCCATGGGGGCCGCAGGATCAGACGTCGCGCTCGAGACGGCGGATGTCGCCCTGATGGCCGATGACCTGTCGCATCTGCCGTTCGCGGTTGGCCTCAGTCGCACCACGCGGTCAGTAATCCGCCAGAATGTCTTCGTCAGCCTCGGCGTAGTCGCATTTCTGGTGCCGGCGACCATTCTCGGTCTCGGTATTGGTCCAGCGGTTGCGGTGCATGAGGGATCCACACTTTTGGTAGTGTTCAATGCGTTGCGGCTGCTTGCTTATCGCGACAGCAACGCTGCCTGACATCCAAATCCTTTTGATGAGAGGAGACAGAGAATGAATGAAGCTTCTTCCAAGCAAAGTATGCTTTGTCCGGTCTGTCGGGTTCAACTGACTCTTTCCGAGCGGCAGAGTGTGGAGATTGATTATTGTCCGCAATGTCGGGGTGTCTGGCTCGATCGGGGTGAACTCGACAAAATCATCGAGCGCTCAGAACGTGTCGAAGAGCCTCGTGGTCGGCTTTCACCCAACTTTGACCGACAGCACAGTGACGATCGCAGGGGGCACGGGTACTCAGGTCATCATGGTGGTAAGCGGCGGCGCGGGTTTCTTTCCGAACTGTTCGACTGAGAGCATGATCTTGCCACTGTCGGGTATCTTCTACTCGTTTTGCGGTGTTGCAGGGGATGGTCAATCTTTCGAAGATTTCAGGCACAAGAGGAGCCGGAGGTTCTCCGCCTGACTGCGTGTTGCCCGGCGGCGAGATACTTGCTGGAGGATATGTTTGATTGCCTAAGGTCCTGAGCAACGCTCTCCAGCAACGACTAAGTCGGGTTGGCGTTCATCATCGACGTCATCCTGTGAGCACGATCTGGACCTTGCGGCGATGGGCACTACTCGTGGTCGCGCTTTTAGCCGCAATTTATGCTGTTGATGTAGCGCAACCTTGGAATCCGGCGGTCACTGAGTGCTTCAAGCTCGGATCGAGCTACTTCGAATCACATCAATCACCGGTTTCAGAGGGGAAGGCGGGTGATCACCACCATGCCGGATGTGAGGGACCCGGCTTGATTGGGGTGTCAAGCGATGCCGCAGCAGAGTTCTCTTACTATCCAAGGAACCCAGCAGGATTGTCAGATTCAGTCGCGGCTGCAAGCTGGTCAGCCGGACCTAGGCTCAGGCCTCCCATAGATTCCCGATCCTCTCGCGTCATGTCCTGACGCCGCTTTGATAAATTACATTATTGCGCATCGGATATTTTCAGCAGTTGGGTTCGGGCTCTTTCGGGTCAGGAAGGTGCGTTGATGAACGCACGAGGCGGACGAAAAGCTTGGTGACCAATTCTGGTATCAGATGGGTGCAGCCATTGCTGACAGGATTAATTATGCAAATTACTAACGATAAGTCCCCCGACGGGCGGGCGTTTGACTTGGGTTGGCATTCTGATCGACCGTTAAGTGTTTTCTTGGAGACTGCTCTTGTCGCGCCGCGACGAGGCGCAGTTCGTAAACTTTTGCGTCGTGCTCGCATGTCTCAGGCGCAGCGAACCGCCGACATTGCTTCTGCCCCCGATCGACTTGTCATGAGGGAGCACATTTTTCCGGAGGTCGCGCGTCGGGCTGGAAATATCCTATTCGTTGGTGTTCGTGCATATACGTGTGAATATCCGGCTCAATTTGAGGAACACGGCGGTGTTTGCTGGACGCTGGACAAGGATCCTCACGCATCCGTGTATGGCGTCGAGGGGCGACACGAGACAGGTTGCGTGACAAAGATTGGCGAACTGTTCCCTGATACCGTGTTCAGGACGATCGTTCTGACTGGAGTGCTTGGTTTCGGGGTAAACCGCTTTTCGGACCAGTTGCGCTCCTTGGCGGCTTGTGCTGGCGCATTGGAGCTCGATGGAACTCTGATTCTGGGCTGGAATGACCGGCGCGTTCATTCTTCCTTGCTGGAGGAGGCCGCGTGCAGATGGTTTGATTTTCGAAACTTCGCACATCTTCCGCCCCGAATTTGGGTGACAGGGTATGACCACAACTTTGCCTTCTTGCGGCGGCGAGGCAGCGGAATGTGAACTGAGCCGCGAATAGATTGCGCACCGACGAGGAGCATTGCTTCGAAGCGTCACCCTTCGTTCGATCCGTCAGGGAGGAGTTTTCCGTCTTGGTCACTACTTGGTGTCGCTCGACGGATGGGAGTCGGAATTCATTCGGTTTCGGCGCTCTGCCACCCGGGCGGGGAGAAGTTCGGTCGGCTCGGATAGGGCTGGGAAAACAGCGCTATAGATGATCGAGCGTTCTTCCCGGGGGCTTCCGACGAGGCCGGATTGCTCGCGCAGACTGAGATGGAATGAGATGCGCGATGCAGGCGCGCCGCCCAAGGCTCGGGCGATAGCACCGGCGCATCGACCGTCGGTGCCGGCAACGACCAAAAGTCGCACGCTCCGAAGGCGGGTCTGGTTCGAAATGGCAGTGAAAGCAGTGAGCGCTTGATCTTCGTCCATAGGCCATTCAATGGTTCAGTATTACTTGAAATGAAGCCGTCTGGACGAGCGGCGGGAACAGAGCGATCGGATGAGCAATAACCGCATCGCCGCGCGCGAACCCGCGATCGGCGCCGCTTCGTGGCGAAACAGGGAGCAGTCCTTTCTAGGTCTGCTAATGCGCTGCAGTCGCGACGCAATGCGACAAATCTTTTTGCTGTTTACGTTCCTGATGGTGGCATTTCCTTGCCTCAGTGCTCCGGCGTCGGCGCAGACGGCGCCCGCGCAAACCATCTGGCGGTTGCTTGACTATATCGCGGTCGATTATCCTGAAGCCGTCGAGAACGGAAAGGTGGTCAACCAAGCAGAGTTCGACGAGATGGTCGAGTTTTCGTCCACCGCGAGCAAGCTGATCGGCGAACTGCCCGCGTCATCCGCGAAGGCCGAACTTTCCCGACAGGCGGCCCGCCTCGAACGGATCGTCGCGTTTAAGTTGCCCGCACCGGCCATCGCTATGGCGGCGCGTGGCCTCGCCGCCGATCTCATCAAATCCTATCCGGTGCCCCTCGCCCCGACGCTTGCGCCGGACTTGGCGCGCGGCAAGGCGCTCTTTGCCGAACAATGCGCGAGTTGCCACGGCACCATCGGCAAGGGCGATGGTCCCCAGGCCGCGGGCCTCGATCCGCCCGCGATCGCCTTCACCGACGAAGTGCGCGCGCGCGAACGCAGCATCTTCGCGCTCTATCAGGTGATCGAGCAGGGCCTGGACGGTACCGGCATGGCAAGCTTCGCGAACCTGCCGCCGCAGGATCGCTGGGCGCTCGCTTTTTATGCCGGGTCGCTCGCCTATCCAGAAGAGCTGGTGGCAAGCGGTAAGGCGCTGTGGAATAGCGATGCCGATCTGCGCACACGTCTCGAGCTCGAGAAGCTGGTCGGCACGACGCCGGCCGCGCTGGCTGCAGAAATCGGCGAGGACAAAGCCCAAGCGCTGATGTCCTATTTGCGGCGCCATCCCGAAGCGGTCGCTGCAGCGCAGGCGACTGGCACGCTGACGTTGGCGCGTGCGAAGCTGGATGAAGCGCTTGCAGCTTACGGACGCGGTGAGCGCAAGGCCGCGACCGATCTGGCGCTGTCGGCTTATCTCGATGGGTTCGAGCCGGTCGAGGCGGTGCTTTCTGCGCGTGACAATGCGCTGATGATCCGCATCGAGGGCGCGATGGCGGACCTACGCGCTGCGATCGCGCGCGGTGAGCCGGTCGATACGGTCAGGGGGCATGCCGCAACGCTCGACGATCTGTTCGAAGACGCGGAAGGCGCCTTGGCACCAGGCGAAGCCTCTGCAACGTCGAGTTTCGTGGCCGCCTTCACCATCCTCGTCCGCGAGGGGCTGGAAGCGATCCTGATCGTCATCGCCATGATAACGTTCCTCGCCAAGGCTGATCGGCGCGACGTGCTTCCCTATGTCCATGGCGGGTGGATCGCTGCGCTCTTCGCCGGGGCCGGCACCTGGGCAGCCGCAACCTGGCTCATTACCATCAGTGGGGCGAGCCGCGAACTGACTGAAGGCTTTGGTGGCGTCTTCGCGGCGTTGGTGCTGCTGTGGGTCGGCATCTGGATGCATGGCAAGAGCAACGCTGATGCCTGGCAACGCTATATCCGCGACAAGCTCGGCCGAGCCCTCAACCGGCGCTCGGCCTGGTTCCTGTTCGCCCTGGCTTTCATTGTCGTGTATCGCGAGGTGTTTGAGACGATCCTGTTCTACGCGGCAATTTGGAGCCAGGGGAATGGCGGCGCGGTCGTCGCCGGTGCGTTCGCCGCGATCGCGGTGCTGGCGGTCATCGCCTTCGTCATGCTGCGCCACAGCCGCACGCTGCCGATTGGCAAGTTCTTCGCCTATAGCTCGGCGCTGATCGCGGTGTTGGCGGTGGTGCTGATCGGCAAGGGTATGTCAGTGGGCGTGTAATTCTCCGCGAAAGTGGGCTTTGAAAATTCCCTGATTGTTGGACGTGGTTGCCCAATGCGCCGGGGTTAACCCCGGCGCATTGGGCAACGCCAAAATGGGCGCGATGACCTCCTGTGGGAGGCAGCGCCGATGATCCGACTTGGAGAAGCCATGATGATACTGGAGTTGCACCGGCAGGGGCTGTCGGTGACGGCGATTGCGCGCCGAACGGGGCGCGATCCCAAGACCGTGCGCAAATACATCGAGCGCGGCGTGGAGGTGCCGGCGTACGGCCCGCGCAAATTGGGTCGGCCTTGCAAGATCGCGCCCTACATGGATTTCCTGCGCGAACGGGTGACGGCGTTCCCCGATCTGACGGCCTCGCGACTGACCCGCGAGATCAGGGAGATGGGCTATTCCGGCGCCTATACGGCGGTGAAGCGCTATCTGGCGGCGATCCGCCCCGAGCACGATCCCAAGCCCTACGAGGTTCGCTTCGAGACCAGGGCCGGCGTTCAGGGCCAGGTCGACTTCGCCCGCTTCGTCGTCGAGTTTACCGACGAACCGGGGGTGGTACGCATCGTCTGGCTGTTCAGCCTGGTGCTCGGCTACTCGCGCTTCCTGTTCGCCCGCTATGTCCTGCACCAGGACCTGCAGACGCTGCTGCGCTGTCACATGCAGGCCTTCGAGGCGCTGGGCGGCGTGCCGATCGAGATCCTCTACGACCGCATGAAGACGGCGGTGACCGGGGAGGACGACCAGGGGCACATCATCTACAATCGTTCGCTGCTGGGGCTGGCAAGGCACTACCGCTTCCAGCCCAGAGCCTGCCGTCCCTACCGCGCCAAGACGAAGGGCAAGGTCGAACGGCCCTTCCGCTATATCCGGGAGGACTTCTTCCTCGGGCGATCCTTCCGCAACATGGAGGATCTCAACGCCCAGCTCATCGACTGGCTCGACACCGTTGCCAATGCGCGGGTGCACGGCACGACCCAGCGCGTGGTGACCGAGGCCTTCGCCGAAGAACAGGAAGAGCTGCAGCGCCTGCCCGAGCACCGCTTCAATGCGGTCCTGAAGCTCGAGCGGCGGGTCAGCCACGACGGGCTCGTGGCCGTCGGCGGCAATTATTACAGCGTTCCCGACCGAACGCGCCGGGTCGTCGAGATCGAGCAGCTGCCGGATCTGGTCCGCATCATCGACCGCGGCATCGTCGTTGCCGAACATCCCGTGCTCGAAGGGCGCCGACAATATCGCATCGACCGGCACCATCGCATGGGACGACCCACGTCGCGACCACAGGATCGGCCCATGACGGTGGTAGGACGGATCGGCGACCATGTGCCGCTGCGCTCGCTGGCGGTCTACGAGGCCATCGGCGCGAGCCTCGCCATGGAGGGCCGGCCATGAACGGCATGGCACCATCGGCGCGCGTCGACTCCATCCGCCGGAGCCTGGTCAACCTCAAGATGCCTCGCGCGCTCGAGATCCTCGACGCGACCCTGCGGCGTATCGAGCAGGGACAGATCGACGGAATCGAGGCGCTCGACGAGCTGCTGGGCGAAGAGCTGTCGCTGCGCGAGAACCGGCGGATCAAGGCGGCCCTGCGCATGGCCCGGCTGCCGGTCGTCAAAACCCTGGCCGGCTACGACTTCTCGTTCCAGCCATCGCTCGACCGTAACCGCATCCTGGCTCTCGCCGGCCTCGACTTCATCGAACGCGCCGAGGTCGTCCATCTGCTGGGCCCGCCCGGCACCGGGAAAAGCCACATTGCCACGGCACTCGCGGTCGAGGCGGTGCGCGCCGGCAAAGCGGTCTACTTCATCCCGCTCGCCGATCTGATCGCTCAACTCACCAAGGCCGAGCGTGAAGGCACGCTCAGGGAGAAGATCCGCTTCCTCGCCCGGGCATCGCTGCTCGTCGTCGACGAGATCGGATACCTGCCGGTCACGCCCGGCGGCGCCAACCTGTTCTTCCAGCTCGTCAACGCCCGCTACGAAAAGGGCGCCATGATCCTCACCTCCAACCGCGGCTTCGCCGAATGGGGCGACGTCTTCGGCGATCCCGTCGTTGCCACCGCACTGCTCGACAGGCTGCTACACCACGCCGTCGTGGTCCAGATCGAGGGCTCCAGCTACCGCATGCGCGAGCACGCCGCGCTCGTTCCCGAAAACGTGCGCAACGGCGCCGCGTTCAATCCGCCGCCAAAACGCCGCGGACGACCACCGACGAAAGGAAAATCCGATCACGAATACGGCTGATCACCGCAACACACCCAAACCACCAACATAGGGAATTTTAAGTGCCCACATCTGCGGAAACTTCGGTGCCCATTGACAAGGGTACTGGCGCGCTGCAGGAAGCGGGCTATCTGCCGATCACGCCTTGGCCCGGTTTCCCACGCAGCGACCTGCTCGGGATTTATTCGACGCGTGAAACGATCCTCGCGCAATTCGCTATGCTGGTGCTGCTCGCGCTCGGTTTCCTTTGGAACCGGCGTGCAGCGCAGGCGAGCGCCGCATGAGGCGAGAGGAACTGCGGGACCTGTTGGAGACGCGGCAGGTCGCGATGTATTTTGTGGCGGTCTGTCTCGCTGCAGTCGTCGCCGCGGTACTCAGCGGCACTGAGAGTCTGGAGCCAGCAATCAGTCCGGCGTTGGCACTCATGCTCTTCGTGACCTTCTTGCAGGTGCCGCTCGCCTCGTTGCGTGAGGCGTTCCGCAATGGCCGGTTCTTCGGGGCACTGCTTGCTGTCAATTTCGCGGCCATGCCCATCCTGGTGATGATCCTCGTTCAGTTTGCGCCGCCCGAGCCGCTTGTCCGGCTCGGGATCCTCATTGTGCTGCTCTGCCCGTGCATCGACTATGTCGTCACCTTCTCCCATCTCGGCCGCGCCGACGCCCGGCTGCTGTTAGCAGCGACGCCGGTACTCCTCGTCGTGCAGATGCTCTTGCTGCCGCTATGGCTCACCCTGTTCCTCGGGTCGCAGGCCGCAGACCTGATGCAGATGAGGCCGTTCGTTCACGCCTTCCTGTGGCTGATTGCCATACCGCTGGCCTTCGCCGTGCTCTGTCAGATGTGGGCGGCTCGCAGCGCAGCGGGCACCCGCGTTGCTGAAACGCTCGGGCTGCTCCCGGTGCCCGCGACGGCGCTCGTCCTGTTCATCGTCATCGCCGCCGTCGTTCCGCAACTCGGTCCGGCTGTGGCAACCGTGTTAGCGGTCGCGCCGCTTTACATCGCCTTTGCAGCGATGGCACCGCTGGTTGGCTGGGGCGTCGCGCGTCTCGTCAGGCTGGACGCGCCAGCGAGCCGCGCGGTCGCTTTCAGCGCAGCTACGCGCAATTCGCTTGTGGTATTACCGCTCGCGCTAGCTGTGCCCGGCGCGATACCGCTGCTGCCCGCCGTCATTGTCACTCAGACGCTTGTCGAGCTTGTTGCTTCGCTCATTTACATCAGGCTGATGCCGCTTCTGGGTAATAAATAGGATTCAATTGGAAATTGTCGTTCGTTTTCTCCACTTACTGGTTGATCTGCGCCGGAAGATATCAAGCTGAGCGCGGGTTGATTATGATCATATTATCCTACCTTCTAAATTTCACTCAAGTTGCGGGCCGGAAAGTTGCTGATTTTCTGGGTCGCCGCTTTTGCGGCGCGTAAACGCGTTATTCTCTCCATCCATTGGTCGCGCCGAACACGGCGTGGCTAAGGCGCACCTCGCCGAATTCGTTAAAAATCCGCCATGCGGTCGATCGGCGGACCGCACGCGTCCCGTGCTGGGTATGCTGGCGCTTACCGGATAACGGCACACGCAACGCGTGCGCCCGCCCCGCCGATCGGTTGCGTGACATGGTCATCGGGGCTGGCGTGAATAACCAGGGCGGACCCATCGGCATCGAGAAGGTTCGGCCGGGATGACGCTGCGTCCAGCGAGACAAGTGCCGAGAAGGCTTCGGCATTGACGGTGCCGTCCGCCGCCACATGAATATTCGGCAATTCCCCAAAGTCCGGCCCTTCCGGATTGAGAAGCCCGTGAGGTGTCTTGTGATCCTCGTGGTTGATATGCGCGCCCGATTTCTGGAAGCCTTGGTCGGAGCAATCGCCAGTCGCATGGAAATGCATGGCGTGCCAGCCAGGCGTCAGCCCGGACGCCGTCAGACGCAGAAGCACGCCACTGCGACCGTTGGTCAAGGTCACCTCTCCGATCTTGCCGCCGCCGGCCTGAACGATGTCGCTCTTGACGGCTTTCGGCGCGGAAGTTTGCGCAATCGCCGCGGTTGCCGTTGCGAGTCCCAGGATCGTCAAAGCCGCTATCCCATATTTCATCGCTCTATCTCCTTCCGCGTGAATTATTTACCCTCGTCCAATGGACTGCGGAGGGTCGCCGGTCAGTGCCCTTTCCGGACCCGGCCCAGACCGCTTGTCGCCGGAGGGATGGCTATGGGATATTCCTCGCCTTTTTGCGACCGACAAGAGGCAACATGCGATGCAGCACGAGGTCGCGATCTATGAAATGGTGTTTTAGAGCGCCCAACACATGTAAGGCGAGGACGACGTAGATCGCTTTAACCATGATCTTGTGCGAATCACCGAGCGCTCCTGCAACATCCTCGTCCTGCGGTAGTGGCAGGTTAGGGGCTGGCAGCACTCCATAGAGCGGGACTTCGGGCGTAGCGCCTGCTGACGCCGCGGCCCATCCCAGCAACGGGACACCGATCATCAGTACGTAGAAGACAATATGGGTGCCGCGCGCCAGCGCCCGTTCCCAAAACCACATATCTTGGGGGAAGGGCGGCCAGGGATGTGAGATCCGCCAACCCAGCCTGAACAGGCTCAACAGCAGCACCGTGATGCCGACAGACTTGTGGAGTTGGTAATAGCCGAGCTTTTGTGAAGGCGCCGCATCTTCCATCCAACCCCCGAACGTCGCATTGGCGAAGATGAGGATGAAGATCGTCCAATGGAGGATGATCGAAACAATGGAATAGCGAGATTTGGCTTCTTGCATCGATATGTCCCCGGCAGCCTCTGGCGAGGGTAGCATGAGTCCAAGCCCGTTGCTTGCAGCGCATGCTGACCGGTTACGCAGAAGCACTGTGAGCGCTTGTGCGGGCCGCAAGCCCAACGTGCTTCCGGCGCGCGCCGTGAGGTTAGCTTGGATCCCCAGACAATCACATCGCTGCTCTCGCCGGCAAACAGCAAACCAGATCATCCGGGCTAGACACGTGCGACCCAATGCTCGGCCATCACTCAATGATCTTTGCAAAGGCATCTTCTTTGGAAGGGACTTTTACATCAACTCATCGATCAGCAGCAAGCCAAGGAAGCCGACAAAGAACATCGCGCTAATGAGTGGACTGTCGGGTCGCTCGTGTGCTTCGACAAGCAACTCTTCGGTGACGAGGTAGAGCAGTGCCATCAGACCGAAACTCAGGAGGCCCACGATTACCGGCGTCGGTAACATGGCGACGGGCATGGCGACTGTGGTGCCTAGTGGCAAGAGCAGGCTGAGCCCGAATACGGTTGCGATCACGCGCAGTTTTGACGCGAGCGTCTCACTGAGTTCGGCCGTGACGGTGACACCGAGGAACAACACCTCCAGCGTCAGAGCAACGGTCAGAAGCACGCCAGCCTTCTGCCCAGCGATGAATGCCAGCCCGAGGACCAGGCCATCGACAAGAATGTCAATGCCGACAGCGCTGAGCATCGCCACCGGGCCTTTCGCGCGTCCTTCGAGCTCCTTTAGAAGCAACATAACGCCGACGCCGATCATGCCGCCGACGAGCGTGGCAAAGGGCGAGGCATCGTGTTTGATCTGCGGCAGGATTTCAGTCGCGGCCGCCGCGAACACCACGCCTGCGGCAAGATGCTGCATGGCGCTGACAAAGCTCGCGCTGGGCCTTCGCAACAGCGACAGGAGCGCCCCGGCCATAACGGCCGCGACCGGGATAATCGTATAGGCGATCGCTGGCATCAACACCCCCTCAGGCGCGAGCGCATTTGCGCGAGGGCTTACCCGGCTCGCGAACATCGATGTCCTTACCGGACACGGTAAGGGTCATGCCATTTCCGGCATAGGTGCTGTCGGGGGCGGGCGCTGTCAGCCGCGCTGACGGACCGGAAGACCCCTGCCTTACATTGATCGACAATTCGTCCTTGAGAAAATCCACATAAATGACGTCGCCACCGACGCACCGATAGGTATGGCTCGCAACGATCGGTGGCGGCATCGCGACGGGTGGAGCCTCCGCCTGGTTGTTGCTGGATGTGTCGGCCGTGTCGGTGCCGGAGCACCCGGCAAGCAAAGCGGCGCACGGCAATGCCAGCAGAATAAGGTTTCGCGCCCGCGCAGTCCGGCCCGGGAGGTCAGCTTCCTTGGAGGGGCATGTCATGGCAATCTCCTTTCGATGGTAGGTGCTTACGAGCGTGGGCATACCGATCCGACATGGGCAACAACGCCCGGTGCCGGACCGCGATCATTTGAAGCCCGGTTCGAACAGTGTGCCTCCAAAAAGGTTGAGGTCGCGCGCTTCGGCACGCCCCATCGCGGCCAGCAGTGTGAATCCGGCAACATATGCATCGCGTTCGGCGGTGACGAGCTGGACGCGGCTGTTGAGCAGTTCCTGCTCCGCGTTGAGCACGTCGAGAACATTGCGTGTGCCGACGCTGTTTTCCGCCCGAACCCCCTCCAGGGCGAGCGTGTTGGCCGCAATCGCGGTCTTGGACGACTGGATCACCGTCTGCGCGGCCAGATAGCGCGAATAGGCCGCGCGCGCTTCGGCAACGACGCGCCGTTCGATGAAGATGATTTGCTCGATCGCCTGGCTTTCGAGCGCGGTTGCGCGCCGCACCTGGGCGGCCGGCAGGCCGCCTTGATAGAGCGGGATCGTCGCTGAAAGCCCGATGGTCGCCGTCGTTTGGGCCTGCTGGAACACGCGTCCGGGGATGTTGCTCGCGAGCGTACCGAGATAATTGTTGTAGCCGCTGCTTCCCACAACCGAGAGCGTGGGCAAGCGCGAGGCCGCCGCTACACGGACATCGTAGCGCGCAGCCTTGGCATCGGCCTTCGCCGCGACAAGCTGCGGATTGTTTTCGACGGCAATGGCGACGGCATCGGCGGACGATCGTGGTAGACCCGGCAGCGCCGGCGGTGATTCCAGATCGCGTGCGGGCAGGCCGACGAAACGGAGATAATTTTCCAGGCTGGTATCGAGTTGCGCGAGCGCCGTTTCGAGCTGGCCTTGGGCCACGGCAAGACGTGCCTCCGATTGCGCGACATCGGTACGGGTCAGATCCCCGACCTCGAAGCGATCGTGCGTAGCCCGAAGGTTGGTTTCGAGGACAGCGACATTGCGACGGTTGAATCCTACGATCGCGTCATCGCGCATAACGTCCATGTAGACAGAGACGATTGCCGTGAAGAGATCGGCTTCGGTGAAGCGCAGGTTCGCACGGCCCGATTCCACGCGCGCATCGGCTGCACGGATCCCGTTCTTGACGCGGCCGCCCTGATAGAGCGGAAACGATACGTTGGCATTTGCGCTCGTGGCCCGCAAGGGCGCGGAGAAGCTATTGGCAGAACGCACGACAAATTCCTGATAGTCGGCGGTCGCGCTCAATGCCGGGCGCGCCGCCGCCTTCGCGATCGGCACACCTTCATCCGTGGCGCGCAAACCAGCCCGCGCCCCGGTCAGGCTGGGATTGGTGCGATAGGCATGGATCAACGCCTCGCGCAGGGTTTCGCCATGCGCGGGGCTCGCCGCGATAAGTGGTAGGGCAATCCAGGCGAATCTTGGGAATGAGTTCATAGCGTATCTCCATTTTTCTGAAAAGTAAGCAATCGCGCCGTCCTCGGCGCGGCGAGCGGCGGCAGCGAGGCTCAGCGCTTCAGACACGCGATGATCGCTGACATGACGGCCGCGGTCTCATCGACATCGCGCACTTTCACCACGTCCACGCCGGTCTGCGCGGCGGGATAGTCGTTGCCGCCCGGATAGATCGCATCGCCGAGGAACAGCATTCCCGCCAGCGGCACGCCGCTTTCCTCGCTTAGCCGCTTCAGGCCGTAGCCTTTGTCGACACCTTCGCGGGTCACATCGATCGACGTCGTGCCGCCAAGATTGACCGACAGGCCCGGCAGCGCCGCGCGCAGCGTCTCTTGAAGGGCGATGCGCTTGGCGCGGTCCGGGTCCCAGCTCTTCTTCGCGAGCAGTGGTGCGTTCTGGCCGAGGCCAGAGAAGGTAATCTGGCTTCCCCGATCTTCGACCCGAGCCCCCCAGGCCCGCTCATCGGCGACTCTCACTATTGACAGCGCGTGGTCAAAGGCAGCGCGGATCTTCGCCTTTTCCGCTTCATCGAACAACTCGGCATAGATTGTGCGCCACTCGCCGTTGATGAAGCGATAGAGCTTGGTGCCCGTGGTGGGCATCAGCCATAATCGATCACGCGCTGAGTCGGCCGGCAATCGCGAAGCGACTTGTCTATAGAATTGCGGCCAATCACCCCCCGAGATCACCGCGACATCCGCCAGCGCGAGCAGGCGGATGAGCAACGCTGCCATCTCGGCAGACAAGGGGCGTTTGCTTTCGGTAAGAGTGCCGTCGAGATCGAAGACGATCAGCCACTTCATGTCGCATCACCTGCTGGAGCGCGATCGGCGAGAAGGGGGTAGTGCATAGCTGACATCAGACTTTCTCTCGGCACAGATCCTTCATCGCAGCCACTGAATGACCGCCACTAAGATCAGGATGATTGCTGTGACGCCCACCACGACCAGCCTCTCCGCCCGCGGATCGCCGACATTCCTTATGCGCGCGGCGACCTGCCAGGCTGGCCGCAGCCGGACGCGCCAAGACCCCGCGACAATCCGGTCCAGTTCGGCGTCCGACAGACCGAAAAATGCTTTCACATCATCGCGCGCACGGCTTTTCAGGCCCATGACGCGCAGGATCGGATCGTCCCATGCGACGTCGATCGCACTCGGGCTGGAGAACAGCGGCCCTCGTTTGTCCTCGCCGGCCCAGGAGGGAGAGAGAAGCCCGATAATCTGGCGGGGATCGCGTTCCAGCAATACCGCCCAGCGGTCGAGCCGCACATGCCTATCCTCCTTGCGAACCTCGGGATCGGCCACACACCGATCGGCCCAAGCCCGATCGACCAGAACCCGCAGGCGCCGTTTCAGGCGGGCATCGGAGGACCAGATGTGCTTCACGGGCTGTCCGATGCGTCGATGTCGTCATGGGTTGCGCGCTTCAGCGGCCGCGAGCCGCGCAACGTCAGGAAGGTTGTCAGGCTAAGCACCAGCGCGATATCGTAAAGGCCGTAGCCCACCGCTGCCCCGAGAGCGCCGGTCGCCCACAGGCTGGCGGCAGTCGCCGTGCCAGACGCTTTCCCTTTATGCTTCAAGATCGCGCCACCACCGATGAAGCCGACGCCGGTAATCAAGCCCTCCAGCAGGCGCGCTTGTGCCGGCGAGGTGCGGCCGAGGATCGCGATCCCGACGAGCACGAAGCCGCAACTGGCGATCGCGACCAGCGGAAAGGTTCGAATGCCGGCGCTGCGTTCGTCCTTCTCGCGATCCCAACCAACGGGCAACGCGAGGGCATAGGCGATCGCCAGGCTGAAGATGTGCGTGAGGGATTCGGACCACGGTGGAAACGTCATTCGGCAGACCCCATCCGGATCGGGAATATGTCACAGGCTGCAGCCATGGATCTGTTCACCGTCGTCCCTCCGCATCGCGATAGGCGAGCAGTCGGAGAGCGTTGAACACCACGAGCAGCGTCGACCCTTCATGCACCGCCACTGCCGGGCCGATACCAAGTCCGAGAATGGTTGCCGGCACCAGGAGGGCGACCACACCCAGGCTGACGAACACATTCTGCAGGATCACCGAACGGGTGGTGCGGCTGAGCCCGACCGCAAAAGGCAAGTGCGACAGATCGTCGGCCATGAGCGCGACATCGGCCGTTTCCAGCGCGACGTCCGAACCCGCCGCGCCCATCGCGATCCCGACCGTCGCGCTCGCCATCGCCGGCGCGTCGTTGACGCCGTCGCCGACCATCGCGACTTTCGCTTCGGCGCGCAGCTTCTTGATCGCCTCCACCTTGTCCTCCGGCATGAGATCGCCCCATGCCTCTTCGATCCCCACTTCACGCGCGATCGCTTTGGCCGCCCGTTGATGGTCGCCGGAGATCATAATCATCCGCTTGATGCCGATTTCGTGCAGCCGCTTGAGCGCGGCCTTGGCCGTTTCGCGCGGCGTGTCGAGCAAGCCGATCGCGCCAAGATCGCGGCCATCGCGCTGCACGACCATGCTGGTCTGTCCACTCTCTCGCAATTGCTCGACGGCCTCCACCATCGCGGGAGACAGTGGCGGGATGCCATCGGCGCCGAACATTCCCGGCTTGCCAATCAGGACCTCATCTTCACCGACAAGGGCCGAGACGCCGCGACCCGTCAGGCTCTTCAGGCTTTCCGCCTGCGGGATGGAACGGTTTCCGACATGATCGCGCCCGTCACGTGCTATTGCTTGCGCCAGTGGATGATCGCTCAAGGATTCGACCGCTACTGCGATCGCCATAAGCTCCTGCTTGTCCACGCCGGTCGCCGGGATGATCTGCTCGATGCGCGGCTCGCCCATGGTGAGCGTGCCGGTCTTGTCGAAGGCGATAGCCTCGAGCGAGCCAAGCAGTTCGAGCGGGGCACCGCCCTTGACGAGAACGCCGCCTCGCGCGGCGCGGGCAACGCCCGACAGGACCGCGCTGGGCGTGGCAATAGCCAGTGCGCAGGGACTAGCTGCCACCAAGACGGCCATGGCGCGATAGAAGCTATCGCGAAACGGCTCATCCACGACTGTCCAGGCGAATAGGAGCAGCACGGCCAAAGCTAGGACCACCGGAACGAACACCCGCTCGAACCGATCTGTGAACCGCTGCGTGGGGGACTTCTGCGTCTCCGCTTCGCTCACCATTTTGACGACCTTCGCGAGCGTGCTTTCGCTAGAAAGACGCGTGACCTCGATATCGATCAGTCCGCTGCCGTTGATGGTCCCGGCGAATACGCGATAGGCTCGATCCAGCTTATCCGGATTGGCGCGTGCTGCATCGTCGTCTGTGACTGGCCGCTTGTCGACGGGCATGCTTTCGCCCGTCACCGGTGCCTGGTTGACCGACGTTGTGCCTTTGACGATGAAGCCGTCGGCGGGAACGCGCGTGTCAGGCCTCACTACGACGATATCGCCCCATACCAATTCCTCGACCGGCAATTCCTCGGTGCTTCCGTCGAGGCGACGAACGATAGCTGTCGGAGGCGTCAGCTCGGCGAGCGCTTCGATCGCCCGTCTTGCGCGACCCATCGCGTAATGTTCCAGAGCGTGTCCAAGGCTGAACAAAAAGAGGAGCAGGGCACCTTCCGCAAATGCACCCAGCGCCGCTGCACCCGCGGCTGCCACAAGCATAAGCGTATCGATCTCGAATTTGCGCAGCTTCAGATTCTCGATCGCCTCGCGCAGCGTGAAAAAGCCACCAAAGACATAGGCCGATACGTAGAGCGCGGTGGGGAGCCACAGCGGCGCGCCGGCAACGAGTTTCTCGATGGCAAAACCGATCGCGAGCAACCCGCCACAGGCAAGTGCGAAAATCAGCTCGGTGTTCGGGCCGAGGAAGGCGCCGTGAGCATGATCATGATCTGCATGATCCCTCCCGGCATGTTTGTGTCCGTCAGCCTCGCCGTGCTCTTCGCTGCCGGCCGGAGTCGGCCGGCTTGCAGTTGGCATGTTGCGCGGCGTTATTCCCAATTCAAGAAGTGCGTCTGAGATCTGTCGCTCGGTTAGTTTTTCCCGGTCGAACTCGACGCGGAGCTGGCCCGATGCGCTCGCGCCCGCTTCTATGATACCCGGAAGCGCCCGCAGCCGGCCGACGACTGTGCGGGCACGCCGCTGGTGGGCGATCCCCTCCACTTCATAGAAAAGATGCCCGAAACGTCCGGTGATCGCCGCACCTGCAGCGTGAGCACTTTCACGTATGCGGGATAAAGAGACGATTTCAGGATCATAGTGAATGCACAGTAGGGCAGGCGTACCATTGTCTGGTACCATGATGTGCGCTTGTTCGACCCCCGGCCGTGCGGCCAGTTCCGAGGTCAGACGCTCGACACACGCGTCGGAAGCGTCAGTGATCTCGGGCAATATGAGGGGAATATCGAGCTGAAGCTTTTGTGTCATGAGTGGTCCTGTCTTGTAGCAGGGCGCTGGCATGGCCCTGCACCCCTGGGATCGATCAGTGGGCTGTCAGGGAGGACGCGCTTGATCCTTGGGCGGGTCGAGCGGGGCTCGGCGGCAAACACGCGTAGGCTTGTCAGGGCGCATTATCGCGATGTCGCTGTTCGAAATTGCTACGTTCGCCTGGTCGCCAACATAGGTTAGGCCCATCGCAGGCGCTGTCAGGCGTTCAGGCTTGCCATCTGGCAGAACCCTGAGGTCGATTGTCAGCCCATCGAGTAGGAAATCTAGATCCACCCTCGAACGATCATCGCAGACATAGCTATGTCTGACGACTTGTCCCGCGATAGCTCTGCGATCATGATCGCTCTTGGCCGCATTGTCGGCGTCTGCTGAGCAACCTGCTGCACCGATGATGGCAATGATCCCGGTGAAGATAGCGATCGACCAACACGGCAGATTCTGCTGCTTCGAATGTTCTAAGAATCTCTTCACGGCCAGCCCCTCAGATGCAATCGCCGTGGGCGCCCAGGGTTGACGCCCACGGCGCGGACCCTTCTCACAAGCGCGCGGGGGGGCGATGGCTTGCGGGGGTCGATTGCCGACATGTCGTTAAAGCTGCTCTGGGAAAGAGTATTTGCGGCGGCGTGGGCGTGCTTTGTGGACCCAAGCATAACCGGGTAGGTAATGCTTGTATGGCGCAGGCTTTTTGCCACCGCTTTGATTTGGATCGCGCTAGTCATTGGCCCTGCCTGGCCGTGGTGGCATCTTGATAGGCCGCTGCCGATGCCGCGCAGATTGAGGCAATCTCGATTGCCTACGAAGAAGCGAGAGAAATGCAGCGTCCTGATGGCGCATTGTTCGCCGAAGTCCTTTTCGCATCAGTCGACCCAGCACCAGGCCAAAAATGCCTCGAACTTCGACGGCATGATGGATGCAAACTCCATTCGCGATCGGATCAATCTCGTAGTATTCGTCGAAGGTAAGGAAGCCGCGAACTCCCATTTCCCATCCTATTGTCCGGGGTTTGATGAGCTTGTTGATGATCATTTGTGTTTTCATCTTTCGATCCCCCCCAAAAAACAGCCACGTGATGTCCAATTCGGCTCCGTGCTCGATTTGGCCAGTGATGCGATAGACTGGATGCCAGCGAGCGAAGCCGTGGAGATCGGCGAGCAACGACCACACCCTGAGGGCGGACATGTTATAGTTGAATGCTGTTTCTTCCTTCATGGCTGTCTGTCCCAACGGTTCGCAGCCTCGCCGAACGGAAGGCCGCGTGAACGCGGCCTTCTTCCTCGCTCAGCATCGGATTCCTGCGATGAAGCAGGGCAGTCGGCATGCACGATCGCGCCGCCGTCCCTTGGAAATGGAACTCAAGGCAGGTCATGCGGCTGACTCTTTGACGGCAAGGTTGGCTTTGCCGCCGACGACCTCGACGGCCTCCAGCGTGATAAGCCCGATGTCTGCCGTCGCCGCGACCGTTGCGGCGAAGGGACGCAATTTGTCCTCGTCGTCAACGATCTCGATGACAACTGCCCGGTCGTTTTCGAAGACGTGGCGCTGATGGAGATGGGCCGAGCGGCCAAAGCCGAGCCGCGCTTCAAGCACGGTTACGCCAGCGAGCTTCCACTCTTGCGCAAGTGAGGCTACATATTCGAAAACCTTGCGGTCGCCAATGTAAGCTACGTCATCAGTATAAAGGCGAAGCAGTTTCATATTTTGATTCATTCTTTCTCTCCTTCACTTGTTATTGCCGAGGCGAGGGGTTCAACCTCTTTGCCTCGGCGTCGCCAGTTGAGTTTTACGCCCAGCACCACCTTGGCGATCGCGGGCAGTACGAGCAGGGTGAGAATGGTCGCCGCGATCAGGCCGCCGATGACCGTGGTTGCGAGGGGCTTTTGCACTTCCGCGCCAGTTCCGCGGGCGAGGGCCATTGGAACGAAGCCGATCGCGGGCACGAACCCAGTCATTACGACGGCCCGCATCTTTTCCGTCATGCCTTCCCGGATCGCTTCCACGAGCGACACGCCCCCGTCGAGGCGCTCGCGGATAGCCGTCATGACCACGAGGCCGTTCAGTACGGCAACGCCCGCTAGACAGATGAATCCCACGGCGGCCGAAACTGAGAAGGCGATCCCGGTCAGGGCCAGTGTGAAGACTCCGCCCGCCAGCCCCAGCGGCACCGCTAGAAACACCGCTGCCGCCCGCCCGAAGCCGCCCAACGCCATGTAGAGCAGCCCGAAGATTGCTGCGAAGCACAGCGGCACGACGATAGACAGGCGTTGTGAAGCCGCTTGCAGGCTTTGGAACTGCCCGCCCCATTCCAGATAGTATCCGGCGGGCAGCTTGACCTGCGCAATCTTTGCCTGCGCCTCGGCTACGAACGAACCTGCATCCCGTCCCTGGAGATTGGCTTGGATGACAACGCGCCGTTTGCCATTCTCACGGCTGATCTGGTTCAAGCCTTCGGTGAAGCGGATTTGCGCGACTTGCGACAATGGCACCGATCGCCTTACCTGCCCCTCTATTTGCGGAAGCAGGACGGGGAGAGCGAGTATCGTATCAAGATCGACGCGTGTCTTCTCAGGCACACGAACAGCAATGTTGAAGCGACGGTCGCCCTCGAACAGCAGGCCAGAGTCGCGCCCACCCATCGCGGCGGCCACGGTGTCCGCGACCTCCTGGACGGTAAGCCCGTAGCGTGCGATGGCGGCACGATCGAACCGAACATCGAGCGTTGGCGCACCGCCGGTTTGATCGGCCTTGACGCTTGCCGCCCCGGGGACCGACTGCAGCACCCGCACAATCTCGTTCGCTGACTGTGCCATCTTGTCAAGGTCGTCGCCGTAGAGCTTGATGGCGACGTCGCCACGCACCCCGGCGATCAACTCGTTGAAACGGAGCTGAATAGGCTGGCTAAGCTCGTAGAGCTGGCCCATCTTCCCGTTGGCCGCCTTCTCGACACGTTCGATTACATCGGCTTTGGACGTCACACCGCTCGGCCATTGATCCTGCGGCTTGAGGATGACGAAGCCGTCGGACACGTTAGGTGGCATGGGATCGGTTGCCACTTCGGCGGTGCCCGTCTTCGAGAACATCAGCTCGACTTCGGGCAATTTTGTCACGGCACGTTCTACGTTGCGCTGCATGGTAAGCGACTGTTCGAGGCTAACGGAAGGAACCCGCGTCGATGCGAGCGCCAGATTCTTTTCGTCGAGCTGGGGGATGAACTCCGAGCCCAACAGGCCGAAGGCCGGGATTGCGGCGACGAAGAAGGCGAAACCGCCGCCAATGAACAGCCACGGCCGCGCGAGTGCTTTGTCGAGAAGTGGCAGATAGCGTTCCTTGGACTTGCGGATCAGCCACACTTCCTTCTCGGCCACCTTGCCTCGGATGAGCAGGGCAACGAGCGCCGGAACGAAGGTGATGGCGAGCACAAAGGCCGCGACCAGCGCCAACATGATGGTGATTGCCATCGGCGAGAAGGTTTTGCCCTCGACACCGGTGAATGTCAGTAGTGGCGCGAAGGCGAGCAGGATGATGGCCTGGCCGAACACCGTCGGCTTGATCATCTCCTGGCTGGCCCGCATTGTTTCTTCGAGCCGTTCGCGCAGGTTCAGCAATCGTCCTTCATGCTCCTGCCGGTGCGCGAGCCGGGCCAGGCAGTTCTCGATGATGATGACGGCGCCGTCGACGATCAGCCCGAAATCGAGCGCGCCAAGGCTCATTAGATTGCCCGGCACGCGAAACGCATTCATGCCCATCGCCATCATCAGGAACGAGAATGGGATGACGAGGACGGCAATGATCGCTGCGCGCCAGTTGCCCAACAGCAGAAACAAAGATGCCGCGACCAGCAAAGCGCCCTCGGTCAAATTGCGCTGGACGGTGGCGACGGTGGCGTTGACGAGCTTGGCCCGATCGAGGACCACCTTGACCTCAACACCGGGCGGCAAGGTCGCTTTGACCTGATCGAGCTTTTCGCCAACCGCGCGGGCCACCACGCGGCTGTTCTCGCCGATCAGCATGAGCGCCGTGCCAACGACCGCTTCCTGGCCGTTCATGCTGGCGGCGCCCGTGCGGAGATCGCCGCCGATCCGCACATCGGCGATTTGTCCGATCGTGATCGGCACACCGCCGCGTGTCGCGGCCACCGCATTGCGGATTTCATCGACCGAGCGGATGCGTGCATCAGCGCGCACCAGATAGGCTTCGCCGCCCCGGTTGAAGAAATTGGCGCCGACCGCGAGGTTCGCCGCTTCGAGTGCCTGGCCAAGTTCGGTGTAGGAAATGCCGTAGCTGGTGAGCTTCACCGGGTCGGGTTCGACGACGAAGGTTTTTGCGTAACCACCGATCGAATCGACGCCCGCGACGCCCGGCACCGTCCGGAGCTGGGGCCGGATGATCCAGTCCTGGATGGTGCGAAGATAGCCAGCCTTTGCAACTTCGTCCGTGAGCCGGCTACCCTCGGGCGTCAGATAACTGCCGTCGGGCTGCCAACCCGGTTGACCTGCGACCTTGCGTGCGCCCCGGCCATCGGGTTTGCCGAAGCCGACCGTATACATGACGACTTCGCCGAGGCCCGTCGTCACCGGGCCGATTTGCGGCTGGACGCCCTCGGGCAGTGTTTCCTGGGCTTGGACAAGGCGTTCGCCGACCTGCTGGCGGGCAAAATAGAGGTCGGTCGAATCGGAGAAGATGGCAGTGACCTGACTGAACCCATTACGCGACAAGGAGCGTGTCGATTCCAGGCCGGGGATGCCGGCAAGCGCCGTTTCGATCGGATAGGTGACGAGCTTTTCCATCTCGACCGGCGAAAGCGCGCGGTCGACGGTGTTTATCTGGACCTGCTTGTTAGTGATGTCGGGAACAGCGTCGATCGGCAGTTTGGCGAGTTGCCACACGCCGATGCCAGCTATAGCGAGAAAGATGAACAGCACCGCCCAGCGCGCGCGGACGGACAGCGCCATGAGACTTGCGATCATGGCCTATTCCTCCTCGCCCGCGCCCTTGCCGAGTTCGGCTTTGAGCAGGAAAGCGTTACGGGTAGCGATGGTCTCGCCGGACTTGAGGCCGGAGACGATCTCGATGCGGCCAGCGCTGCGTTGCCCCAGAGTCACGAAGCGAGCGCGGAACCCTTGGGGGGTCCGGACGAAGACTGCATCGCGACCTTCAAAGCTTTGCACTGCGTCTTCGGACACGACAATGGAATCCGTCGGGGAACCCCGACTCGGCATCAGCCTCACGCGCACACCGAGGCCGGGCTGGAGTATCCCGCCCGGAACATCGAGCACCGCCGTTGCCGATCGGGTTTCGTTGTTGAGCGTGGGCGTGACGGCGCGCACCTTGCCTTCCACCGTGCGGCCATCGGCGAGTTCGACAACGGCGCGGTCGCCAGGAGCAAGGCGCGCAATATCGCCAGGAGTGATCGCAGCCTCGACCTGAATCTGGCTGGGATCGGCGACGCGGAACAGCTCGGCTTCAGGCTGGACAAAGGCACCTAGGCTTACCGATGCCGAGGTGACGCGGCCTGCGATCGGACTGGCGACGATTACGCCCCGACCGTCGCTGGTGACATTTGCGGCGCCGGCCGAGACTTGGGCTCGCCTTGCTTCAGCCGCTGCCGCTGCTGCTTCGGCTTGTGCCCGTTCGAGATCGACGCGCGCTGATACCTTCTGATCGAAAAGGTAGCGCTCGCGCGCGAGTGACTTCTGAGCCAGGTCGGCGCGAGCCGCCGCCGCCGTGCGATCAGCGGCGATCTGAGCCGCGTCTCGGCTCTCGACCACGGCGAGCGCTTCACCCGCTCGAACAGGATCACCGAGCCGTTTGAACACGCGCGTGACAGCGCCGCCAGCGCGGGCCGTTACCAGCGCCTCGCCGGTGGGGGAGGGCGATACGAGCGCCTGCGCAACGATCTCGGAGCCAAGGCCGCCAGCACGCACCGCCTCAACCGCAATTTCGGCTTCGCGAATCGCCTGCGCACTCATTGCAAGGCTGTCTGGTGGCGTTTCGCTCTTTTTCCCGCCGACCTTCTCGGTTGATTGGCTGCTGACCGGATCCGCGGTGCAGCGCGCGACGCTGAAGCCACCGACTGCAGCGAGTAAAACCGCCCCTGCCACGCCCCCAAGGAGGCGCTTGTCTTGTGTTATCATCGAGTTTCTCCGAAATTGGATGAGCAGCGGGCGAGAACTACCTCGCTCGGCACTGCGAATGCAGTGGAGACAATGTTGAGCGTTGTGGTGAAGGCGATCATTGCGGTGTCTCCGCAATAACTGGCGCCGGGACCGTCAGACGTGCGAGCCGCGCTTCCGCGTCATGATAGGCAACGAGCGCATCGACGAACGCACCATTGGTGTCCGCTAGCGTCCGCTCGGCAACGAGCAGGTCGAGTTGGCTGAACCTTCCTTGCGCATAGCCAATCCTCGCGATTCTGGCGGCTTCCGTGGCTGCGGAGAGTGCCGGCCCGCCGGCCGCTCGCGCGCTTGCCGCCGCATTGGCGAGCTCTGCCTGCACGCTGGCGATGGTTTGTTCCGTTTCCAATAGGGTAACGCGCCGTCGCGCATCGACCTGGAGCCGTTCCGACTCGGCCTGGCTCACGGCGGCACGGCCATTATTGAAGAGGGGGAAAGGGATGCTAAGACCGAAAATCGCTGCTGTGTCACCGGAGGCTGAGAGACGGCGCGCACCCGCGTTGAGCGTCACGTCCGGCACGCGCTGCGAGCGGGCAAGCCTGACCAGGGCGTCGGCCGTCGTAACATCTGCCTCGGCCGCCGCGATGATGAGCGTCCCCTGCGCGGAGACGGGGACTGCCGGACCATAGGTTCCGACCCGATCGAACCAGGCAACGTCAAGCTCACCGGCGATTGGTTCGCCGATCAAGCGCGCCAGGTTCTCTTTCGCGACGACGGCCTCCCGAACAGCTCTGTCGAACGCGACATTGGCATTTACCCGCTCGACATCGGCGCGTTGTTGCTCGATCGGCGAAGCCGCCCCCGCCGTTACTCTCGTGCTGGCAGCGCTGAAGCCGCGATTGGCAAACTCCGCCAATTGCCGTGCTACGGCAACGCGGCGTTCTGCAGAAACGGCGGCGACATAGGCCATCGTGACCCGCTCGCGCAGGTCCGCCTCCACAATGGCGGCTTCGATCCGCGCGCGATCGCGACGCGAGTCTGCAACGGCGATGCGGGCCGACCGCTTGCCTCCAAGCTCGATCGGCAGGGCGAGCCCGGTCGTCGTTTCGGCGCTTTGCGTGCCCCGGTAGAGGCCTGATCCACCGACATTTTCAACCTGGACCTGGACCTGTGGGTTAGGCCGCAAGCCGGCCACGGTGCGCGCGGCACCTGCCGCCCGTACGCCCGCATCAGCGACTTCAAGGCTTGGGGACGACGCGCCCGCCGCAATGAGGGCGCGTTCCAACGTGAAGGGAGGTGAGGAACTTGGCGGCGATGGCGACGTCTGCGCGTGCGCGATAGCCGCGCAAGACGCCACGGCCAGCAGGGCCGCAATGACACGATGCATGAATGAGAGCTCCTGATAATTCCGGGAGGCCGCGAACGTTGCGGCGAAGTCGGAATATCAGGCTATTGGAGGTCGCAGCGCGGGGTCAGCTGTAGCGAGCGGGAGGTACTGGAAACCGAAAAGCGATGACGGGTTGTCCATGCCAAAAGCGATTGGCAGCACTTCGCTTTTCACAGCATCGCAAACTTGGTGGCTGTGACAGCCCCCATGGTGATGCGTGAATCCCTTATTTGCATCGGAAGGAACCTGGTCCCCGTCACCGTTGCTGTGTCCCATGCTGGCGGCTGTTGCACTGTCCACGCAGGAAATCGGCTCCATGGCGTGTGCAATCGATCCGCCAGTCAGAGACAGGCTGACATAAAGCGCTGCAAAAATGAGCAGGACACGCCGCATGATAGACGCGGATAGCACGATGAGACCACTTCGGAAAGGAATTCCTTCAGTGTTATGGGGATGGCGTCGCCTGGGGGTAGAAGCAATCCTCTGGGCCGGGCGGCGGCCGGCTATCAAGGTCGATTACGAACGTCTCGCAGCCAATCGAGCCAATTTGCCTGGAGGGTGTTCATCGTCGGTGCGTCTGGATGAGGCGGTGGTTCTCAACCTCACAGAATTATCTGGTGAACTTCGGGACTGGCGTTTCATGTAAGTGTGACGTGCAGGTTTCGACCGAGAAGCCTTCGCAAGCACTGCTCTGGATCGACCCTGACCTCTTGAAGTTCGGAGGCGATACAGGCCAAGGCGACGATCTACCAAAAAACCTGTTCGTGTGACCCGCCAGTCGTTTACTGCGCCGTCGTTACGTCGCCATGGTGTCAATCTGGTGTTGTTCCAATGCAATCTTGAAGGAGGGTCCGTTGCGAATCCAGCTTTCGTCGCTTCTATTTGTCGAAGTGGCGGCCCCATATTGGCTGCCGTTTATTGAAATCCTCGGCTGCGATGCAAGATAGGTTGCCGGCGAGCGCCATGATCGATTCGCAAACCTTCTCCGTCACTTTCCCCTTCGCGGCGGCCATGCCTTCATGGCTGGAGGCGATGCTTGGGGTCGCCCTGCTGTTTGCGGTTGCGGTCTTCGTCAACTGGATCGTCAAGCAGGTGATCCTTAAGTTCGCCTTGCAGCTGTTGCCCAAGGACGGTCCGACTCCCGCACCTATCGTCGCGCGGCTCGCCAATATCGTGCCTGCGCTCATCCTCGCCCGCGGCGTCGGACTGGTCGTGCATCTGCCAGCTGGTTTGGCGACGGCGATCCATAATGTGGCGAATGCCTTCATCATCCTGACGATCATCCTGGCGATGAACGCCGCGCTCAATCTTGCAAACCGGCTCTATCAGCGCCGGCCCGATGCCGACCACCGTCCCATCAAGGGATATATCCAGGTCCTCAAAATCCTGCTGTTTCTTGCCGGCACGGTGCTGGTGATTGCGGTGGTAATGGAACAGTCGCCGTTGCTACTGCTCTCGGGACTGGGCGCGCTGGCGGCAGTGCTCATGCTGGTGTTCAAGGATACAATCCTGTCGCTGGTCGCATCGGTGCAGCTCACCTCCAACGACATGCTCCGGGTCGGGGACTGGATCGAGATGCCAGCGCTCAATGCTGATGGAGACGTGATCGATATTGCCTTGCACACGATCAAAGTGCAGAACTTCGACAAGACGATCACGAGCATACCCACCTATCGGCTCATCTCCGACAGTTTCAAGAACTGGCGCGGCATGCAAGACGTCGGTGTGCGACGGATCAAGCGATCTCTCTTCATCGACCAGAGCAGTATCCGCTTTCTGGGCGAAGAGGACGAACTGAGCCTGCGCCGTTTCGCGCTGATCGACGATTATCTAATCCGCAAACAGGGCGAACTGGCGCAATCGAACGATCAGCTCGTCGAGCATGGCGGGGATGTCGTGAATGGACGGCGTCTAACTAACATCGGCACGTTTCGCGCCTACGTTATCGCGTATCTTCGCGCACAAACGCGTGTGTCGGGCGATATGGCCCTGCTTGTGCGTCAGCTCCAACCTACCGCGCAGGGATTGCCGCTGGAGATCTACTGCTTCACCGCGACGACGATCTGGTCGGAATATGAAACCATCCAGGCCGATATTTTCGATCACTTGCTCGCGATCCTGCCTGAATTCGGCCTGCGCCTCTATCAGGCACCGAGCGGCCATGACGTTCAACGGATGTCATTGGGCGAGAATGCGAAGAAATCGATCGGGGTGGGAGATGGCTGAGCGTTCTCAAGCCGTCCAGGCGCTCGAGTTCCGTTGCGTCGCCATACTTCAATGGCGCCCCCGGACATAGAAACGGCCAATCAGGGACAAGCCGATAGGCAAAATGGCTAATGCGGCCATGCCGATTACCCAGATGACCACGACGGCACCCTTGCCGGTGCTCTTTAGCATCCCCAGCAATTGTCCGGGCAGGCTGCTGGTATCGAGCGCGGCCAGTATGTCGCCGGCAGATTTGTTGCCCAGGGTTTTCGCGGTATCCTGTCCGCGATCCACGACGAGATCGAGCGAGGTGGCGAGCCAGGCGAGCACGGGGTCGGTGAAGCTGTAGAGAAGCCAGGAGAGCAGCGACCAGATTAGCATCGCGAGGCCGATCAGA
The DNA here is from genome assembly GCF_000767465.1 of Novosphingobium pentaromativorans US6-1. NCBI lineage: Bacteria > Pseudomonadati > Pseudomonadota > Alphaproteobacteria > Sphingomonadales > Sphingomonadaceae > Novosphingobium > Novosphingobium pentaromativorans. Next base: position 78,799 of record NZ_CP009293.1, read on the forward strand.
ATCCAGGCGAAAGGCCGCAATTTCCCGCTTCGGATCCGCGTGGCTCCCTCCTGCGGAAAGCCTTCGATCGATTGGTTTTTCCAGCGTCGCGAGCCATGTGACAAAGCGAATTCCCTTCATATTAGCCAGATGCGGGGTCTGGCCAAACGACCCAGCGGCCATCTTCACCCGTACGCAACAAAGACACCATAGGGAATGTCCCTATAGCGCGTCTGTTACCGAACATAGGAAAGGCGTGCCTCGATTGTGCTGCTCCGCTCCCGAGTCTCGGGGTCATGTGCGGAAGGCTTAGGAATTCGCCCGTTGATGAAAGGTTTGAAGATCATGGTCGAAGCCCAGATCCCCGGCGTGGGTGATCCGCTCGATGGCCTGGCGGAGACCATGGACCGCGCCGCGGGTGCCATGATTGCTCAGGCAACCTTCGGCTTGTCGCCAGCCACGCTGGCCCAGGCCGTCTCCGACTGGATGCTGCACCTTGCAGCCTCGCCGGGCAAGCAGACGCAGCTCGCTGCCAAGGCGCTGCGCAAAATGACGCGACTGGGAGACTATGCCATGCGTAGCGCGACGGACGCGCAGGCGGCGCGCGCGATCGAGCCGCTGCCGCAGGATCGGCGCTTTGCCGACCCAGCTTGGGCGTCGGCGCCGTTCAACCTCGTCTCGCAGGCCTTTCTGCTCAACCAGCAATGGTGGCACGCGGCAACGACCGGGATCACGGGCGTTACCGCGCATCATGAGGAGATGGTGGCCTTCGCTGTCCGCCAGTGGCTCGATACGGTGGCGCCCACCAATTTCCTCGCCACGAACCCCGTCCTGCAGCAGCGTATCCTGGAGACCGGCGGACAGTGCCTGGCCGATGGCCTGCGAAATTGGATGACCGACGTCGAGGCGCTGATGCGCGGCCTGCCGCCGGCCGGTACGGAAGCGTTCCAAGTCGGCGAAACCCTCGCGACCGCCGAAGGCAAAGTCGTGTACCGGAACCGGCTAATGGAACTGATCCAATATGCGCCGACGACGGAGCAGGCCCGGCCCGAGCCGATCCTGATCGTGCCCGCCTGGATCATGAAATATTACATCCTCGACCTTTCGCCGGAGAACTCGCTGGTCCAGTGGCTCACCGCGCAGGGCTTCACCGTGTTCATGATCTCCTGGCATAATCCCGGCAGCACCGATCGCGACCTCGAGATGGCCGATTATCTGCAGCTTGGACCGATGGCCGCACTCGACGCCGTCGCCGCGATCACCGGCGGCGCTTCGGTCCATGCGGCGGGTTATTGCCTCGGCGGGACGCTGCTCGCGATCGCGGCGGCGGCCATGGCGCGCGATGGCGACGACCGGCTGGCCAGCCTCACGCTGCTCGCGGCCCAGACCGAGTTCTGCGAGCCTGGCGAATTGGGCCTGTTCATCGACGAAGGGCAGCTTAGCCTGCTCGAGAACATGATGTGGGGTCGAGGCTATCTCGACAGCGCCCAGATGGGCGGCGCGTTTCAGATGCTGCGCTCGAACGATCTGGTCTGGTCGCGCGTGCTCACCACTTATCTCATGGGCGAGCGCGAGCCGATGAACGACCTCATGGCCTGGAACGCGGACGGCACGCGGATGCCCTATGCCATGCACAGCCAGTATCTGCGCCGGCTGTTCCTCGAGGACGATCTCGCTGAAGGACGCTTCCAGGTCAATGGACGCCCGATCGCCCTGTCGGTGTTGCGCTGGCCGATGTTCGTGGTCGGCACGGAGCGCGATCATGTCGCGCCTTGGCGTTCGGTCTTCAAGATCCACCGGCTGACCGGGGCGCCGATCGACTTCGTGCTGACCAGCGGCGGCCATAATGCCGGGATCGTCTCGGAGCCGGGGCATCCAGGCCGGTCCTATCGTCTGCTTACTCGCGAGGCGGATGGGGCCGCGCTCGACCCCGACGCATGGCTGGATGCCGCGCCGCGTCACGAAGGCAGCTGGTGGACCGCCTGGGGCGATTGGCTCGCGAAATTGTCGGGCAACGCGGGCACCCCGCCGCCGATGGGCGCAACGGACAAGGGCTATGCGCCGCTCGCTGACGCACCCGGCCATTTTGTGCTGGAGCGCTGAGCGATGAATGACGAACCAATGATCGAGAACCGCACCTTCGACGAGATCGCGGTGGGTGATACGGCGAGCCTGGCGCGAACACTGCGCGAGGAGGACATCCAGCTCTTCGCGCTGGTCTCGGGCGACGTCAATCCGGCGCACGTCGATCCCGACTATGCCGCGACTGACCTGTTCCGCCGCGTGATTGCGCATGGCATGTGGGGTGGCGGGCTGATATCGGCGGTGCTCGGCACCGAACTTCCGGGTCCCGGCGCCATCTATCTCAGTCAGTCGCTCCGCTTCTCGCGTCCGGTCGGCCTTGGCGATACGATCACCGCCAGCGTCACGGTGGCCGAGAAGCAGACGGAACACAGCATCGTGATATTCGACTGCCGCTGCGTCAACCAGGACGGCGAGGAGGTGATCTCAGGCCGCGCGGAGGTCAAGGCGCCGAACGAGAAAGTGCGCCGCCCGCGCATTGCCCTGCCGGACGTCCATCTTGCCGAACGTCATGGTTATCGTCGATTGATGGAAAAAGTGGCCGGGCTCGCGCCGGTGCCGACCGCGGTCGCCCATCCGTGCAGCGCGGCGGCGATCGTGGCGGTCGCGGAGGCAGCCGAGCAGGGCCTGATCGCCCCCATCCTGGTCGGCCCGGTGGCGAAAATACGCATCGCGGCCGAGGAAGCCGGCAAGGACATCACGGCCTTTCCGATCGAGCCTGCTGGCCATAGCCATGACGCGGCAGCCCGAGCGGTCGCACTCGTACATGAGGGCAAGGCCAGACTGCTGATGAAGGGTTCGCTCCACACCGACGAACTGATGGGCGCTGTCGTCACGTCGGGCACGGGCCTGCGGACGGAGCGGCGGATCAGCCATGCCTATGTGATGGATGTGGCGGACCACCCGGGACCTCTCATCATCACCGATGCGGCGATCAACATCGCCCCGAGCTTGGAGGAGAAGGCGGATATCGTTCGCAACGCCATCGATCTCGCGCATGTGATCGGAATCGAGGAGCCGAAGGTCGCGATCCTCTCCGCGGTCGAGACGGTAAATCCGGCAATGGTCTCCACGCTCGACGCGGCGGCGCTCTGCAAGATGGCGGATCGCGGGCAGATCACCGGCGGACTGCTCGACGGGCCGCTCGCGTTCGACAATGCGATCAGCCCTGATGCGGCGCACGAGAAAGGCATCGTCTCGCCGGTCGCGGGACGGGCGGACATCCTCGTCGTACCCGATATCGAATCCGGCAACATGCTGGCCAAACAATTGACCTTTCTGGGTGATGCGGATGCCGCCGGTGTCGTTCTCGGCGCGCGCGTGCCGATCATCCTGACCAGCCGTGCCGACAGCCTGCGGACCCGGCTGGCTTCGTGCGCGGTCGCTGTGCTTATGGCCCATGCGGCGACAAAGGCCGCGCCGGGGATGGCGACGCGCGCATGAAGGCCGTCGTCAGTCTCAATTCCGGATCATCGAGCATCAAGTTCGCGCTCTATACGCTCGGCAATCCTGACAGCCTCACCTTGTCGGCGAGCGGCAAGATCGAAAAGATCGGTATTGCACCCGCTCTCCGCATCCGCTCCGCCGAGGGTGAAGTCCTGATAGACCGCGACTGGCCGGATGGGGCGTCGCTGACCCATGCCGATCTGCTCGAAGATCTGTTTGCATGGGCCACGGACCATCTTGGTGACCGGCAGGTCGTCGCGCTCGGCCACCGGGTCGTTCATGGCGGCACCCGCTTTGCCGCGCCGCAACGGGTCGACGCGGTCCTGCTCGACGCCCTGGAGGCGCTTTGCCCTCTCGCGCCGCTCCACCAGCCCCACAATCTCACCGCTATCCGCGCCATTGCCCGGATCAACCCCGATCTTCCCCAGGTCGCCTGCTTCGACACGGCCTTCCACCATGACAAGCCGATGGTCGCCTCCCGGCTCGCCATCCCCCGCTTCCTCCACGATCAGGGTATCCGCCGCTACGGCTTTCACGGTCTTTCTTATGAATATATCGCACGGCGTCTGGGCAAGATCGATCCGGCGCTCGCGCGCGGGCGTGTGATTGCCGCGCACCTCGGCAACGGCGCCAGCCTGTGCGCAATGCAGAGCGGGCGCAGCATCGACACGACGATGGGTTTCACCGCGCTCGACGGGCTCGTCATGGGTACGCGCTGCGGCAGCATCGATCCCGGCGTCGTGCTGCATCTCCAGTCACAGCTAAGCATGCCGGTGGCCGAGGTCGAGGACCTGCTTTACCGCAAATCCGGTCTTCTTGGCGTATCGAACATCTCGAGCGACATGCGCGCGCTGTCGGAGGATGGGAGCGTCGAGGCGGAGGAGGCGATCGATCTCTTCTGCTGGCGGGTGGCGCGCGAGGCCGGCGGGCTTATCTCATCACTCGGCGGACTGGATGCGTTCGTGTTCACCGCCGGCATCGGTGAAAATCACGCTGATGTGCGGCGGCGCATCTGTACCCGGTTGGCTTGGGCGGGTCTCGAGATCGACGACGACGCCAATGCGGACAACGCGCTTCGCATTTCGCGGGCCGGCGAAAGCCGCATCGACGTTCTCGTCATTCCGACCGACGAGGAGCGGATGATCGCGCTTCACACCCTGGCCCTTTTGGTAGCATTGCAATCATGACGTCACTTGTCGATCTTGACGGCAAACGCGGCCTGATTGTAGGCATCGCCAACGAGCACAGCATCGCGGCGGGTTGCGCAGAGGCGTTCACGCGGTCGCGCAGCGCCAATTTTCATCGTGATCAGGCACGATCTGCCAAGCGTCGCAGTTTGTGACCGTTTTCAACGTGCTGGCCGCACTATTATGCCGGGGGACGGGCGGTATCGCCGTTGCGAACTGCTCTGGGGTTGCGGCGCCTTATCCTCGCAAATTGCTGGTGCGATCATCGCTGCTAATATATTGTCGCCTGTGGGCGAAGGAGAAGTGATGAAGCCGACGATCATTGGATCCAACCCGGGCAGGAACTCCGTCGAACTTCAGCAGTCGGCGGCTTCTCCCATACCGCTTGAAACCGGCGCCATCATCCTTCGTCCCGAGCAGCTGCCCGAGGCGGAGAAGCAGCTCGCGCAGCTTGACTTCGCCACCATGCGTTCCGGCGATGTGATCCGTATCGGCCTCGAAGCCGAACAAGCGCTGCAAAGCACGCTCGACGGCTTTCTTCAGCGGCTCGACAAGAACAGTGCTGCGGCGGTGTTCGCGCTGTTCGGGCGGCTGGAGAAAGGGGTCGAGGACGCTGACCTGCCTGCCATCCTTGATAAAATGCAGAACGGCGAGAAGCCGGGCTTCCTCGGCCGCCTGCTCGGGCGGTTGCGCGGTAAGCGGCCAGACCAGCTGATCGACGAGATGTTGACCGCGATCGGCGACCTGATCGCGGGGCGGACCAAGACGCTTGCCGACGAGATGGCCCGACTGGAGGGTGAGCTCAGCAAGGAGATGCAGAAGCTGTTCGCCGAGCTCCAGAACCTCGACCAGCTGAAGAAAAGCTACGGCAACCACTTCGGCGAGTTCGCCGTCGCCGCCGGGGTGGCGCGCGCATTGCTCAACAAGGCGCAGGCCTATGTCGCAAATGAGGAGGCGGCGCTCGACCCGGCCGACCCTGTGGCACAGGCTCGGCTGACGGAGCTGAAGGACAAATTGCGCTTGCTCGAAAGCCGCGCGCTGGCGCTGGAGGGGAGCTACACCCGTCTTCCAGCCGACCAGCTGGTAATCCAGCAGATCGAGCAGGCCGGGGTCGCCACCCTGCAGGAAACTGCGACCACCGTCGCGTCGCGTTTCGCCTCCATCAAGATGACGCTGCTGTCGATCCACGGCGCGTTTGCGGTAAGAAGCGTGCAGCAAATCGCCGGCCGCCAAGCCAAGCTCGACCGCCAGTTGACCGAGCTGCGCGGCCGCGCGCTGAAGGACGTGGCGGTGACCGCGGCGATCGCACCCGGCGATAACCGGGTCGCGCAGGCCCAGCAGATCGAGACGATCATTGCTACCACCAAGGAAATTCACGGACTGGTCGAAGTTGCGCGCAAGACCACCGACGAGAAGTTCGAGATAGCCCGCCGCAAGTTCGCGGACGCGCGGCGGGAACTCGCCACGCTTGCTCCCAATTGAAACGAAGGACCTGATCAACAATGCTCACCCTGTCGCTCGAGAAGCCCGGCGTCGCGGTGCCTAAGCTGCAACTTTCGCTGAATAAGGGCGCGCGCTTTACCGCCAAGGTGGAATGGCGCTGCGACGCCGACCATGCGGACGACGTCGATGTCCACGCGCTGGAGGCGCGCAACGACGGCAATGGCGCCAAGGTGACCGAGCTGGTGAGTGTGCTCTCGACCTACAACACCACGCGAATGAACCCACAGGGTGGCGCGCTGGCGTCTAACACGGACGGCTCCTTCGCCACCCCGAGCGGTGGCTTGTCGCACAGCGGCGACCTTCGCGTGCAGAACAGCAGCGAATCAATCGTCATCGACGGATCGAAGTTGCCTGCGGGGGTCAATGAGATCCCTATTTTGGTAACGGTCCACGAGGCGGATCATGGCGGAGGGCATGAAGAGGGCGATGCCGATGAGGACGAGCCGGCGTTCGGCGACATCGACCTGTGCACGATCACGCTGACCGATGGCAGCGGACGCGAGCTCGGCGCGTACCAGCTGTCGTCCGAGTTCAAGGAGTTCAACGTGGTCCAGCTCGGCAGCCTCCTGCTTGGCCCTGAAGGCTGGGAATATGCCGCGGTGGGACGTGGCTTCAACGGGACATTTAACGACGTGCTCGCTCATTTCTCCTGAGCTGGTGACCGACGACTCGCCTTCCAACCGCGGGCCGGCCCGGCTGCGCCCGACGGTCATCGGCCCGATCGCGCCGGCCCAAAAGACTTTGCGCCGCTCCGCCGACCGCGCGCCGCCGTCCGTGTCCGAGCATGCGACCCGCCCCGTCGTAGCTCCCACCGCTATTCCCGGCGTCGAACGCAGGCGGATCGCCGTCACCGTCGCCGATATCGCCCGGCTGTCGCCCGGCGTCGCCCCCGCCGTCGCCGCCACCGCGGTGCGGCTCGTCGAGGGCTTCGTGGTCGAGGGTGCGCGCGACCGCACCATCACCTTGTGGGGCCACGGCGCGCAACAGGAGTACGCCGATCTTGTCGCACGGACGCTTGACCTGGCGCGGGCTGACGAACTGGGCCGGGTTCGGGCGTATGTGACGCGGATGATCGACTTGCTCGGTGCGATTGATCTGCCGGTGATCTGCGGCATCGGCCGGCCGGCCGGGGTGTTCGACCGGCTGTTTGGCGGAACGGGCCGGATCGATACACTCTGTGCGCTGGAAGACGCACGGGCCGAACTCGACCAGCTGGTGCGGCTGACGGCCGCCGCACTCGATCCCCTTCTGCGGCTGCGCGACCGGCTGAGCGAACAGGCGCGCCGGATTGAGGCCACCGGCGGCGACATCGAGGCGGCGGCGCTGGCGGCGGGGTTCCTGGCTGACCATCTCTCGATCACGCAGCCAGCGCTGTCGCAGCGGTTCCTGGAGCGCGCGATGAGCCTGACCCGCTCAGTCGTACAGCTTCGAGGCGACGATCCGCTCCGCGCCGCGCAGGCCGAGCAGCCGCTGCACCTGATCGCCGCGATCCAAGAAGCGGTGCTGGTGGCAATGCCCGCCTGGCTCTCCACCATAGCTGCATTGACCGCCACTGCGAGTGGGGCGCGCTCGCCCAACCCGACCGAGGCCGGCGAACTCCAACACCGCCTCCAAACTATTCTGCAGCAGCTCAAGACATGAAGGGCCCAAGACCATGACGCTCCAGCTCGACCTCCAGAAATCCGCCCGTACCCTGCGCGTGTCCCTCGAGAAGGCCGGTGTTGCCGCCGACGTCAAGGCCGAGCTGATCTTCGACATGGACGTATCGGGCTCGTTCGAGCACGAGCATGAGGAGGGCACCACCAGCCGGCTTATCGAGCGGCTGGTGCCCTTCGGCATGGAGCTTGATCCAGACGGGCGGATGGACGTCTTCACCTTCAGCGACGGGAAGCGTAGCGTGCAACACGTTGGTACAGTCGCGCCTGACGATTGCCGAGGGTATATTGTCCGCAACGTAGTAAAGCGCGTGCCTGGCTGGAACGGCGGCACAACTTACAGCTACGTGCTCGAACGGAATCTCCAGCACTTTGGTTGGCTGCCAGCTGAGGCGGGGGGTGGGTTCCTTAGTCGCTTCTTCGGGGTCGGCCAGGAGCCAGAATTTCGTACGAAGAAGCGTTCGATCGTCATCTTCGTAACCGATGGCGAGAACGACCCATCCGACCATGGCCGCACGATTCAAATCCTGGAGGAATCTGAACGGCGGGGCGATCAGGTTTATTTCCTGTTCGTCGGCGCATGCGAGCACGACGTCGATTTCGGCTTCCTGCGCCACATCGCCGCCCGCTTCCGTAACACGGGCGTTGTCATCATCCGCGATCTCGACGCCTTCGTCGAATTGTCCGACGAACAGCTCAACACTCAGCTGCTCGGCTCAGAACTGCTCGACTGGCTTAAATCCTAGGCGGTCATTTTACAATCAAATCACTTGGCAATTGATCGTAGCGTTATGACGTAGGATATTGCTGAGCCTCATCGGTCACGGCACGCTATTCTCCCGGGCGCGCGAAGATCGAACGGCCTACCGCATCACGCTGAGCAGATCATCGACGCTCGCCACCGCGAACGCGGAATATTCGTCGGCGACGGCGTAGGGCAGCAGCACACGCCGCCGGTGGAGCAGCGCGCCGCAGCTGTAGGTGACGTTCGGCACGTAGCCGCCATGCTCCTCGCCGCTCGGGAACAAAAGCGGAGAGGGTGTCCGCGCAAGCACCTTCGTAGGATCGTCCCGGTCGAGCAGGCAGGCGCCGATGCAGTAACCGCGGACCAGTCCCACGCCGTGGGTGAACACCAGCCACCCTTCGTCGATCTCGATCGGCGAGCCGCAATTGCCGATCTGGACGAACTCCCACGGGTAACGAGGCGCCATGATGGGCACGCCTTCTTCCCATCGCTCAAGCGTGTCAGATTGTAGAAGCCACAAGCTCTCACTATCCTGCCGTCCGAGCATTGTGTATCGCCCGTCGATGCGCCGCGGGAACAGCGCCATGCCTTTGTATCCCGCCATGGCGCCGACGAGTGGACGCATTTCATACGTGCGCACATCGATACCGCGCAAGAGCTCGGCGCGCGCCGTGCTGCCGTCGAAAGCTGTGTAGGTGCCGATTACGCTTTGCGCACCATCATGATCTGTAAAGCGGACCAATCGCAAATCTTCCACGCCCTGCCGCTGGCTGGGCAGGATGGGAAAGATGACCGTTTCCGAAATATCCTCGCTGTCATCGGACCGCAGTCGGACCCATCCCTGCTCCTGGCGCTCTATTCGGGGTGGCACGCCTTGGCCGCTCGCCGTATCGATGACGAGGCCGTCGCCACCGTCCCAGCTTCCGGAGCGGAAGGTGACCGACGAGACGTGACCCTCGCCAACCCCGCGCAACGAAAGAAGGAAGCGTATGCTGCCGTCGCCTGGGTCGCGATGGGGAATCTCGACGATGCTGGGGTTGAACAGCGCCGCGCTTTCGAAGGCGTATTCTTGGCTGAAATAGGCACCGACGAGCAGCCGATCGTCTTGGTCGACCACGTTGATCCCAAGCCCGCCTTTGACTTCCTCGAAGCGGTGCAGGAACACATTGTCGACGCGTCGATGACGCCTTTGCATCGCGCGGCGCAGCAACGCCAGCATCCGCCGCCGATAGGTAGGATCGAGCGCCATCAGCCGGGCCGCAACAGCTTGGCTCCTCGGCGGCCGGCCCGCTGCAAACGCCGCAGGATAGTCGAAACCGAAAGGGCGGATGACCGTCCGGGAGGGATCGGGCATCAGCTTAATGTCGAGCTTGGTAAAGACATCGGCTGCCTTGAGGGTGTCGGTCACTGCGTCATCCCGCGAGCTTTAGACGCAGCCGGACACGAGCGTACATCATGTCGGCTTCGCCTAGATAGGGCACTGTGATGCGAAGAGAAGTCAGCGCCATTTTCCCCGGTTGTAACTCCAGGCCGCAAAGCCCGCGCGATAGAGCGCGGCTGCTCGGAAGCTGAGGTAAAGCGCGAGACGGGGGTGGATCAAACCAAATCGCCGCGTCCGGCTTGAGGTAGCCATCATGGCCCGTGCGGCAAGCAGCCAAACGCCAGCCGGCAACAGCGCAACAACAACCGATGGTCGCTTTCTCATTCGAGTGCATCTTCCGAGTTCGTCATCTCGCTTGGCCGTCGACGTGCCGCCCGCTACTGCCGCGTGAAGTGACATTGATATCGAAATCAGCGGGAGAACCCCATGCGCGTTGTGGCCGCGCGAGTATATTGGGATGGCGTAGTCGCCCGGAAGCTCGCACCGGGCGCACTGGGTACCGGCGACCGAAATCGAACGGACGGTGCGTACATTGTCCGCATGGTCTGTCATGCTCGCGCTTCTGACATCGGCTACAGCGCTTTCCAGTGTGAATTTTCCCGGCATTGTAGGTGTGACGGCCAGGTTCGGCTAAGGCATTTTTCTTCTCGCCATGGGCAGCCTCTGCGCGGCGATCTGTCTGCGTCTGCGCCGACAACGCTGGGTGTAGCGTTTGAGAGAGCGGTCGGCGATCACACCTCTTCATTGTCCCCGCCACCGGCACCTTTAGGCCGCGCCGGCCGGACCGGTGGTGGCAGGTTGGCCGACAGGCGTAGCTTTGCGATCGTGATTTCCCTTTGGAGCCGGGCGTTGTCTGCCCGGATCGAACGGAAGGTGAAATGGCATAGAAAAGGGTGAACAGCGACAGTAGCGAACTCGCGATCAAACAGGCGCGCGGATACAGGCCCAGAGAACCCAGGACCATGATCGTGCCAGCGGCTGCCAGTCCCAACACCGTGACGATGATCGAGCGGCGTCGGAATGCGGCGCGGCGGGCCTGCGATCTCCTCTTTTCCTTCATGAGGCTTGATCCTCAATCTTCAAGTTATAACACGGCAGGTGTTTGCGGGCGCTACGGCAGGAGCACGGACGCGAGCGCCGCGCCGGCCATGACAATCGTTGCGAGGCAGCCAAGCACCAGAAGTGGACGCGAGGCTGTGAAATTGCCAAGCACCGATCGGCGATGGGCGATGGTCATCATCGTCGCCATGATCGGGACGGCGACAAAGCCGTTGATGACCGCGCTGTAGATAAGCGCATGCATCGGATCGATCGGTGACCAGCTGATCGCGAGCCCTACCAGTGTCGCAAGGCCGATGATGGTGTAGAAGCCCACCGCATGCCAGGGCTTTTCTTCGAGGCCGCATTTCCAGCCGCGGCTCTCACCTACGGCATAGGCGGCCGATCCCGCCAACACCGGAACCGCCAGCATGCCGGTGCCGATGATGCCGAGGGCGAAGAGCGCCAGGGCGAACTTGCCCGCGACCGGCTCGAGTGCCTTTGCGGCATCGGTCGCGGTCTGGATCGATGTCTGACCGGCGGCATTCAAGGTCGCCGCCGTGCCGATCATGATCGCGAGGGCCACCACAACCGAAATCGCCATGCCGGCGAAGGTGTCGATGCGGATGCGCTGAAACTCGCGCCGCGCCTGGCCGGGCGCCTCTTTCAAAGGTTTTGCATCAGGGTCCTGGGAGACTTGCTCGACCTCTTGCGCGGACTGCCAGAAGAACAGATAGGGACTGATCGTGGTCCCGAGGACGGCGACGATCATCGTCCAGGCACCGACGCCGGCCACCTTGGGCCAGACGAGGCCTACCAACACGGCGGACCAATCGATCTTTACCAGGAAGAGGACGGCAACATAGGCAAGCAGGCTCAGGGTCACCCATTTTAGCAAGGCAGCATAGCGCTTGTAAGGGACGAACAGCTGCAAGGTCAGTGAAACCAGTGCCAGGCCAACGGTCAGAATTTTGCCATCGAAGCCGACGATGAGCCCCGCCGCCTGACCCATAGCGGCGAGGTCGGCGCCGATATTGATCGTGTTGGCGATTAACAGCAGTGCCACGAGGCCCGCGACAAGCCATTTGGGCAAGGCGTTGCTCATATTCTTGGCAAGACCGCAACCGGTGACACGACCGATATGGGCGCTGATGAGCTGGATCGCGGTCATCAGCGGATAGACGAGCACCATGACCCAGAGGAGCTGGAAGCCGAAGCGAGCGCCGACCTGCGAGTAGGTGGCGATCCCGCTCGGGTCGTCGTCGGCCGCTCCGGTGACGAGCCCGGGGCCGAGCTGTTCAAACAGCGCTACCGATCGCAAGCGGCGATGGAACTTCTGCAGGGGTTTTGGGCGTGACCGCTGGAGGGCGTGCATCTGGACCGACTCAATCTTTCCGAGCTAGGTCGAAAATCGCCACCGTCGTGCTCGATCAAGCCAGTGGAAACTCAAGGAATCACTAAAACTACTGCGTGGGTTGCTTCATTTCGCCCATTGCGTCCACGGCATTCTTCCCGCCGTGCGCGACCGCATTGGTGTTGCAGTGCTGCATAGGATCAGCGCCCGCTGCGCCATGTACGGCTTTGTCGATATGTCGAATGGAATTGCATACGTCGAATAACTGCTAACTGAGCGCAGAGAGCCCCGAATAAACCGCGAACGGGCCGCCGCAATGGTGGCACCTTGGACGGTCTGGTGCATTCCACCAACTTTGGGCGCGCGCGAAGCGGCTAACCAACCCGGTCGACGGGAGATGAGCGCGCGGCTAGACAGAGGAAGGATGTGGCATGAAGCGACTGATTGCGTTCGATCTGGACGGCACGCTGGCGGAAAGCAAACAGCCTTTGTCCCAAGAGATGGGCGCCGCGCTATCGAGCCTTCTGGAGGTTGCGGATGTGGCGGTGATCTCGGGCGGTGACTGGCCGCAGTTCGACAAGCAAGTCGCATTGCGCCTGCCGGCCGACGCTAAGCGAGAGCGGCTCTGGCTGATGCCGACCACCGGCACCAAACTCTATCGGTTCGACGGGAGCGCGTGGCAAACGGTCTATGCGGACCTGTTCGAAAAGGAGGAGAAGGCAAAGATCCGCGCAGCTTTCGACCGGGCGCTGGCGGAGGCGGATCTGACCGATGAACGCATCTGGGGAGACCGGCTCGAAGACCGCGGCAGCCAGTTCACCTTTTCGGGGCTCGGGCAGCAAGCGCCGCTCGAAGCCAAGGAGGCATGGGATCCGGATCGCACCAAGCGGACGGCGCTTCAGGCCGTTCTCCGCGAAGCACTACCCGGTCTTTCGATCAACCTCGGCGGCACCACGTCGATCGACGTCACGCGCGCAGGCGTAGACAAGGGCTACGGTCTCAAGCGGTTGAGCGCGGAAAGCGGCGTCGGGCTGGATGAAATGCTGTTTCTGGGCGATGCGATCTATCCGGGCGGCAACGACTATCCGGCGGCCGAGATTGGTCTCGACACCGTAAGGGTTCGTGACGTCGCGGAGACGGTTTCGGTGATCACCGCGATCGTCGCTTGCCTGAAACGATGATCGCGCGGAGGGATTGTTGATGAAAGTAACCGTCACGGCAACGCTCGCTTGGAGAAAGCAGAATGTATGACGCGATCGTCGCGCTGATCTCCAACCTGGGCGGCCTTGGCGTATTTCTGCTCATGTTTGGGGAGAATCTTTTCCCGCCTGTCCCGTCCGAGGTCATCCTGCCGCTGGCCGGCTATACGGCAGCGCAGGGGCGCGGCTCGCTGCCGGTCGTGATCATGGCCGGCACGCTGGGGTCGGTCGCTGGTGCCACCCTCTGGTATTATGTGGGGCGCTGGATCGGGATCGAGCGGCTCAAGCGGTTTGCCGCGGATCATGGCCGCTGGCTGACGTTGACACCCGAAGAAATCGATCGGGTGGACAAATGGTTCGATCGCTATGGTCGCTGGGCGGTGCTGTTCGGCAGGCTGTTGCCGGGCATCCGCACGCTGATTTCGGTGCCGGCTGGTGTCACCGGCATGGCGCTGGGGCCATTTTTGGCCTGGACCACCATCGGATCGGCGGCGTGGACTGCCATGCTGGCCATCGCAGGCTATGAGTTGGGCGAGCGCTACGGCCAGATCGCCACGATTGTCGAGCCGGTCAGCAATGCCGTGCTGGCGTTGGCAGGAATCTGGTATCTTTGGCGCGTTGCGACCTTCGGTCGGAAGCATCGCTAAGTCGGACCGGCGTAATCAGGCATTGGGTGTGAGCAGGCCGGTGTCTCACCGGTGAGCGCTAAGCAGTGAAGCCATAGCGCCTCAAATCGACATGTTCATTATGTCCTTATAGGCTGTGAGCAGTTTGTTGCGTACCTGCAGAGTCGCTTCGAACTGAATGGACGCCTGCTGCTGAGTGAGCATGACGCTTGCGATGTCGGTTGTTTCTCCGCGCTCATAGGCTTCCGCCGCGGTGTCCTCGGCGTCCAGTCCGGTATTGACCCGGGCCAGCAGGCTTGAAAGCGTCGAGGCGAAACCGGGCACGGGACCCGCGGTTTCGGGGGGAGGAGTCCCGCCTGTGCTCGTTGCACGAAGGGTAGAAGGAGCGTTTTGGGCATTCACCAATGCCGTAGCGAATTGTGCGCCTCGTTGGGCATCGACCGGTGAACGCTGCACCGCGGCACGCAGGGCGGCATTGCCCTGGATGATCGCGTTGCGCGCGGCCATGATGCTGCCGATGTCGCTCATTCGTCCTGCTCCTTGAGGCGAGAAAATTGTCCTTCATTAAGGTTAACAAGCAGTGAAGGACTGCCCATTGCCTATCTCGGAACGGGCTTTCAAAGGAGCGATAGTCGGCGAAAGTCTACCGAGTACCGTATGGTGAGCCTGAACGTTTTTTAGAGCCGTTGCGGGCCTCTCGGTCGGTAGGTGTGGGCTTTGCCGGATCAGCACGGGGGGTGAGATAGGGCGCCCGACGCGGGTAGCGTTCGGTCGTAGTGGGGGTGGAATTGCCCTTGTAGTCGACGCCCGAGTAGGGGTGGCCTCCGTCCCAGTTGACGCCGCCATGTGACCCGGTCCAATTCACGCCGCCGCCATGCTGTCCGGCAAGTGCCGGCGCGGCCAGAAAGAGAGCCGCTGCCGATCCGGCCAAAAGCGACAAAGCACGCCTGTTCACGACAACCTCCTGACTTTAGTCAACCGTGGGCGAGCAGCGTGGCATCCTTTGGTTGAATTGGCGGTGAATGACGCTGACGCCCCGTAAAGCCAGCACGCTGCGCAGTTTGCTATGCGAAGGAGGCTCTGTGGTGTATCGTGAACATGCGGCCTTCGGGGAGGCACGCCAGAAGGAAGAACAATGTTGTTCACGAGATCGAGGCTTGCGGGAGTTGGTTTGCTGGCCGTACTTGCTTTGAGCGGATGCGCCACCACGCCGCGCGGACCAGGGTACGTCTATTACCGCGTGCCCTGCACGACCCCGGGTTCGATAGCCGCGGAGCCGATTGCGCCCGTTACCAGATCGCCGTCGCCTCCCGCGACCCCGACTGAAGGAGGTGTGACGGCGGCGCCGACCTGCCTGCTTGTCCTCTCTCCGGCGGTAGCCTCGCGCGGCTATTACCCTGCCGGTTATTACGGCCAACCCTATTTTGGCACCTTCGGCTACGGATCGGCGTTCGTTGGCTTGGGGCACCGTTCGATCGGCCATGGATCACGCGGCCATCACCGCATGAGCGGTGGCCATCATAATTCCGGACACGGCTCAGGCCACCACTGACAAGGACCCGGAGCTTAGCTGCGGTGCAATGATCGTAAAGCACTACTCTTCCGGCAGGTCTTCGACGCTTTCCCGGCCATCGTCATCCGGCTGCGGAAGCTGTTCCGGGGTCTGGTCGGGGCCGCGGGGTGGAGAGTCGGGATGCGGATCGGGTGGGGTGCTGGCCATGGCTATCTCCTTGCATCCCCAGAACCGGCGAGAGCGCCTGACAGTTCCAGATACCTCATTGGGCTAATGTGTGTCGAAGGCTACCAGCTTTTCAGAGCACGCAGTTGCGGTGTCTTCTTGTGCTGGTGCTCGCCCATGCGGCCGAGCAGGGTGTCGAGAACCTCGATCGCCTCGAGGATATGTGGGCCCTTGTTCAGCATCACGCATTCGGCGCGCGCGGCCATCGCCGCGTCGGTCATTTCGCCACGAGAAGGCCGGCCCTTCTTGACCAGGTTCTCCAGGACCTGCGTCGCCCAGATCACCGGCACGTGAGCAGCCTCGGCCAGCCAAAGGATCTCCTCCTGCATTTCGGCCATGCGGGCAAAGCCGATCTCAACGGCAAGGTCGCCCCGCGCGATCATCACGGCGGTAGGCTGCCGGCTGGCGGCGTGAACCATGATCTCCGGCAGATTGTCGATCGCCCGGATGGTCTCCACTTTGAGCACAATCGCGAGTTCCTGCCAGTCGTCGCGCAGTTCCGCCAACGCCTCCTGCAGCTGCATCACGTCGGCGGCGGACTGGACGAACGAGTATTGGACGCCGTCGGCATGGGCGGCAATGAACTTCAGGTCGCGGCGGTCCTTTTTCGTGAGCGCGGCGATGCCGAGATCGGCGTCGGGGAAGTTGAGGCCCTTTTCGGGTTTTAGCCTGACGCCCTTCTCCGGAGCCTGTTGGATAAGCACCAGCAGTCCGTCGTCGCCCGCTTCCTCGATCACGCCGCCGAGCTTGCCGTCGTTATAGAAAACATGGTCGCCGGTCCGGCTACTGCGCACCGCTTCGCCGAGCGTGCATTCGACTGCCGTAACCGCCTCATCCGTGTTGTGGGCACCCAGCGTACCGGGTTCGACGATCCTCAGGCGGTCGCCCACGTGCAGACGCCTCCTGCCGCCTTCCATGTCGCCGGTGCGGATCTTCGGACCGGCGAGATCCATGAAGATGCGCATCCTGTGGCCGGTCTCTTGCTCGGCTGAACGGGCGTGTTCGATCATCCGCAACCATCTGCGCGGACCGTCATGCGCGCAGTTGATGCGCAGTGCTTCGATCCTGCGGTCGGCGAGGTCTCGCATGAACGCAGGGTCTTCCGCGGCTTCGCTTGGACAGGTCACCATGATTGCGGTCGCGCGCAGATCGCCGGTCGCACCGAACAGGGCCTGCCGCCGCTCGGTCAGGCAGCGCTCGCCGGCGAAGAATGCTTCCGATGGCGGCCGCTCGTCCGGTTGCCTGCCGACAATCGCCGCAAGCGCCGCGCGGGTCGCCTGAAGCGCGGGGAGGACGTGCCCCTCCGATCGCCCCAACGAGGACAGGCCGAGCATCGTCAGCCCGCGCTGGAGCGGCCGCAGATCGTGTCCGCGTAGGGCGAGATAGTCCGCCAGGTTGGCGGCGCAGGAGGCAAACCCATGGGCTTCGCCAATATCCCATTGCCCCAACTTCGCGGCGCCTTCCCGCCGTACCTCGGTGGTCAGCGCATCGAGGCTGTCGAGCAGCGCGGCCGGTTCGGTGATCGCCTTGTCCGGCTGCGGGGACTGACGCACTTTCGGTCCCAGATGCCGATGGCGGCGCGGATCGCCCACCGAGGCATGCCTGGCGTTTTTCATGCGCTGGCCCTTTTTGCTTCGCGGGCTTCGCACCGCGCATCGCGCAAAATCTCGATGCCGCCCTTGATCGCGATCACCGCGGTGAGAAAACCGACCAGGAGGTCGGGCCAGTTGGATCCCAGCCACCAGACCAGAGCACCGGCGACAAGGATCCCGCCGTTCGAGATGAAGTCGTTGAAGCTGAAAGTGGTCGCCGCGCGCAGGTTGACGTCTGGTTCTCGCAGCCGTTGCAGCAGTTTGAGGCAGACGAAGTTGACCACCGCCGCAATCGCCGACATGGTCATCATCGTGACGCCGATTGGCTCGCTGCCCTGTAGATAGCGGCGACCGACGTCGAGCAGGATACCGCCGGCGAAGATCAGGAGCATGAAGCCCGAAACGGCCGCCGCCCGCGTCTTCCACTTCGCCCCCCGGCTGAGAGCGATCAGGCTCAAGGCATAGACCGCCGCGTCCGACAGGTTGTCGAGCCCGTTGGCGAGAAGCGCGCTGGAATCTCCGCTAATGCCCGCGATCAGGAACGCGATCGCGATCGCGAGGTTGAGCACCAGGACGATCCACAGCGTCCGTCTCTCGTCTGGCCCTTCCGGCGCTCTGTCGTTCATGCGGCGCCTTTCGGATCGCTTGTCGGTCATGCGCGAGACGTCACGCCCTGGGTGATACGGCCGGCACGCCCTGCGGTTCCTCCGTGCCACGTTCCAGCAAGCTTGACCACAGCCACTCGTGACGGGAACCTCCGAAGGCGCCTATGGTTGCAGCGTCATGCGGCTTCCACCGATTCCCTATTGCGGCTCCGCGCCCCTTCCCGTCGAGATCTGGACGCGCTGGAATCCGGATCCGCTGGCGATAGGGCTGGTGATCGGTCTCTTCTTGATCGGCCGCGCAGTCCGAGCGCGGCCTCTTCCGCTCGCCGCAGGCTGTGCCATTCTCCTTCTGCTGTTCGTATCGCCGTTCTGTGCGTTGAGTTCGGCGCTGTTCTCGGCACGCGCGGCGCATCATATCCTGCTGACGGCCGTCGCGGCGCCTCTGCTGGCGATCGCATGGCCAGCCGTTCGGGGCAGGCCGGCGGCATGGGCCTGTGCCCATGCCCTGATCTTCTGGGCGTGGCACGCGCCGGCGGCCTATGCCTTCGCGCTTGCCAGCGACGGCGCCTACTGGCTTATGGAACTGACCCTGCTCGTCTCGGCGATCGGGCTCTGGCGCAGCGTGCTGGCCGCAACCGCCCCCACCGGCGTCGCGGTCCTGCTGGCGACGATGGTTCAGATGGGCTTACTCGGCGCTCTGCTCACCTTCGCGTCCACGCCGCTGTACGCCTGGCACTGGATCACGACGCAGCCCTGGGGCCTCAGCCCGGTGGAGGACCAGCAGCTTGCCGGCCTGCTGATGTGGATCGTGGGTGGAGCGATTTATCTCGTCGCCGCGCTCAGGCTGGCAGGCAATTGGCTCGCCGAGCGGCAGCGGATAGCGATCGCATGATCGAAGCGATCCGCGAATGGGCGGCGCGGCATACCGCCGATCGGCGCTACTCCCCGGTCGGCGTCGCCTTCCACTGGATCATGGCGGCCCTCATCTCCTTTCAGCTCTACTGGGGCTGGTATATGAGCCGCATGCCGGTGGGCGGCGACAAGCTGGACGCCTACAAGCTGCATTCCGAACTGGGCCTGGGCATGCTGGTGCTGGCGACGCTGCGCTTCGTGTGGCGCACGATCGTGCCGGGACCAATCAACGACGCGGATGGACTGGGTTGGCAAACCAAGCTCGCCTACGTCACCCATGCGCTCTTTTACATCTGCTTCTTCGGCCTGCCGCTGTCTGGCTGGGCGATGTGGTCGGCGCTGGGCGACGGGCCGAAGCTCGACCTGCTCGGCGCCGCGTGGCCGCAATTGCCGTTCCACGATATTCCGGTGGCGGCGCAATGGACCATCCTGGGTTGGGCAGACGGCATCCACACTCTGCTAATCCTGCTTCTGCTCGCGCTGATCCCCATGCATGTCGGGGCGGCGCTCAAGCATCATTTCTGGAACCGGCATGATGTGCTCATCGGGATGCTGCCGGAGTTGAAGGAGGACGAGCCGGCAGAAGCGGAGCCGCGCCATGGCCTGCCAGGATCGCAAGCTCGTCCGGCGCCAGTGCGCGGCTGATGGCCAGCATCGTGCCCGTGGGATCCCGCCGCTGACCCGATCGCCATGCCTCGATCTGCGCCGCGACGTAGGCCGGCGATTGCCCGGCAAGCGGCGGGTTGCCGGGGCCAACGCCTTCACCGTTCGGACCATGACAACTGGCGCATTTGCTGGCGTAAACCGGCGTCGATCGCCACGCGGATGCCGGGGGCGGCAGCGCGGCATAATAGGCCGAGACCTTGACCCGGTCCTCGCTGTCCAGTCGCCGGGCGATCGCACGCATCGCCACGTGCTTGCGCCGACCAGTGGCATAATCGTCCAGCTGGCGGACGAGATAACCGGCGTCGAGGCGGGCAAGACGCGGGGTCAGGCGTCCGTCCCCTTCGCCTTTCAAGCCGTGGCAGGTCGCGCAGGCGCTCGTAGGGCCACCGTTGCCGCCGCTGAACGCGATCACTTCGCCGGTCGCACGAAACGCCGGGTTGCCGCCCATCTCGTTGCATGCCGTCAGAAGCAGCGGAGCCAGCAGGCCGAGGCACAGAAAATATCGCGTCATCGCACGGGGAACCGAGTGGATGGCGGTCGGTTCCCCATCGGGGAAGGAAGATCTCTTTTGGGGGCACGCATTCTCTTGACCGCAGTCCTGCTGCTCGCCGCTTGCGACAAGCCCGAGATCGCGCCCAATGCCACGGGCGGCGAAGCAGCCGCGCGCGGCAAGACGGCGGCGGAACGCCTCGGCTGCGGGGCATGTCACGCCATGTCGGGCATCTGGCCGCAGGGAACGACCGGTCCTTCGCTCGAAAGGTTCGCACAGCGCGGCATGATCGCGGGCCGCTACCCCAACCGCCCTGATAATTTGGCTGCTTTCCTGCGCAATTCTTCCGGCACTGCCATGCCGACGGTCACCATGACCGCAGCGCAGGCCGACGACATCGCGGCGTTCCTGCATGAGCAATAGCGCCACCTTGAAGGCGGCGCTCGGCGGCTGGCCGCCAGCGGTGCTCGATCCGGCCGGCCCATACGCCGAGCCCATCACGCGGCTGGCCTGGGCGCTGCTGCTCGGCGGCACGGCCGTACTGCTGATCGTCCTCGCCGCACTCGCGGTGGCGCTCTGGGGCAAGCCGGCGTTGAGAAAGCGGCTGGGCGGCGACCGGACGATCTGGATCGGCGGCGTGGTCTTTCCCGGCGTCGTGCTGACGGCCCTGCTGGTCTGGGGCCTGTGGCTGACCGGCAGCCTGCAGGCGACGGCAGCACGAGCGGGCGAGATGCGCGTCAGGGTTACGGGCGAAATGTGGTGGTGGCGCGTGACCTACCTCGGCGAACGCGGCGAGACCGTGATCCGCGATGCCAACGAACTGCATGTGCCCGTCGGGCAACCGGTCCTGCTGGAACTGGAATCGGCGGACGTCCTTCACAGCTTCTGGGTGCCGAGGCTTGCCGGCAAGATGGACATGATCCCCGGCCGCCGCAACCTGCTGCGCATCCGCGCCGAGCAGCCGGGCACCTATGGCGGGCAATGCGCAGAATATTGCGGCGGCGCCCATGCGCTGATGGGCTTCGTCGTCGTCGCGCATACGCCGGAAAGCTTCGCCCGCTGGCGCGCCGAACGTCTGGCGCCTCCGCCGCCGGTCTCAGGGCGCGGGCCCGAACTGTTCCTCGCCAGCGGCTGTGCTGGCTGCCACGCCATTCGCGGCACGCCCGCCAACGGCACGGCCGGTCCCGACCTGACCCATGTCGGCGCACGGCGATCGCTGGGCGCGGGCATCCTGCCCAATAATCGCGGCACGCTGGCCGGTTGGATCGCCGACAGCCAGACGATCAAGCCGGGCAACCGCATGCCCAACTACAAGCAGTTCAGCCCCGACGATCTCAACGCGCTGGCCGCATATATGGAAAGCCTCAAATGAGGTCGGAGACCGGGTTCGATCCCGATCTCTACCAGCGGTTCCCGACGCAGGAGGAACGCCCGGCCGAGGAAGAGGAGGAACTGCGCCGTATTTGGTGCGCGCCGCACGGCTGGGAATATCTGACCGTCGTCAACAACAATTATGTCGGCATCTTCTATCTCGGCACCGCCTTCCTGTTCTTCCTGCTGGCGGGCGTGCTGGCGCTGCTGATGCGGGTCCAGCTCGCCGCGCCGCTGATGGAGGTGCTGCCACAGGCGACCTACAATCAGGTCTTCACCATGCACGGCACGGTGATGATGTTTCTCTTCGCCGTGCCGATGGTCGAGGCGGCGGGCGTGCTGCTGCTGCCGCAGATGCTGGCCGCGCGCGACCTGCCGTTCCCGCGCCTCTCGGCCTATGCCTTCTGGGCCTATGCGGTGGGCGGGCTCGCCTTCTTCGCCTCGCTGTTCGTCGGCCTTGCCCCCGACGGCGGCTGGTTCATGTACCCGCCCTATACGTCCAAGGCCTATTCGCCCGGCATCAACGCCGACTTCTGGCTGCTCGGCATCGGTTTCATCGAGATCAGCGCAATCGCCGGCGCGATCGAGATCATCGTCGGCGTCCTGCGCACCCGCGCGCCGGGCATGAGCCTCGACAAGATGCCGATCTTCGCCTGGGCCATGCTGGTCTTCGCGGTGATGATCATCATCGCCTTTCCCAGCGTAATCCTGGCGACGCTGCTGCTGGAGATCGAGCGTGCCTTCAACTGGCCCTTCTTCGACGCGGCGCGCGGCGGCGATCCGGTGCTATGGCAGCATCTGTTCTGGTTCTTCGGCCATCCCGAGGTCTACATCATCTTCCTGCCCGCCGCCGGCATGATGAGCATGATCGTGCCCACCGTCGCGAAGGCGGAACTGGTCGGCTACCGCCTGATCGTGCTGGCCATGATCGCCACCGGCTTCATCAGCTTCGGCGTCTGGGCGCATCACATGTTCACCGTCGGCCTGCCGCCGATGACGACGGGCTTCTTCTCCGCCGCCTCGATGGCGGTCAGCCTGCCCGCCGGCATCCAGGTCTTCTCGTGGATCGCGACGCTGGCGATCGGCAGGCCGCGCTTCAACGCGCCGGGGCTGTTCGTGCTCGGCAGCATCGTCATCTTCGTGACCGGCGGGCTGACCGGCGTGATGGTCGCGCTGGTGCCGTTCGACTGGCAGGCGCACGACACCTATTTCATCGTCGCGCACCTCCACTATGTGCTGATCGGCGGCATGGTGTTCCCGCTGTTCGCCGCGATGTATTACTGGATCCCGATGGTCAGTAGCCGCGCGATGAGCGAGCGGCTGGCGAAATGGGTGTTCGGCCTGATGTTCACCGGCATGAACGTCGCCTTCATGCCGATGCACCTCGCCGGCCTGATGGGCATGCCGCGCCGCGTCTACACCTATCTGCCGGGCAGCGGCTGGGACATGCTGAACCTCATCTCGACGGTCGGGGCGTTCCTGTTCGCCTTCGGCGTCCTGCTGTTCCTGATCGATCTCGCGCGCAATTTCCGCATGGCGCCGGGCGGCGGCAATGCCGGCAATGTCTATGGCGCGGGCTCGCTCGAATGGCTGCCGACCGAACTCTATTCGACGCGCTCGATCCCGGTGGTGAAGAGCCGCGAGCCCCTGTGGGACGACCCCAAGATTTCCGACAATGTCGAGCAGGGCCGCTATTTCCTGCCGCGCTCGGCCACCGGTCTGCGCGAAACGATCGTCACCAGCCCGCTGCTGGCCGAACCGCAATATGTCCAGATCATGCCCGGCCCATCGGTCTGGCCGCTCGTCGCGGCGATTTTCACCGCCTTCTTCTTCCTCGCGTTGACGGTGCAGGCCTATATGTTCGGCCTCGCCAGCGGCGTCATCACCGTCATGGCCATGCTGCGCTGGCTGTCGGAGACCGACCGGCCGATCGCGCAGGACGAGGTCGACATCGGCGCCGGCATCATGGTGCCGACCTACATGACCGGCCCGCGCAGCCATGGCTGGTGGGCGATGGTCATCCTGATGATCGTCATGGCCATGATCTCGGCCATGGCGATGTTCGGGCTTGCCTTCCTGTGGAGCAACCAACCCACCTTCTGGACGCCGCCGGCATTGCTTGGCGAAGGTGCGCCCATAGCGCTGGGCTACGGACTCGTCGTGGCCGCCGCCGTGTCGTCTCGGTGGCTGCACCGCATAGGCAATAATTGGGCGGTCGCCCCCGTGCTGCTCGCGGGTTTGGCGGCGCCGCTGCTCACCTGGCTCGATATCCGCATGTGGAGCGCCGTGCTGGCCCCCGACGCCAGCGGCCAGGGGGCGGCGGTGTTCGCCATCCTATCACTGCAGGGCACCGTGGCCGCGATCGGCATCCTGTTCGCCGCCTATCTCGGCTGGCGAGCGCTGCGCGGGCTCATCACGCCGACGCGCAACAGCACGCTCGACCTCGCCTGCCTGTTCATCGGCTATTGCGGCGCGCAGGGGCTGGTGGGTACGATTTTCACCCGCGCGGTCGGCGCGTGAAAAGCTGGCTGATTCTACTCGGCGGCTTCATCGTCTGGACCGTCCATTTCTTCGGCCTCTATCTGATCGCGGAGTTCGCGCCGTCGGCAACGCTCGTTATCGCGCTGACAATTCTCTGCATCATCGCCGATCTATGGCTGCTGCGCTGGCTTCGCGCGATGGCATGCTCGGAAGCATTCGCGCAGTGGCGGCGGTCGGTTGGCATGGCGGGCGCTGTCTTGAGCCTCCTCGCCGTGCTTTGGCAGGGCTTGCCCGTCATGCTGGCCTGACGCTCGCGGACGAGAAAACCCGTCAAACGCCGATGCGTTCTGCCCCCTCGCATTTTATCCCGCGATATCTGCGAGAACCGCCGCAAGCGAGATTAGCGTATAGAGTATCGCCGCCATCGACCGGCCCTTGACCCCGTCACTATCCAAGCCATTGCACGGTGCCGATGACCATGGCGATGATGGCCAGGATGCCGATCAGGAGCAGCCTTTCCAGGCGCGGGTCGGCGACATTCCGGATTCGCGCCGCCATCTGCCACGCCGGGCGAAGCGGAACGCGCCCCGAGCCCGAGGCGATCCGGTCGAACTGCGCGTCCGAAAGGCCGAAGAAGGCTGTCATCGCGCCGCGGGATCGGTCCCTCAGACCGGTGACCCGAAACACGGGATCTGCCCACGCGATATCGATCGCGCTCGGGCTCGATACCATCGGGATGACTTCACGACCTGACGCCCATGAAGGCCGCACGAGCCCGACAAGCTGATAAGGGTTGCGGTCGAATAACGAGGCCCAGCGTTCCAGGCGAGCGCGCCGACCATAAGGTTCGAACGCGGGATCAGAGGCGGTGCGGCCGGCGCGCGCAGGAAAGTGGCGCTTCAGTCGTCCCCTCGACGACGCATCGTCCCTCACGGGGGCGTGGCTTCGCGGGAATGATCGCACCGACCCACGGGACTTTCAGTCGAACAATTCGCTCAGGAAGCTCTTGCGGCGACCACGATGGCCACGCTCGTAGCCGTGCTTGCCTCCGTGATCGCTGTGGCCGCGACGGTCGTCGAACGCCCCCGCGCGCCCTCCGCCGGACCACGCGTCGCCAGTCGGGCGGGCTGCTGCATCGCTTATATTGCGCTCGATGATCTTGTCGAGTTCGCCCCGGTCGAGCCAGACCCCGCGACATTGCGGGCAATAGTCGATCTCGATGCCCTGACGCTCGCTCATGACCAGATCAACCCGGCAGGTAGGGCAAAGGAGACCTGGCGCTGCACGGTTTTCCATTGTGACAAATCCTTCTTTCCTGACGGGATCGAGCACGATTTCGCGCATCCTCATATAGCCTAGATAGCAGGCTTCCTCTCGAACGAATCGCAGATTCGGGCAGAGCCTTCTGCGCCAGCATGAAAGAGCGTCGGAGGGATCGCTGCGTGCGGCCCGCACGACCCCATCTGCGCTTCTCTCCACCTGCGATCCGCATGCATTTCAATGATCGCCTTTCTCTGCGGGGGTCTGTCCGTCCCTGTTCCGCAAGTCATTGTGCATGGCCGTGGCCGCGACTGCTGCATGGCCCATGGCCACGCTGATCTGATCGAGCGCCATCACGATATCGCCAGCCGCATACACACCTTCCATGGATGCGCGCTGCTTGGTATCGACGACGATGCAGCGATCGTCGCTCAGTTCGACATCAAGTTGCCTGGCGAGCGCATTGTTGGTGTCGGAGCCGAGCGCGGGATAGATCGTGTCGAACCGCAATTCGGTGTCATCGATCAGATGCACCACCACCTGATCGCCGGAGAAATCCAGCCGGTCGAGCGTGCTCGACGCGACCACGATCCCCGCATGGCTCAGACTTTCCCGGTCGCTGTCGTCGAGCTCGGTGGATTGATGCGCGAGCAGCGTGATCCGATCCGAAAAGGTTCGCAGGAACAAGGCTTCCGCCACACCATGGGTATCAGCGCCAATGACCCCGATCGACTGGTGGCTTGCCTCGAAGCCGTCGCAGACAGGACAATAGCGCAGAAGCCCCCGATCGAGGGCGTCCCGATGGGTGTCCTCGTTCATTTCCGGACGCCGGTTCTCCACGCCCGTCGCGATCAGGATCTGGCGCGCGGAAATGCTCAGCCCCTCACCGCGAGCGGCGAACGCATCCGCGGACCCTTCGATCACGTCTACGCGGCCGGCCCTGATCGTCGCGCCATAGCGCTCGGCCTGGGCGCGCATGCGAAGGAGAAGATCCTCGCCGCCAATGCCGTCCGGGAAACCGGCATGATTGTGCGAAAGCGGGATCCACTTCGCGCGGCTATGGCCTTCATCCACCACGACGACCCGGCGGCGATAGCGTGCGAGATAGATGGCGGCGGTCAGCCCCGCCGGACCGCCTCCGATAATCAGAGCGTCGCAGCAATCTTGCGTCATATTGTCCGCGGCTTCCTTCTCGAGCGGCCCGGGCGTTTGGTTTCCGAGCCCACCGGATCAACCCTGTAGTGCACGGCAAGATGGATCACGGGCGGCGGTGTCCTCATCCCGGCAGTCGCCGCACAGGCGGTTGGCCGGAACGGCGACATCGATCTGCTTGGGGTAAGGCAGGTCGAGGTTCGCCATGATCTCGATAAACTGTTCAAGTGTCTTGCCGCCGCCTACTCGCGGGTTTCGCTCGCGCTCCTGGGCCACGGTCGTGACGTGGCGATGCTTGTAATCATGCGCGGGGTATACGAGCGTGTCGTCGGGAAGAGTGAACAGCTTCTCGTGGATCGACCGATACAATGTGCCCGCATCGCCGTTCTGAAAGTCGGTGCGCCCGCACCCGTCGATCAGGAGAGCATCGCCAGTGAACACCCTGCTCGCATCGGGCCGGTCGATCAGGTAGCTGTGATGCGCGTCGGTGTGACCCGGCGTGAACAGGGGTCGCAAGATCAGGCTGCCCACGCTGAGCGGGTTCATTTCATTCACGGCGATGTCGGCGCAGGCGAGGCCGTCCATCTCCGGATAGGCGATCTTGCATCCTGTCAGGCTCCGAAGCCGACAGGCTGAGGTGACATGATCCGCGTGAATATGCGTTTCGAGCGTATATGTCAGGGTCAAACCCAGCTGCTGAAGGACGGACAGATCGCGATCGACCATCTCGCATACCGGGTCGATCAGCACGGCCAGTCCGCTATCCCGACAGCCAATCAGATAGGTGTACGTGCCCGACTCCGGCTCGAAGAGCTGTCGAAAAATCATGACGCTGGGCAAACGCCAGACACTGGTACGCCTCGCTCAGTCAAGCGGCGAGGCCGCCACGGTTGCATCGGCATAGAATGCGATACGGGCTGACAAATTGTCGGGGTGTCCCGGCATCCCGCATTGGGCTTCGGAGCAGCGCTTGAAATAGACGATGTCATCTCCAACCATCTCCCATTTCCGAAGAGTGTCACCGCATTCACGCTCCGTTACTCGACCGCATAGACTTTGGTGCCGGCAGGTCCGAAGCTCAGCACCTTGAAAGGCGCGGTCTTCGGCCCCGCCATACCGGGAGAGCCGGACGGCATTCCGGGCAGCGCGATCCCGCGAATGGCCGGCTTCTCGCGCAGCATGCGCTGCACCACATTGACCGGCACATGTCCTTCGACGGCATAGCCGCCGACTATCGTAGTGTGGCAGCCCCGAAGCGCTTCGGGCACGGCCCTGCGCGCCTGGACCGAAACATCATTGCCGGTCGGGACCACCGCGATGTCCATTCCTGCCCGTCGCAGCGCGGCGGCGTGACCGTCGCAGCACCCGCAGCCGGGATCCTTGTACATCACACCGCCGATGGTCCCAGCCTCGGCAGGCGCGGTCACAATTGCCCCGAGGAGAGCCAGCATCGCGACTTTTCTCAGCATAAGTAGTTCCTTCCTCTGCACCGTCCGCTCAATCCAGCGGCACCGCAACGGCCGGCCGCGCCGCCCTGAATTGTGGCCAGGCCTGGCGCAGCACGCGTATCGCAGAGCGGAAGAACAGGATCGCGATGATCACGCCCACAAGAATATCGGGCCAGGCGGCATCTGTCGCATAGACGCCCGCTGCCGCGATGAGCACGCCCGTATTGGCTATGACGTCGTTGCGCGAGCATTCGAACGTGCTCGACAGGTTCACGTCGCGGTCACGGAACCGGTAAAGGAGCGCGAGGCAGGTGAGATTCGCGGCAAGCGCAATCAGGCCGAAAAGAACCATTGTCCCGGCCACCGGAGTCACACCGTTCACCAGCTTCGATGCAGCCTCGAACATCACCCAAATGCCGAACGCAGCGATGATCCCGCCCTTCGCGAGGGCCGCTCCGGCCCGCCACCGCAAGCTGCGCTGAAGAGCATAGAGGCTCAGGATATACACCAGCGCATCGCCGAGCATGTCGACGGAGTCCGCCATCAACGCGGTGGAGTTGGCCAGAAGGCCCGCCGTGAACTCGGCGACGAACATGGCGAGGTTGATGGCGAGTACGATCTGCAGCACGCGCTTGACGTCCGAATGAGTCCCCAGCGCGGCGATCTCCTGCTCCTTCGCGGAACAGCAGTCGTCACCGCTGAAATGCCCGCCTGCTTCATCAGGCGCGCGCGGCGCCTCGCAGGCAGACGCCGCTTTGTCCTCTTCAGCCGGTTCCGGGCAGCAAGGACTGGATGCTTTCGTCAATGCTGCGCCTGACGACGAGCACGCCGGCAAGGCGATTCCATCCGTTGTCTCTGGCTTGTCGCAGGTCGACGCCTTCGGCTGCTTGTCAGCCCCTTCGCAGCACTCTTTCATGACACGCTCGTCGCCTACCAATGAGATCCAGATTGCTACGTAAGCCCTATAGCTGCTATAGGTTCAAGGGGATGCGACAAAACTTTTCAATTGGAGCCTTGGCGACCGTCACCGGATGCAAGGTCGTCACGATCCGCTACTACGAGAAAATCGGGCTGCTCGCCGAACCCGGCCGAAACCGGGGCGGGCATCGGATCTATGATCGCCGGCATCTCGAACGGCTCGTTTTCATCCGGAAAGCTCGAGAACTCGGCTTCCCGCTTGGCACCGTGCGCGAACTTCTGTCCCTGTCGGCACGACCGGTGGAAGCTCCGTGCGCCGAGGTGGATTCGATAGCAATCGCGCGTCTTGCCGAAGTCAGGGGGAAGATCGCCGATCTCAAGGCGCTTGAAGCCACGCTCTCGCGCCTCTTGACGCAGTGCGGTCACACTACGCTCGACGACTGCCGTATTCTGGACGCCTTTCGCGCCGATCCGGATATGACAGTGTCGGGATGAGGCGATCGCCCATCGCGCCGCTCTTGCGGGCCCGAGCCTAATCCTGCGGTTGCGGCGTGATTCTCAGATAGGGCTTGAGTGTCCGCCATCCCTTGGGAAACTTGCCTCGAGCCTCATCGTCGCTGAGCGATGGCACGATGATGACGTCTTCGCCCTGACGCCAGTTCACGGGCGTCGCCACGCTATGCCTGGCGATCAGTTGCAGGGAATCGATCACCCGGAGGATTTCCTCGAAATTAAATTGCGCCCGGTGCTCGCCGGATAGGTGATGGTCAGCTTGAGCTTCTTGTCCGGCCCGATAACGAGTACCGATCTGACGGTGAGCGTGTCGTCCGCCAGCGGGTGGACCATGCCATATAGATCAGCGCACTGGTCGCCCCAATTCCACCATCGGTGATTGGCGCGCAGAGCCTGAGAACCGTGAATCTACAGTCTAATGAGACACGAAATTTTCTCGCGTCATTAGATGAACAGACGTTCGGTGATGCGTTCCGGCTAGGTTCAGCCGGATCACTCCATCACATGACGCATGGCGTGAAGCCAACGTTCGTTTGAGGAGATGATCGATGAAACGCGTTATTCTGGCAGCCGCTGCGGCGATGTTGTCACTGCTTGCTGCGCCGGTCGCGATGGCGCAAGGACACGGCGGCAATCGCGGCGGGCATGACGTACCTCGTCAAGGTTCGGGCCATGGTTCGTACGGCGGCTACGGCAGCTACGGCTCCTATGGATACGGGAACTACGATCGCCACCAGCAAAGTTGGAACGACCCGCGTTACGATCGCCATGCCTATCGCGACAATTACCGCCAAGACCGGCACGAGCGACGCAGGCACGATCGCCCTCGCCGTCATCATCGATAGTCAGGAATGACCCTGCGATCCGCCTCATTGGCTGACTAAATATGCGCTACTGCCGATGTCGATGGGCGGATGGAGGGGAGCATCAGCGATCGTTAGAAGATTGTCGGGTGCTCTGGCCGAATTGGCTGTTTGTCAAACTGCGCGGCGAGAGAAACTGGCGGCATCAGCCAGCTTCCACCATTTCGCGAGACGCTCGTCGCGTGCGCCGTCAATCAACTCGCCGGCTGCGACGAAATGATAGACTTCATCCATCGTGCGCATCTCTATCGCGCTGATCTGCTGCCCGAAATTGTCCGGACTGAACTCGTCAGGTGATTCGAGGCCGCAGGCCACGACGATGTCGTGCAGGGCGTCGAGCGTTGCCTTATGAAACCGTGCAACGCGCGCCGCCTTTTCTTCGACGACCAAGCCGCGCTGGCGGGCGGGTGACTGCGTCGCCACGCCATGTCTGGCGGCCAGTTGCAGGGAATCGATCACTCGGAGGATTTCTTTGAAATTGCGCACGGTGCTTGCTGGATAGGTGATGGTGAGCTTGAGCTTTTTGTCCGGCCCGATGAGGACGGTGAGCGCGTTATCCGCTGCAGCGCGCATAGGGACACGGGCAGGTCTGAGCCGCATGTTGGTGCTCGAGTTGCTATAGGTTTAACCCGTCGACCGTCGAGATGGCCAAACAGTGCGACAAACGGCTAGCTTTTGCTTCGGTTGCGATGTCCACCGACGGGCTTGAACCAGGGCTGGCCGGCCAAGTTTCAATTTCGTCAGATCGGTCCCCCGCTTGCAGCTTCGCGCTGGGAACCCTACCAAAGGGCAAAGGAGTGCTGAGATGATGAAGGCCCCTTCGGGTCCCGGAAGTGTATGGACCCTGCTATTTTCCGCTTGGCTCGTGGCGCTTCTGTCCACTCTTGGCGCTCTTTATATCGGCGAGATCATGGGGCAATCGCCCTGCGTCCTGTGCTGGTTCCAGCGCGCGTTCATGTTCCCGCTTGCCATAATCCTCGCCGTGGCAAGTTATACGTCAGATGCGGGCGCGTGGCGCTATGCCTTGCCGGTCGCCGGGGTTGGTTGGCTGATCGCCTTCTATCATGCTCTGCTTTATTTCGGTGTCATCGCGCAGAATATCACGCCGTGTGGGATCGGTCCGTCCTGTTCGAGTTCCAACATGCTTATCTTCGACGGTATCCCTATTCCCTTTCTCTCGCTGCTTTCCTTTACAGCGATCATCGCACTGCTTATCCCCATAAGCTGGAGGTCTCACGAATGAGCAAGCGCTTCGCTGTCGTTGCCGTGGCAATTCTCGCTATAGTCGGATTCGGCGTATCGGCGTTTTATTACAATAGATCAGCCGAAGTCCGGGAAGCTCAGGTGCCGGCCCCGGCATCGGTATCGGACATCCTGATACGCGCCCATGCGCCGGTGCTGGGCGCCGAAAACGGGCGAGTCACGATAGTCGAGTTTTTCGACCCGTCCTGTGAGGCCTGCCGGGCCATGTATCCTGTCGTGAAGCAGATCATGGCTGAGCATCCGAATGACGTGCGCCTGGTTCTTCGCTACGCCCCGTTGCACCAGGGTTCGGAGGAAGCCATCAAGATCCTGGAGGGGGCGCGGGAACAGGGCATTTTCGTTCCCGTGCTCGAGGCGGTCCTGGCCTCCCAGCCCGAATGGCACGACGATGCTCGCGCGGAGAGGGCCTGGGCCGCAGCAAGTTCGGTCGGCCTGAACGTGGAACGGGCGCGCCAGACAACGGCATCGCCCGAATTCACGAAGAACCTGAACCAGGATGTCGCCGACCTCAGCGCGATCGGCGTCAAGGGGACTCCCACTTTCTACGTGAACGGTAAGGTCTTGAGCAACATTGGAGCCGAGCAGCTCTCCGCGCTTGTGAAGTCCGAGGTTGCTGCGACGCGATGACAGTTCCAGCAGTCCCTGGGCCAAACTGCGCATAGCAATTATAGCCTCGCGTGCACAACTCAGCGATGCACAGTCATTTCAGACTCGACGCAGGGGCAACTGCCGGTGCCATCCTAAAACTGATCGCCGAAATCCGCGCGCTCTGACCCCTAATGCAACAGGGTGGCCTCTCACGCTGGAAGGGAACCTGATCCCAAAAGGCACACAGTTCCGCAATGCCGAACATCATGGCGGCCCAGGATCCACAAGGGTTGCGCAAGTTTGGTATAGAACAAACTTGCGCGCGTGCTGTTCGCATAGCATGACGCCGCGTCATGACCGATCAAATTCGCACGATAGCTATTCCGCTTCTCGCCTTGGCGCTTGCAGCATGTGATAGCGCGCCGAACGCCCCCCTTGAGTCCCCCCCTCTTGCAGGGGCGGCGATTGGTGGTCCATTCACCTTGGTGGACAAAACCAACCGAGAAGTGCGTTGGACTGATTTCGACGGGAAGTACCGTATAGTCTACTTTGGTTATACATATTGCCCAGACGTGTGTCCCATGGACGTTCAGATTCTCATGAAAGGCTTCGGCGAATTTGAGAAAGTCAATCCCGAACTCGCGAAGCAGGTCCAGCCGATCTTCATAACTATTGATCCGGAACGTGACACTCCTGAGGTTGTCGGCGAATTCGCAGCCGCATTCTCGCCGCGGCTTCTTGGTCTCTCAGGCAGTCCAGAAGCCATCGCAGCAGCCAGCAAGGCGTTTGCTGCTTATTCTGCGAAGGGAACCGAAGGCGCTGGGGGCTATCTGATGGATCATAGCCGCATCGCATACCTTATGGACAGACGAGGCAAACCCGTTGTGATGCTGCCGATCGACAAGGACTATAAAGCGGTTGCGGCTGAACTCGTGAAGTGGGTGCGTTGATCCGATATGAAGTAGGTCGGGTCCGCATATTTCGAAAAAGCCATTATATTAAAAGTATCACTTCCGCGTTAGCAATATATCGGTCATGGCTTTAGGCGGGCTTACAGTAAGGCTCCTGAATAGGCTTCTTCTCCTTGTGAGCGGGCCAGTGGACCTGACCTCTTTTCAGGTATCGGCTCGAGCGCAAGACCGTGCCGCGTTTTGCGACAGACAAACGGATCAGAGATGTGAATGAAGCACGCAAGTAATGCACTATACTAACGAGAATGGCATTGTTCGGCAGCAACCGTTAAAGCGTGGCATGTCACGCCTTAAGAGAGTAGGTGCCGGATCAACCCGAATACATCGCGTCCGCGCCCGCCGAGCAACGCCTTGGCCGAATAGAGCGCCATGCCCGCGACCTGGCCCGCCTCGACTTTGGGCGGCATGACCAGTTCAAACCGGTCGGTGACCACGTCGAGCAGAGCCGGGCCGGGCTCGTTAAGCCAGGCAATTACCGCGTCCTCCACTGCATCGGCGGTCTCGACCCGGCGACCCCAGAAGCCGATCGCCTCGGCCACGCGGGAAAAGTCGGGATTGACCAGATTGGTATAGGCGTCGAGTAGCCCCTCGACCTTTTGTTCGATCTCGACGAAGTTGAGCGAGCTGTTGTTGAACACCGCTATCTTGATCGGCAGCTTTTCCTGCACGGCTGTCAGGAGATCGCCGAGCATCATTGACAGGCCGCCATCCCCCGACAGCGAAATGACCTGACGGTCGGGATAGGCGGCCTTGGCACCCAGCGCCTGCGGCATGGCGTTCGCCATAGTCCCGTGACTGAGGCTGATCACCGTGCGATTGCTACCGGTCGAGCGGACGTGCCGCAGGCACCAGACCATCGGCGAGCCGGCATCAGCTGTGAACACCGCGTCGGAGGCGGCGAGACGGGAGATCGTCTCCGCTAGATATTGGGGATGGATGCCGCCGCCTTTGCCGGGAGTCGTCCGCTCTTCCTGCGCGTGGTCATCGCCATCCTTCTTTCCGAGACATTCGCGAAGGAAGCTGTCGTCATCGCGCAACGCTACGCGCGCGAGCAAGGCCTCGACAGTCGCCGCGACATCCCCGACCA
The DNA here is from genome assembly GCF_000767465.1 of Novosphingobium pentaromativorans US6-1. Taxonomy (NCBI): domain Bacteria; kingdom Pseudomonadati; phylum Pseudomonadota; class Alphaproteobacteria; order Sphingomonadales; family Sphingomonadaceae; genus Novosphingobium; species Novosphingobium pentaromativorans. The sequence continues at coordinate 112,912 of NZ_CP009293.1, forward strand.
CGCCGATATCGACCGGATGGCGGCGGCCCAGATGCGTACCGTCGAGATCGACCTGCAGGATCGTCGCCTTTTCCGGATAGAACTGCCGCCAGGCAAAGTCGCAACCGAGCAGCAGGAGGGTGTCGCAGGACTTGAGCGCGTGGAAGCCGGCCTCGCAGCCGAAGATGCCGGTCATCCCCACATCGTAGGGATTGTCGTGGGCAAGAAAGTCCTTGGCGCGCGACGTATGGGCGATCGGCGCCTTGAGCTTGGTTGCCAGCGCGACGATCCCATCATGCGCCGCTTCGCAGCCCGAACCGCCGTAGATCGCCAAGCGCTTGCCAGCAGCCAATGCCGCGGCGAGTTGGTCGAGTTCCGCGTCTGATGGCCGAACGAGCGGACGAGCGCGATGGACGGCGAAGTCCGGCTCTTCGACGGCCTTGGCGCTGGCGACGTCGGAAGGAACTACGAGGACGGCGACACCCCGCCTCGCGAGGGCGGCTTGGGCCGCCATCGCCGTCATCCGCCGTGCCTGCGCCGGCGTTCTGATCTCTTCACAAAACACGCTGCACGTCGCATAGATCGCCTTGAAATCGACCTCCTGCGGAAATTCGAAACCCAGTTCGGCCTGCGCGAGCTGGCTGGCGATTAAGACGACGGGCGCGCGGTTACGGTGTGACTCGTACAGGCCGTTGATGAAATGCAAGCTTCCCGGACCGCACGAGCCTGCGCAGAGCGCCAGTTCCCCCGTCAGCATCGCGTCCGCGCCGGCCGCAAATCCCGCGGCTTCCTCGTGCCGGACATGCAACCAGCGGATGTCGCTCTGGCGGATAGCGTCGGTAACGTAATTGAGCGAGTCACCGGCGATACCGTAGCAACGCCGTGCCCCCGCCGCCGCGAGCGTCTTGATGATCACTTCGGCTACGGTTGTCATTGTCGCTCCTTTGGCCAGGCACATGAAAGGAAACGACACTGCGCGGGGAGCGTTCCGTGGCGGGGCGACATGAATGCTGTCGATGAGTGGCAGCCGATGCACAGTTGCAGCGTAGTATCCATCGCGCTTACGACAAGCTGTCGCCGCTCGCCGGGCCGAAATCGGCATGTGGGCATTGATCGATGATGTGTAATCCTAGCAGCACATGGTGCTGCACAGTCAGCGTTGGCGATCGCGACTTGCGCGCTCGGTGTGTCGGTCGCTTATATCCGGCTGCGCTCCGCGATCGTCCTGCCGGATGCCTTTTAACGAGCGTTTTCCCTTCGCGCCGGACCGACTTTTTCGTCGTTATCTGTGTCGTCATCGCTACCGCATAGCCGCCAACAATCGGGGTTCTTCCTACGCCGCGCCGAGCCGGAGATCGCGGTTAAGCGCGCGCTTCTTCAGAACATGCTCGATCAGGCGATCCGGCATGGGGCGTCACGCGCTCATCTCTTCAACCTAGAATGGGGGACGCGAACAGATTATATGAATCCTCGACTTACTTTAGGGGTAAGGAGAAAACGGAATGCGGATCGGCGAGGTGTCGAAAGCCACCGGTCTCAAGATCGAAACGATCCGGTTCTACGAAACTGAAGGGCTGACCACCTGCGATCGGCGGTCGGACAGCAATTATCGGCTTTACGGGCAGGCACAGGTCGATCGCTTGTCATTCATCAAGCGAGCGCGCGATCTCGGCTTCACGCTTGAACAGGTTCGCGGGCTTCTGGAACTGACCGACGATCCGCGTGGTTCATGCGTCGAAATCGATACGATCGTCGTCGCGCACCTGGCCGAGGTCGATCGCAAACTGGCTGCTTTGCAGACGCTGCGAAAAGAACTTGTTGAGCGCCTGGAATGCTGTGTCGGCCTTTCGACGGGCAAATCGCGGTAATCGGCGAACTGATGGCCCGGCAGGCAGTCGGCGGCGGAGAGAGGGCATCGCGCGTCGCAACGGGCGGACATTTTGGTGTATTGGGCGATTATGGGGTTTCAATCGTCATGGATCGTTCCATGTCTCTGACTATGAGCCGATGCTATTCCTTGATGCGCGCGATCCTTTCGTTGATGCTGGGCGTTGCATTGGCCCTGCAGGCGGGGGCGCTTTGTTCAGCCGCACAGGCGTCCGGGTCCGGTCCCGCCGTGCTCTTTGCGTCTCTGCCGGACCGGCACGCACAGGGGATCAATCCAGAACGCCTGTCTGCAGCGTTTCATGCATGATATTGCCGGATTTCGTGACGCTCGAGGCGGCTCGGCGTTCCGCGGCGGTGGCCGCCTATCCATGGGCGCCGACCCGCGATTCGCAGCGCTTGGTTCGCGGACCCGAACCGCCGCCCCCGCGGTTGTAGGCAATCAGCGAATCCACCTGTTTTTCCGGCGCCGGGCCAACGCCCGAAGCGCCGCCTGCCATTTACGAGAGGCTATTATGACCATCCAACTCGGCGATACCGTGCCCGATTTCACCGCGGCCACCACCGAAGGCGAGATCAATTTTCACGACTGGCTCAACGGTCAGTGGGCGGTGCTGTTCTCGCACCCGAAGAATTTTACGCCCGTTTGCACGACCGAACTGGGCGACGTGTCGCGCTTGAAACCCGAGTTCGACCGACGCGGCGTCAAGGTGATCGGCCTGAGCGTTGACGAACTCGCCAACCACGACCAGTGGGCCGACGACATCGAGCAGACGCAGGGGCACCGGCTCAACTTCCCGCTGATTGCCGATGCCGATCGCAAGGTGTCGACGCTCTACGGCATGATCCATCCCGGCGCCGACGACACGATGACGGTTCGTTCGGTCTTCGTGATCGGGCCGGACAAGACGCTGAAGCTGAGCATGACCTATCCGGCGAGCACCGGCCGCAACTTTGACGAAATCCTGCGGACGATCGACTCGCTGCAACTGACCGCGAAGTACAAGGTCGCGACGCCGGTGAACTGGAAGCAGGGCGAGGATGTTATCATCGTGCCCTCGGTCGGCGATGAGGAGGCGCACGAGCGTTTCCCCGAGGGATGGACGACGCTTCGCCCGTATTTGCGCATTGTCCCGCAGCCGGGCGAGTGATGGCTGCGCCGGGGAGCGAACACCCGCTTCGAGCGCGGCGGCCATAGGGTGGCTGCGTTCCACGATGCCGCCACCGGCAACTGCAATATATGATCGCCGCCCGCGCGTAGCGCGGTCGGCGATCATCGACCCTATGCTGGACTATGAACCGCGCGCCGGTGTGGTAACATACCTATTGTCGGCCGGCTGCCCGTTCATGTCCGGGACGAGCGGTTTAAGGTTGCTTCGGTGACAGGTCTGCTCGCAGCTTCGACAGCCGAAAGCCAGTCGCACGATGCTTCGTTGTAGATTTAGTCGTCATTGCTGTCAGTCATGAGAGTGTGCTGCCTTTGGGATCGGTTGATGGGTCGGCGATGGCCGCCGCGAGTTGGAGAGCTTCGGTGAAGCTAGCCCTGTGAGTGACCTGGCGGCCATTCAATCCCAGGGAATGACGCCTGAGCATGTCAAGCGGCTGGGCCTGAGTGCCGGAGAAAATGATATGCGTGCCTGCGGCACAAGCTTGAGTTACGATTTGCTCGAGCGCGGCCGCACCGCTCGCATCCAGGAGCGGCACGCGCCGCATGCGCAAGATGACCGCCTTTGGTGTAGGTCCGACCCGTCGCAAGATATCCAACAGTTCGTCCGCGACGCCGAAAAAGAGCGGGCCTTCGATACGGAAGACCTCGACCCCCCTGGGCAGCCCATCCCGCTGGCCGACGTCCTCGCGCTCGTCCTCCATGTCGCCAGAGAGTTCGTCAAGGCCGCCCGCGATGGCCACCGTTCGACTCATGCGCATCATGAACAGTAGCGAGGCCAGCGTCACACCGACACCGATCGCCACCGTCAGGTCCACCAGCACGGTAAGGGCGAAGGTCAGCAGGAGCAGCGCGCGGTCGCCGCCGGGCATGCGCAGCAAGCGCATGAAACGCTCGTGCTCGCTCATGCCCCAGGCGACCACGAACAGGATCGCAGCGAGCGCGGCCAGCGGCACATAGGCCATAAGGCCTGAAGCGAGCAGCATGAACAGCAGCAGAAAGATCGCATGGAGCATGCCGGCCACGGGGGTGAGCGCGCCGGCTTTGATGTTGGTCGCGGTGCGCGCGAGCGCGCCGGTAGCGGGCAGGCCGCCGAACAGGGCGGAGGCCATGTTGGCGACGCCCTGACCGACCAGTTCCTGGTTTGAACGGTGGCGCGAACCAATCATGCCGTCCGCGACCACCGCCGACAGAAGTGCTTCAATTCCAGCGAGGAACGCGATGGTGAAAGCGCTCGGCATCACCGCCTGCAGTTTTGCCCACGATATATCCGGCAAGGAGGGCGCTGGAAGGCCGGTAGGCAGGTCGGGGAAACGCGAGCCGATGGTTTCGACCGGAAGTTGGAGAAGCGTCGCCACGAACGAAGCGGCGATCACCGCGATCAGGAAGCCCGGCAGGCGCGGTGCCGAGCGCCGCAGCGCGAGAATCAGCAGAAACGATGCGACGCCCAGCACCAGCGCTTCCCATTGCACCGAGCCGAGCGCCGAGAAATAGGCTTGCCACTTGGCAATGAAGTCGGCGGGCAGCTTGTCGATTGAGAGGCCGAGGAAGTCCTTGACCTGGCTGGAGGCGATGATGACCGCAATACCGGCGGTAAAACCGGTGATCACCGGATGCGGGATATAGCGGATCAGACTGCCGAGCTTCGCGTAACCGGCGGCGATCAGCATAAGCCCGGCCGTCAGCGTCGCGAGCACGAGCCCATCATAGCCGTGCTGGGCGATGACGTTGAACACGACGACAACAAACGCGCCGGTGGGGCCGCCGACCTGGACGCGCGAGCCGCCAAGCGCAGAAATGAGAAATCCCGCCACCACAGCGGTGGCGAGCCCCTTGTCGGGTGACGCGCCGCTGGCGATCGCGAGCGCCATGGCAAGCGGCAACGCGACGATGGCGACGGTCAGACCCGCCACGGCGTCGCGGCGCAGCCTGTCCACGCCATAGCCTTCGCGCAAAACAGTGATCAGCTTGGGCGTTAAGGCAAAGCGCCGGGCATCAACCGGCATGACTAGTGCCCGCCGGCTCCTCGATCTGGTCGAACAGGACCGACAGGACACGTTTCGGGCTTTTGCCCGTGACGCTTTCCTTCAAGCGAACCCCGCGCCCCGCGCCGCTGCTCGGGGCATTCTCGCCGATGATCTCGATGCCCGCCGCTTCGAGTGCATTGATCACCTTGACCAGCGTGTCAACGACACTGCGCACCTGACCGTCGGACGCTTCCATACGCTGAATGGTCGGCAGCGACACGCCGGCCAAGGCGGCTAGCTGGCGCTGGTCCAGCCCAAGAAGGGCGCGGGCGGCCCGCATCTGCTGTGACGTGATCATTGGACCTCATGATGTATAAAACATCAAATTACAATCTTACATCTCACATATGCTATATGCTACCGGACTGTCACGGTATTTTCGTCGCTGTGCGACTCACGGTTCAAGGAGTTCAGCCATGCCCAACCTCTTCGCGCGCACCGTGCTGGCCGGAGTCAACGGCCATGCGCGCGCTCTCCATAACCTGGGCACGGCGCAGCTCATTGAAGAGGCGGTGCGGAATGCCGAAGGGCTGCTGTCTAGGGACGGCCCCTTCGTGGTCGCGACGGGCAAGCACACCGGCCGTTCGGCCAAGGACAAGTTCATCGTACGCGACGCCGAGACGACAGGCACCGTCTGGTGGGGTAAGACCAATGCGCCGATGACGCCAGAGCATTTCGCGAACCTGCGCGTGGACTTCATCAAGGCGCTCGAAGGCCTGGACAAGCTCTATGTCGCCGATCTCTTCGGCGGCTCGCAGCCTGAGCATCGCGTCAATGTGCGGGTGATCACTGAGCTCGCCTGGCACAGCCTGTTCGTGCGCACGCTGCTGGTGCGCCCGACCGCCGCTGATCTGGAGGGATTCTCGCCCGAATATACCATTATCGACCTGCCCAGCTTCCGGGCCGATCCCGCGCGGCACGGCACGCGCACCGAGACGGTGGTTGCGGTAAACCTCAGCGAAAAGCTGATCCTGATCGGCGGCACTGCTTATGCCGGTGAGATGAAGAAGAGCGTGTTTGGCATCCTTAATTACCTGCTCCCGGTGAAGGGCGTGATGCCGATGCACTGCTCGGCCAATATTGGCCCGGGCGGCGACACTGCGGTCTTTTTCGGCCTGTCGGGTACCGGCAAGACGACGCTATCGGCAGACGCCAGCCGCACGCTCATCGGTGATGATGAGCATGGCTGGTCAGACACCGCCGTCTTTAATTTCGAGGGCGGCTGCTATGCCAAGATGATCCGTCTGTCGGAAGAGGCAGAGCCGGAAATCTTCGCCACAACAAGACGCTTTGGCACGATTCTGGAAAATGTCGCGATCGATCCCGACACCCGTACGATCGACCTTGATGATGCCTCGCTCGCCGAGAACAGCCGCGGTTCCTATCCGATCGACTTCATCCCCAACGCGAGCAAAAGGAATCTCGGTCCTTTACCGAAGAACGTCATTTTCCTGACCGCCGATGCCTATGGCGTGCTGCCGCCGATCGCCCGGCTCACGCCCGACCAGGCGATGTACCATTTCCTGTCAGGCTATACCGCCCGCGTCGCCGGCACCGAGATCGGCGTGACGGAACCGGAAGCGACCTTTTCGACATGCTTTGGCGCTCCATTCATGCCGCGCCATCCATCCGTCTACGGAAACCTCCTCAAGGAGCGGATCGCAAAGGGGAACGTCAAATGCTGGCTGGTCAACACCGGTTGGTCTGGCGGCAAGGCGACAATGGAGGGCATCAAGCGTATGCCGATCAAGGCGACGCGCGCCCTGCTGAACGCGGCGCTCGACGGCAGCCTTAATGACGCCGAGTTCCGGGAGGATCCCAACTTCGGGTTCGAGGTTCCGGTTGCCGTGCCGGGCGTCGATTCCAGGCTGCTCGACCCGCGCGGCGCTTGGGCCGATCCGGTGGAGTATGACAAGACCGCCCAGGATCTGGTTGCCAAGTTCGTCGACAATTTTGCCCAGTTCGAGAGCCATGTCGACGAAAGCGTGCGCAAGGCTGCGCCGGCGGCCAGCGTCGATGCCTGACGAAGGCACTAAAGTCGCATCGACGGCTGCGCATGGAGGAGAAACGGCCGGAACAGTCTCAGTCTCGCTTTCCGCGCTCGAAGCGTTCAGGCGCGGCGCGCTTGGACGCTGTCCGCGTTGCGGCGGAGCCAAGCTCTTCCCAATATTCCTCAAGCCGATCGCACGGTGCGACACATGCGGTCAGGACTGGACGCCCCAGCAGGCAGACGATTTCCCAGCCTATGTTGCGATCTTCGTCACGGGACATCTGCTTGCCCCGCTGATCATTGTGCTGGTCAAGGATGCGAACCTGTCTGTCGGGGTGCTGACGGCGGTCATTCTGCCGTTCGCGATCGTCATGATGATGGCTCTCATCCAGCCGGCCAAGGGCGCCATCATCGCTATACAGTGGTGGTTTTCCATGCACGGCTTCGAGCGTTCGCCGGTTACGCGGGACTAATGCGCAATTATTTCTGACGCCCATCCCAACCCCGAAAGTCATCTTGTCGTTAGTGTGCATCACCCAATCTTGGGTCGATAATCCTCCATGGCTCAACCCCAAATCTGCGCCTCCGTTCCTACCGACGAAGGCTATGGCGTGCGCGCACCGATCAATATGCGGGATTATAAGGAGGCAGGGCTGCGCCAAGGTGGAAACAAGCTGGATCAAAGACGTGACCATGCGGGCTTCACCCTGGATCATGGGCCTTGAAGCTACTTTCGGGCAGGGCGGCGGCACACACTCCTCTTCAGGTCCGCTGGATGATCAGGTAGCTCAAATAAGCGATATAGGCACCTACGAAGAAACCTCCCTCCAGGCGGGAGATTTTCCGTCCGCTGATGAAGACGGGAATGCAGAGCAACGCGACCGCGAGCATGACAGGAATATCGATGCGGATCAGATGTGCGGTGACAACGACACCGCCTGCCGGAAACAAGCATATGACGCCCAGGATCACGAGGATGTTGTAAACGCTGCTACCGATCAAATTGCCGATCGCGATGTCACGCTCGCCGCGGATCGTGGAGATGATCGTTGTCACGAGTTCGGGCGCGGACGTTCCGATGGCGACGATCGTCAAGCCGATGAAGGCGTCCGAGACATGCCAGAGGCGGGCCAGCGCGATCGCGCCATCCACGAGCCAGTCTGCCCCTGCGACAATTACGATCAGGCCGGCGGCCAGCATGATCATTTCGGTGAGCGCCTGGCGGTTGACCAGGCGCCGGGGGCCGAACTCGCGGGCAAATTCGAGTTTGACCTTCATCGTTTCGCGGCGGGCGATTCGGATGACGGCGAGCGTAAAGACAGCGCCCATTGTCACGAGCACAAACCCTTCCAAGCGCGAAAGCACGCCGTCCCACGCAAAGGCAAGGAGTGTCGCCGACGCGACGACGATGACCGGTAATTCCAGTCGCAGGGTCTGCATCTGGATGGTGAGCGGTTGCAGCGCTGCGCTGAGGCCGAGGATAAGGAGGATGTTGACGGTATTAGTGCCTGCTATGTTGCCGACCGCGAGAGAACCATTGCCTTGAATAGCCGCATCGATCCCGACTGCGAGTTCAGGCGTGCTGGTTCCAAGGGCGACAACGGTAAGGCCGATTAGCAAAGGCGGTATGCCGAGTCTTGCAGCGAGCGCCGAACCTCCTCGCACGACCAGTTCGGCGCCGCCAATAAGAGCCGCGAGCCCGGCAAGTCCCCAGACGAATGCGAGGGTCATCCAGGGCTAGGTCTTACGCTTGGCCGGATCAGGCACGAGGAGGACGTCGCCGGGGACTGCATCGATGATCTTGCGGGCCGTGCTGCCGATAAGGGCTTCATAGATGAAGCCGCCGCCATGCGTCCCCACCACAGTGAGATGGCGCCGCGATTTCTCGGCATAGTCTCGCAGGAGCGCTTCGGGGGAACCATGCTCGACCACGCGGTTTACCTGCTGAGCGGCGGTGGTAGAAAGTCCGGCTTCCGCGAGAAACTTGTCGGCGGCGTCCTTGCCGAAGTCCTCGAACTGCCGTTCGACTTCGGACCGGCCGAGATAGCCGGCGAAAGGGACGTCATCGGCGTGGAAGAGCGAGAGGGCCGCGTCTGGGAACATCCGAACAGCCCATTCGAGCGCTACGCGTGAGGATTGTGAAAAGTCGGTTGTGACCAGCATGCTCTTGTAGGGTTCGAAGGCACGATCTCGGACAATCAAGATCGGAATGGTCGATTTGCGGATAAGCCGTTCGACAGTATCCCCCAGGAAAACGCGGGCAAGCAGTTCGTCGCGGGCCACCCCAGTCACGATCAAACCCGGGCCGGCTTGTTTCGCAGCGGTGAGCACGACCTCGGCGGGCGACCCTGTCTCGACCTGGACCGTAATGTCAGCGGACGGATTTTCGCGGATAAGGTCCCGGTAGATGTGATCGCGGGCTGCCCGGATGGGATCGGGAGGACGTCGCCACGAGGGAACATCGTCGGGGCGGCCAAACAGCGTCGCATTCTCCGGCGGAGCAAGGGCATGGATGACCATGAGTTCGGCTTGCCATGCCGTGGCCAGCAGTAAGGAGCGATCGAGGGCACGATCACAACGGTGACTGAGGTCGGTCGCGAGCGCGATGCGCTTGGGGAATCGGTCTTTAGTCATGTCGTCGTCCTTCTATCCGTTGAGTTCAGTGAACCAGCCGAAGCGCCGCATGACGTGCTTCTCAGCTTCCAGCAGGAGCAACAGCGCGAGGCCGATCATGAAGAGCAGTATGCAGTCCGCCATACTGATCGGTCGGGAGTCAAAGATCGCGTTCATAAAGGGGGCGTAGGTGAAGAGAGCTTGGCCAACGAGCAGGATGCAGATCGCGATCAACACCGGCGGCGTTCCGAGCGCCCCGCGCCAGGTCAACGAGGTCATGTGCAGGTAGCGGACGTTGAAGAGGTAGAAGATCTCCGCGACGATGAACATGTTCACGACCATCGTGCGGGCGACCTCGAGGCTGCGTCCCTGCCCAAGCATATAAAAGAAGAGCCCAAGGGTGATCCCAGCAAAAAGCAGCGAGACAAGGACGACGCGCCAAAGCAGAAAGGGCGAAAGCAAAGGCGCACCGCGCTTCCTGGGCCTGCGGGCCATCGCCCCCGGTTCGGTGGGCTCGAATGCCAGAACGAGGCCGAGGGTGGCGGCGAGGACGAGATTGACCCAGAGGATCTGCGTGGCCGTCATCGGAAGCGCGAAACCGAGCAGGATCGCCAGAACGACGGCCAGGGTTTCTCCGCCATTGGTGGGGATCTCCCAGGAGATGACCTTGCGGATATTGTCGTGGACCGTGCGGCCTTCGCGGACCGCGCTCACGATCGAAGCGAAGTTGTCGTCGAGAAGCACCATTGAGGCCGCTTCCTTGGAGGCTTCGGTCCCCTTGATACCCATGGCGACGCCGACGTCGGCCTGCTTCAGCGAGGGGGCATCGTTCACGCCGTCGCCCGTCATCGCCACGATCGCTCCTTGTGCCTGTAGCGCGCGCACGATCCGGAGCTTGTGCTCCGGACTGGTCCGCGCGAATACCGACACTTCCGCGACCGCCGTCTCGAGTTCTGCGTCCGAAAGCTTTTCCAGTTCGAGACCTATCAGCACCTGCGGGTCGTCGGTGAGGTTCAATTGCCGGGCTATGGCGAGGGCAGTCGCTGCATGATCGCCGGTGATCATTTTGACGGCGATGCCGGCGGAACGGCATTCGGCGATGGCATCCCGAACTTCCACGCGGGGCGGGTCGATGAAGCCGACCAGACCCAGGAGCTGCACGTCGGTCCCCACATCGTCGAATGAAATCCGCTCGCTGCCCGTTGGCATTTCCTTCGCACCAAAAGCAAGGACGCGCTCGCCGTGATTTGCGGCCGCAGTTATGGCGCCTTCCCAATAGGCCAATTCATTGGGTGACGTCATCGCGAAGAGCGCCTCGGGCGCACCCTTCACAAACATGACCGCCCTGTCATCCAGGCCACGGCAAAGTGTCGCCATGAACCGATGCCCGGCGTCAAAGGGAATCTCATCGAGCCGTTCCCATTCCGCGCGCGCTCGCTCGGGATCGACTGCTGCCTTCATCGCCAAGGCAAAGAGCGCGCCTTCCATTGGATCCCCCTCGACGCGCCATTCGTCACTAAGCTTGTGCAGCGAGGCGTCATTGCAGAGCAATCCGCAGCGGATTAGCGGCATCGCGTTCGCCATCGCCTCGGTCTGGTCGCCCGGCCCGTCGATCGTGATATGGCCCTCGGGGACATAGCCGGACCCGGTAGCCAGCATGGTATGGCGCGCGGTAATGATCCGGCGCGCTGTCATCTCGTTGCGGGTAAGCGTGCCGGTCTTGTCGGTGCAGATCACCGACGTCGCACCGAGCGTTTCGACGGCAGGCAGTTTGCGGATGACGGCATTGCGCCCCGCCATCCGCCGAACGCCTATCGCGAGTGTGATGGTTATGACAGCCGGCAGGCCCTCCGGCACGATACCTACGGCGAGCGCGACCACGGCGATCAGAGCGTTGATCCAGTCGTAGCTTCTGAAGAGGACGGCAAAGGCGAAGAGCGCCAGACCACCGGCCAGCACAAACCAGGTAAAGCGACGTGCGAAATGATCGATCTGCTTCAGAAGCGGGGTCGCGGTCTGCTCGACGGACTGGATCAGCGAGCTGATACGACCGATCTGGGTATGCGTCCCGGTGGCGACGGCTATGCCATGTGCCTGGCCTGCAGCAGCCAAAGTGCCGGAGAATGCCATGTTCTGCCGATCGGCAAGTTCGGTCTCCACGGGCAGCACTGCTTCATGCTTTTCTGCAGCTACCGATTCACCGGTGAGGAGAGCCTCGTCGATGAGAAGCCGCCGCGCATGGAGAAGCCTGAGGTCCGCCGGGACACGGTCGCCGGCCTCTATCAACACGAAATCGCCAGGCACGATCTCCGCAACCGCGATTGTCTGCCGGATGCCGTCTCGGACAACGCTCGCTTTCGGCGCGATCAGCTGCTGGATCGCTTCTAGAGCCTGTTCAGCCTTTCCCTCCTGAATGTGCCCGATAATGGCATTGACGATCACGACAGCGACGATGACAGCGGCATCGACCACTTGGTCGAGCAGCGCCGCGGCAAGTGCTCCGGCCAGCAGGACATAGATTAGCGTGTTGTTGAACTGCGCGAGAAAGCGCAGCAGCGGATTGCGGCGTGCGGCCTTGGGGAGCGCATTGGGTCCGAAACAGCTTGCCTGACGGTCGACTTCGTCGCTCGAGAGACCGGTGAGGCCAATGCCGAGGAGCGAACCGATCTCGTCGCCGGCCAATGCATGCCAGTCCGCTTCTTCCAAATCGACGGGTCCCGACATGGGGCCTCCTTGTGTGTTCTGGGCGACGGGATAAGCACGGGGCACGCCGCGCGGGGAGTCGCCGTTCAGATCCCGCTGTGCGCTTCAGTGTCGTTGCTTTTGGTCGACAATGCCTGCTGGACGAATATGCAAACGTAGGCCCGCGCTTGTTGTGAGCTTCGTTTCGTCCACCTGCCGGGTCAATTGCTCGCGGAAGTAGGAAAACATCGCGAAACCTCCGACGATATCGGGGCAGCGCGAGCCGGCAAATCCGCTCAATGGCTCATAAGAATGGGTAGCGGCGCGCCATCGATCAGATCGTGGGTAACCCCGCCAAGGAACAGTTCGCGCAGGCGCGAATGCGCCGACGCACCGATCGCGAGCAGATCGGCATGGTGGCGCCGTGCGAAATCGACCAGAATTTCGGACTCGTTCTGCCCTACGGAAGACAGCGCGTGAACGGTCACCTCGAACCCGTGACGGCTCAGGTTACGAGCGATATCGGCGCCTGGCTCCGATCCATGACCAGTGGTGCTTGGCTTGGCGTCGACGAGGAGGACATCGATCTTTGCGCCCGGTTGCGCGAGTTGCAGCGCATCGCCCAACGCCCGCGTGGACTCCCGGGTCGCATTCCATCCAATTGCGAGATGCGTGAACGGGTGGGGTTTCCATTGTGGCGGGAGGACGATCACCGGCCGTCCCGAGGACAGCGTGATATTCTCGAAAAGCCGTCGGCGAAGAGACTTATCGGCATAGGCGTCCGCTGGCCCGAACAGGACCAGGTCGGCGTAGCGTGCCTGGACCGGTGCTTTGTCCAGTACCGAGCCAGTACCATCGCTCAAAGTCCGCACTTCGAAGCCGTCGCGCTCGCCGATTTTGGTTACCTTTGCTTGCTTTGCCTTGACCGCCTCGAGATAGTCCGAAAAGAGGAAATAGGGCTGCGCGTAGGCCAGGGCATAGTTGGGTGTTTGGATTGCGGATAGGATCGCGACAGTCAGATGCGCTTCGTGATAACGCGCGAATTCGCGCGCATCCTTGAGGAACTGCTCATCTTCATCGCCGATGTCGATGATCGCCAACACATCCTTCACGGTCAGATACTCCTTGCGCACCAATGTCGGCGAGAAGGTCTATCATCCTGCCAAGCGATGCATTTGTGGAATATACGTATCAAGGCTGGTTGCGAGGATTCCGTCCCGCCTGTGCTGCCAGCCGCTGGCTACGCTCACACAGGTTTGTGAAGTGGAAGAAGACAGCCAGGGCAAGCCAAAGAGTTTTGGATCGGGCAACCAGAGCGCCTGGCCTCCGCTTATGGCGGGTCAGTTTGTGTAGGCATGACGACAACTCACGTCTGACGCTCGATACCAATGACTTGAGGCAGAACGCGACGGTCCCTCAACGCGAAGCGCTTGAGCAGTTCGGAAGAGAAAAGGTAGCCGAGAACGAGCAGTCCTATGCTGGCGAACACGGCGCCGCTGGGTAAGGCAAAGCCAAGGATACCTGACCACGGCAGCAGCACGAGTGAACTTGCGGCGGCAAGCCCGGCCAAAGCCGCCACCGTCATAACGATATGCGGCCGGCCGATCCATGCCGGCCGCGCGGTGCGGATGATGAAGACCACGAGGATTTGCGTTGCCATCGATTCGATGAACCAAGCGGCGCGGAACTCGGCAACGCCTGCATGGAAGACCTGGGTCAACAGGAAGAAGGTTGCGATGTCGAATAGGGATGAGAGGGGACCCATGATCGCTGTAAACCGGACGAGGCCGGGCATATCCCAGCCGTGCGGACGGGCGAGGTCGCCAGCGTCAGCGTTGTCGAACGGAATGCCGATCTGCGACATGTCGTAGATGAGGTTGTTGAGCAACACCTGGACGGCGGTTAGCGGGAGGAAAGGCAGCCAGAGCGAGGCCACCGCCATGGTCAGCATATTCCCGAAATTCGAGCTGGTCCCCATCCTGATATATTTCATGATGTTCGCATAAGTGCGCCGTCCCTCCGCGACGCCCTTCGCGAGTACGCCAAGATCCGCGGCGAGCAGGATCATGTCAGCGGCCTCGCGTGCGACATCCGTCGCACCTTCGACCGATACGCCGACATCTGCGGCGTGAATCGCGGGCGCGTCGTTGATCCCGTCACCGATGAACCCGACTGTATGGCCTCTTGCTTGCAGCGCGCGGACAATTCGCGTCTTTTGATCCGGCGTGACTCGGGCGAATAGGTCGACATCATCGACCCGCGCCGCGAGGGCCGGATCGTTGAGCTTGGCGATTTCTTCGCCCGTCAGCACGCCTTCCACGGGGAGAGCAAGGACGGACACCAGATGTTGCACGACAGGCGCGGCGTCGCCCGAAACCACCTTGATACGAATGCCGGCAGCCTCGAGTCTTGCGACAGTCGCTGTTGCGCTCGGCTTGGGCGGATCAACAAACACGCAGTAGCCAGCAAAAATCAGATCGTCATCACAGTCCGAGCCAATGCGCTCGGCACTGTCGGCCGGTTTCCAAGCCACTGCCAGCAGCCGCAACCCTTGCGCCGCGCGATGACCCTCGATCTGGACGAGACTTGTCCGCATGCCGTCGTCCAGAGGCACTATTGCACCCGAACGATCCTGAGCATGGGCGCACAGGGCGAGAAGCGCCTCGGGCGCTCCCTTGACGATTTCGATCCGCCCGTTGGAGTTTTCCGCCAGAACCGAAACCCGCCGCCGCTCGAAGTCGAACGGCCTTTCGTCGATCTTCCGCCAGGCATCCATCGGCGGGCCGGTCATATGGTGAAGCAGGGCCTCGTCGAGAGGACTCTTCAAGCCGGTTTCGAACCGAGCGTTGACCGCAGCGAGTTCCGCAACCCGGTCATCATCCTCCCCGTCGATCCCGGGGTATCCAACGAGGGCAATCTTCGCTTCGGTGAGTGTGCCGGTCTTGTCAGTGCACAAAATGTCCATTTGACCGAGGTCATGGATCGCCGATAGTCGCTTCACGACCACCTTCGCCCTTGCCATCCGCTGGGCACCGCGCGCGAGCGAGACGGTCATGATCATAGGCAGGAGCTCAGGGGTGAGGCCAACCGCGAGCGCCATGGCGAACAGGAAAGTCTGAAGGGGAGGGCGGCCTAAAGCCAGATGGGTCAACAGGACGAAAAGAACCAGGAACAAGGTCATCCGCAAAATGAGGATGCCGAGCCTATGGATGCCACGCTCGAAGGCTGTTGGAGGTTGGGCACTCGCGAGCGAGCCCGCGATCGCACCAAAGCGCGTGCGTTGTCCGGTCGCGACAACAAGCATTGTCGCGGTTCCGCCGATGACCGATGTGCCATGAAACAGTGCATTGTGGGCATCGGCCATTTCGGACGCAGAAGCGGCCGGATCGGCGTGCTTCTCGGCCGGATAAGGTTCGCCGGTGAGCATGGCCTCGTTCAGTTGTGCGCCGTTGGCGCTCAGCACCAAGCCGTCTGCGGGAACGAGATCGCCTGCCGACAACGTCACGACGTCGCCAGCGACGATGTCGCGCACCGGCAGATCGGTGGCCTGGCCATCGCGCAGTACCGTGGCCCGAAGCGCAATGGACCGCTTCAATGCTTCGGCGGTTGCTTCCGCGCGGTGCTCCTGCAGCATGTCCAGGGCGGTCGACAGCAGCACGACGAGGACAATGATCGCAAAGCTTGCAAGATCGCCCGTGGCGCCGGCGATCCCGGCGGCAACGAGCAGGATCGCTACGAGCGGGTTGGCGAGGCGGCGGAGAAGATCCGCCACGAGATGGCGGCGTTGACCCTCGGCAATCTGGTTCGGTCCGTCGCGTTCGAAGC
This sequence comes from Novosphingobium pentaromativorans US6-1, assembly GCF_000767465.1. Lineage (NCBI taxonomy): Bacteria > Pseudomonadati > Pseudomonadota > Alphaproteobacteria > Sphingomonadales > Sphingomonadaceae > Novosphingobium > Novosphingobium pentaromativorans. Next base: position 129,077 of record NZ_CP009293.1, read on the forward strand.
GCTCGGTCGCCTCGGCTGTCGACAATCCAGCGGCCGTTGCGCCGAGACGATCGCACGTGTCGGTAAGCGAAGCATGCCAGAATGCGGGCTCTTCACTCATAAAGTCGATCTAGCGGGGATGGTCTGAGCAGATCACGGTTGTTCGTGATCGGACTGCCGGGAATGGCTTTACCAATTCGTTCGGTAAGCGCATCGCAATGCCCATGTTCGTTGTAGCCACATCGATTTCGAGGATCGAGCAAATTGCCGACGATGGATCGGGTGGCATCGAGGCGGTTGGCCGCTCAGGCCTTCATATCGAGGACGACGCGGCCCTCGATCAGACCCTTGTGCATGCGTTCGAACACAGTGTTGATCTCCGACAGCCGTGCCGTCTCCACCGTCGCTTGAACCTTGCCCTGCGCCGCAAAATCGATGGATTCCTGTAGGTCGAGCCGTGTCCCCACGATGGAGCCGCGCACGGTGATGCCGTTCAGCACCATGCCGAAGATGTTGAGCGGGAAATCTCCGGGCGGCAGGCCGTTGAGCGCGACCGTGCCGCCGCGGGCGACGACGCCAACGGCCTGCGCGAAGGCATTCTCGCTGACCGCCGTCACGAGTGCGCCGTTCACGCCCCCGCCGGTTTCGCGTTTGATGACCTCGGCCGGGTTTTCGTTTCGTGCATTGACGGTGATGGTTGCGCCGAGCCGCCTGGCAAGATCGAGCTTGGCGTCATCGATGTCGATCGCCGCCACATTCAAACCCATGGCCTTGGCATATTGCACAGCCATGTGGCCCAGCCCACCGATGCCGCTGATCGCGACATAGTCGCCGGGCTTGGTGTCGGTCATCTTCAGTCCCTTGTAGACCGTGACGCCGGCGCACAGAATCGGGGCGATCTCGATGAAGCTGATGCTGCCCGGCAGATGGCCGACATAATTTGGGTCGGCGACCACATAGTCGGCAAAGCCGCCGTTGACCGAATAGCCGGTATTGAGTTGGGTTTCACACAGCGTCTCCCAGCCGCCCAGGCAATGCACACAATGGCCGCAGGCGGTGTAGAGCCAAGGAACGCCTACCCGGTCACCCTCCTTGACATGGGTCACGCCTGCGCCAACCTGTGACACGAAGCCCACGCCTTCATGGCCGGGAATGAAAGGCGGATTGGGCTTTACGGGCCAATCGCCTTCGGCTGCGTGCAGATCGGTGTGGCAAACGCCTGAGGCCTGGATGGCGACCTGGATCTGGCCTGGACCGGCTTGGGGTACGGGCACCTCGTCGATCGTAAGCGGCTCGCCGAATTGGCGGACAACGGCTGCCTTCATGGTCTTGGGCATTGGGTGTTCCTTTTGGAGCGGATGGCTCCCTCATCGAGCGGCGAGGGCATACCTTCAGTGGCCTAGAATAAGCGGCAGTTTGCTGGTGCTCAGCATTCGGCGTATAGCGCCCCCGAACAGGGCTTCGACGAGGCAGAGGAAGTGCCGGGCGGCAAACAGGTTGCGCAGATCGTCGATCGTCTCATGCAGCGTGACGTCGGTGACTGTATGTGAAGCTTTCTGCATGGCGCACCTCTGATGACGCTGCATCTTTTCCGCGAACGCAGCGGAGTGAGTATCCGCAATGATACTTAAAACGGGCGGAGCCGACGCATCGATCCGCGGCGCCGCGACGATTTGAGAACGCCCTAACTGATGTTCATTTCGAGGTCCGTAAACTTACGGAATGCCGCTCATGTGCGTGGCGCTAAGACTGCGTCGCGACGGGCTCCGGGCAGTAAAAGGCGACTTTGCCCTGCGCTTGCCGCGTCGATTTATCCATCAATCGGCCGCTCAACCTAATGTCGAAACGTTCCGAGCGTTCAAAGACTTACGGAGAAGCATCATGTCCAAGGATCGTCATCTTCAGGAAAGCGTTCTCGCCGAGTTGACCTGGGAGCCCAGCGTCACCGCAGCCCATATCGGAGTCGCGGCTGATAATGGCGTGGTCACGCTGAGCGGCCACGTTACCAGTGTCGCCGAAAAGCATGCAGCGGAAGGTGCTGCCCGCAGGGTGAAGGGCGTCAAGGCCGTGGTCGAGGAAATCGAGGTTCGGCTGCCCGCCCATGCGAAGCGCCCGGACGAGGAAATCGCGGCAGCAGCGGTTCATCGACTCGCGTGGGATGTCTCTCTTCCGCGCGATGCCATCAAGGCGCAGGTCGAAAAGGGATGGATTACGCTGACCGGCGAGGTCGACTGGCACTACCAGAAAGACAATGCCTCGCAGGCACTCCTGCGCCTGAATGGCGTGAGCGGCATTTCCAATAAGGTCGCGATCAAGCGCAAGGTCGACGTGAACAATATCAGCGACGAGATCATGCATGCGCTGCATCGGTCGTGGTTTTTCGATCCGAAGACCGTCACGGTCAGCGCGGATGATGGCAAGGTCGTTCTGGCAGGGACGGTTACGTCGCCCCATGACAGGCAGGTGGCTGCTGCAACCGCCTGGGCCGCACCCGGCGTGACCGATGTCCGCAACGAAATCACGGTCGCCTAATTCCTCAAAGCGGCTCGGTCGTCAGTGCGTGTCCGATCATGGGTAGCCGGGCCGGCCGGGAGCCGGCCCGGACAAAGCTATGGAACGAGGACGGCCGCGCCTTCGAACCGTCCTGCTCTAAGGTCGCTCAGCGCCTGATTGGCCTGATCGAGAGCATAGCGGTTCGCACGCGTGACGATGCCGATCCTCGGCGCCAGCCCGAGGAAGTCGAGACCATCCTGGCGCGTCAGGTTGGCGACCGACATTATCTGCCGTTCTCCCCACAACAGGTCATAGGGGAAGCCTGGTATCTCGCTCATGTGAATGCCGGCGCACACGACGCGTCCGCCTTTGCGCAGTGCTTTGAGGGCAGCAGGAACAAGCTCGCCGGAGGTCGCATAGATGATGGCCGCGTCAAGAGGCTCGGGCGGCTGTTCGTCGGAGCCGCCTGCCCAGGTGACACCGAGGGATCTGGCGAACGCCTGGGTGGTGACATCCCCGGGGCGGGTGAAAGCAAAAACGGAACGGCCCTGCCATCGCGCCACCTGCGCGACGATATGCGCGGCAGCGCCAAACCCGTAGAGCCCGACCCGATGCCCTTCGCCGGCCATGACGAGCGAGCGCCAGCCGATCAGGCCGGCGCACAGAAGAGGGGCCAGTGACATGTCATCATCTGTCTTGCCGAGTGGAAAGGCGTAGCGCGCGTCGGCGATCGCCGACGTCGCGAACCCACCATCGCGCGTGAAACCGGTGAAAAGGGGGTGGTCGCAAAGGTTTTCCCGCCCCGCCATGCAATAGGAACAGGCTCCGCAACTATGCCCAAGCCAGGGAATCCCGACCCGGTCTCCCAATCCCAGTCCTCGTACGCCCTCACCGAGCGCATCGATGCGGCCGACGATTTCATGACAGGGAATGATGGGAAGGACGGGGTTGGGTAGATCGCCATCGACAACATGGAGATCGGTCCGGCAGACAGCGCATGCGGAGACTTTGACGCGGATCTCTCCCGGTCCCGGCGAGCGTCCGGAAGGTCGGTCCAGACGAGGGGCCGACCAAGTTCGTTCAGCACCATCGCCTGCATGTTGATGTCAGACCTTTGCCAGCTTTGTTATTAATGGGAGAGGAGGGCGCACCGGTTGGCGGCCAGAAGAAGATCGGCGGTGACTCCACCCATCACCCATTCGCGCAGACGGCTATGGCCGTAGGCGCCCGCCACGATCACGTCGGCGGACTGCTCCTGCGCAACGGCTTCGATCGCGGACGCATCGTCACCTGTGGCGCGCACCACAAGCGGTACAGCCGCGATACCGTGGCGCTTGAACCAGTCCGCGACATCGTCGAGTCGCTTGCCCGCCTGCGCCGTATCGTCTTCCGAGGCGATCTCGACGAGCGTGACGTGCGATGCCATTTCCAGCAGGGGCAGGGCGTCGAGCGTTGCCCGCCTCGCCTCCCGGCTATCCTTCCACGCAATCATCACCCGGTCAGGTGTGAGCCTGGTCGCGCCGGCGGGCACAACAAGAACCGGCCGACCGGCGCGGATGATCAAGTCACCCATATCGACGTTTCGCGTCCGATCGAGCAGAGAGCCGCCCCGGTCCGGTTTTGAGATCAGGAGATCCGCGCTGCGGACCTCTTCGCCGATGTAGTCGGCGATCGATGCGCTGGTAATCGCAAACCGCCAGTCGAGATCGGTCACTCTGTCGCCGAGCACCGCCCGGAATTCCGTTTCAGCTGCGGCGGCCTCCTGCTGAATCTCCGCGCGATTTTGGTCCAGCACCGCGCCGGATATGAAGCCGTCGCCATAGACATATTGGATCGGCTGGCATGCGGCGATGCCGATTACGCTCGCCTGAAACCGCTCGGCGAGGTCGCCGGTGATCGTCAGCAGATCGGCATTCGATTTGCCGAGCTCGAGGTGGACCATCATCGTAGCATAGCTCATCGGGGTATCTCCTGTAATCATCTCCGGCCTCTGCCCGCGTTCGCGTATTACCGGGCCGGCATAACCAATGGATACGCACTAAATCTAAGCCGCCCGCCCAAAGCCAAATATCGGGTGATATACTTATCTCCGCGCTGGCCACGTGATCGTGAGCGGCTGAGCTGTTGTACGCTGCGACTGCCATCCGGCTGGAGCATTGATGGTAAACAAGTTCGACTGCACTCAATGACTCATACTTCGTGGGTGCGCGATCCCAGGATGCGGCGGGCGGTGGCCGCCATCTCCCTGAGCGGACCTGTTGCCGAAATGCATTGCCACTGCCCCAGATCGCCAATCGTCAGATCGCCCTGTGCCTTTGCAACGGCGGCATCGGCATCCGATGCGTCGGCACCGCGCCCTTCGACTCGACGCAGTCGGGTATCTGACGCCGCTTCAAGCCACAGCCCGCTGAAGGGCACATCGGCTCGTTCGGCGACCGCCTCGATTCCAATTCGATGGGAGCGCTGCGCGAACACTGCATCCACAACGACGGACTGCCCGCAGGACAAGGCAGCTAGGCCCAGCTTGTCAGCGCAGTCATAGACCAATTCGGCTGCCCGATCAGAATAGCTGCCCCGAGGCAGCCTCTCCTCGGGCGGAAGCCCGGCAAGACGCTTACGCAGAACGTCATTGCGAAGGATCCGTGCTCCCGGTGCGCGCCCGATGCCTCCGCCCAGCACACGTGCCAAGCTGGATTTGCCCGTTCCAGACAATCCGCCGATAGCAACCAGTCGCGGTCGCGCGGGCCGAAGGAGAGCGAGCGCCAGATCGAGATAGCTGCGGGCATTGTCGACCGTCGATCGCTCAGCGCCGGCACGCATCGCCTGCGCAGCAAGCACATGGGCCCGTATCGCGGCACGCACTGATAGGAAGAGCGGCATCAGCGCAATGCCACCTTCATCTTCGCCTGACACATCCAGATAGCGATTGAAGACGAGATTGGCTTCGGTGCGCAGGTTACGGTGCCAAAGGTCCATCAACAGGAAGGCGAGGTCGTAGAGGACATCGATCGTGGCGAGCTCGGTGCTGAATTCGAGGCAGTCGAACAGCGTGGGCCTGTCCTCGATGAGAGCGATGTTGGCGAGGTGAAGATCGCCATGGGCGTGGCGCACGCGGCCCCGTGCACCGCGAGCATCGAGTAACGACGCCATCTCCGCTGTCAGATCGAGCAGTTGCTTGCCGAGGAGGCTGGATTGCTCGGGATCGAGGATATCAGGGCAACTCGCCATACTGTCGACATTGCCTTGGACCACGCTGCGAAAGCGGGCCGAGCCAGTGTCGGCTGCAAAGACTTCGGCTGCAGCATGGAAGGCGGTAATCTGATCGGCGAGCGCCATCAGCATTCGCTCATCGAGATGCCCATGGACGGCCTTCTCGTTGAGCAACGCATCGTCGGGAAAGCGCTGCATCTCGAGAATCCAGTCGATCGAATCTCCGAGGCCTCCGATTTCGAGGTGGCCATCAGGGCTTTGGCTGATGGGATGCACGGCACGATAGAGTTGCGGCGCTGTCCGCCGGTTGAGGCGCAGTTCGGTTTCAAGGGCGTCGCGCCGTCGCTGGGGCGTAGAGAAGTCGAGATAGCCGAACGTCACAGCACGTTTGATCTTCCACGCCCGATCCGCTTCGAGAAATATGCTGGCGCAGTGGGTGTCGATGCGCCGGGGGATTTCGCGGCTGTCGAAAGCCTCGCCGCTCTCGAGGAAGGCGATAATATCTTTCTGGGCGTCTTGGCAGGGCGCTCCTGATCGCTTTGCCGCCATGTGGTCAGATCCGGCCCGGGGCGCGGAGAACACGGTGGGCAAGACTCCCACCGAACACGCCATCCGCGCAATCCTTCCGGCACGAGCATCGACTGGCACCAATGGGATCAGGCAAACAGAGCATGCTCACCTGTTTCCTCAATCGGCTCGGGTATGACCAGCTGGTCATGGTCCTGATGAAAATGGTGCGGGTGTGGAAGGCGCGGAATGTGTGGGTAGAAAGTATCGACCACCGCGGTCCACCAGAGAGTGTAAAACGTCATCGGCGCTGCCAAAAACCGTTGAGCGACGAGGATCGGTTCCAACGCGGACAGAGCCTCCGACTGCCGCGGCACTTCCAGTGCAGGTCCATGAGCCATTTGAATTTCCTATGCCGAATCGGGCCAAAGATTAGGGCTGGGCCAGAATCGGCCCTATTGGGGAGTCTACCTAGAGGTCGCGGGATCTTGGAGAAGGAACGACAAGCTCGCTCATCCCTTATCCTAAGGGGCGCAGTCCGCGTGTAATCCTATCCGGGAATCCCCGTATTTCGGCAGGACTGTCGTTCCGCCACGCTGGATTGAAAGACGCGATTAGCGGCGGCCCGGCTGGCTCGATGCGAGCGTGCCTGTTGCCCGCACGACAAGCCCTGCTCGTGAGCAGACGTCGCGTTTCACGAACGACCAGAGGAGATCGTGACATGCCGGCATGCAAAACGCTTTCGCCAATCGTGACGACTGAGCCCGCCAAGGCAACGTTCAACATCATTGCTTGCGTGGGCCGCGGCCCGCACGCCGACTTCATTGTCCCGCACGCGCTTGCGGTGGGCAAGGCGCTGGGTGCGCCGGTCACATTGCTGCAGGTTATCGAGGCTCAGGCCGTGCGCGACCCCCGGCCCGATCCAATCGAATGGGATATGCGCCGTCATGACGCTCGCAAAATGCTGGGTGGTCTCGCAATGATCGCGGGCGAGCCGTCTCGGCGCGCCGACATCGCCCTTGCGGAAGGCCGGACCGTCGATGAGATTTGCCGCTACGCCAACGGCAAGGCTGAATGCGTCATCATTCTTGGACGTGGCGCGGGGGAAGACGTTGATCCACGTCGGATAGGTAGCACGGTCCACAATGTCGCAGGGCGGGCGCCTGGCTCGATCTTGCTCGTGCCCAACGATGCCACCGCCGATCCGGTACCGCGCTACCGGCGGATCCTGGTGCCAGTGGATGGCTCCGCCTGGGCCGAAAGCGTGCTTCCGCTCGCTGTACGGATGGCAAGAGCCAACGATGCCGAACTGATCCTCGTTCATGTCGTGCCGACGCCTGAACTGACCGAAATCGGTCCGCTCGAGCCCGATGACATCCAGCTTCGCACCCGTGTCGTCGAGCGCAACGAGCGAACAGCGAATGCCTATCTTGCGCGGGTCAAAGCCTATCTTGCGCAGAATGGGGTTCATGTTCGCACGCTGTCGCATCGAAGCGACGACGTCCGTGCCTCCCTGGTCGACCTGATCCGCAGCGAGGCGGCCGATCTGGTCGTGCTGTCTGCACGGGGACATGGCGGGCGGCATCATGCCGACCTGCGCTATGGCAGCGTCTCTGCCTATCTGATGGCGCAATCGCCCGTTCCGCTTCTCATCGTGCGCCCGCGGGAGAGCGAGACCGCAGGATTGCGGGACGAAAGCATCCATCTGCGGCGTCCTTCGGTCGGGCAAGCTTGACGCATGGCGGACATTGACCGGTCGGCTGCGCCAATTGCAGCGTCGGCCGATGAAAGTGCGATCCGACACCAACTGGCCGGACGGATGCCGCGCGCCGAGACTGTCCCGGTTTGGGCCGAGCTTTCTTCGCTACCAAAATGGTTGAGGCGTGCACGAGACGCAGCAAGCACCGCTGACAGCCGCAACGCCGTCGCCGCAGAATGGCTGCTGGACAATGATTACCACGTTCAGCGTGCGATCCTGCAGATCGGCGAGGACCTGCCCCCCAGCTTCTACCAGCGGCTGCCGGGCATTGCCGGGGAGCAGGCGAGGGGAGCCCCGCGCGTCTACATGCTCGCCCATTCCCTGCTGCGCGCATCGCACTTGCAAATCGCGCTTGGCTCGGCGGTGGAGTTTATCGACCGGTATCAGGATGAAGAGCCGCTCAGCATCGCCGAGCTCTGGGCATTCCCGACAATGCTGCGGCTTGCCTGCCTGGAACTGCTGATTGCGGGATTCGCACGGCTCTTCAAGGATGTGCCGCCGCCCTTCGAGATCCACCCCGAGGGGCAGCTGTCCGCAGGCGCAGACGATACCGAATGCGTATCGAGGGCGATCGCCAATCTGGCGGTCATCTCGTCGATCCCCTGGAAAATGTTCTTCGATCGGGTCAGCAGGGTGGAAGCCATCCTGCGACGCGATCCGGCAGCCGTCTACGCGCGCATGGATTTCGACACCCGCGATCGGTATCGGCACGCCGTCGAACAGCTCGCAGCCCACAGCGGTCTGAGCGAGTGGGATGTGGCGGAGCGGCTGCTCAGCCAGTGTTACACCCAGGGCGATCTCCCCACGGGTCACATCGGCTACTGGCTGGTCGGTGCCGGCCGGCCGGCGTTCGAGGACGCTCTTCATGCGCGCGCGCTGACATTTGTCTCGCTTGGCCGGTGGTTGGCCCGCTATCCCGCCGCGCTCTATACGGCCGCGCTCATTCTGGTCGGCATCGCCGGCTTCATATTGCCCGCTGCCTATCTTCTGACCGTCGAGGCCAAGCTCTCCTCGTGGTTGATCGGAATCGCTTTGATCACGATCCCGGCGTCGGTCCTGAGCTTGACCTTCGTCAATTGGCTCGTGACCTTGCTGGTCGCGCCGCGCGTGCTGCCCAAGCTCGACTTTGAAAAGGGCATCGCCGCCGATTGCCGGACCGCGGTGGTCATGCCCGTCATTGTTGGAAATGTCGACGATATCGCGCCTGTGCTGCAGCGGATCGAAAGTCATCGGCTGGCCAACTCCGATCCCTCGCTCCGGTTCGTCCTGCTGAGCGATCATGCTGATGCTGATGCGGAAGCGATGCCTGGCGATGGCGCGATCGAACGGGCGCTGATCGAAGGAATTGACCGCCTCAATCGACGCTATCCCGGCCCGGACGGGAAGGGTCCTTTTCATCTTCTCCACCGGCCGCGGCTCTATAACGCGGCCCAGGGCTGTTGGATGGGGTGGGAGCGAAAGCGGGGCAAGCTTGCGCAGTTCAACGCCCTGATCCTTCACGGGACATCGACGCCTTTCAGCGTTACGACCGGTGACCCCGGCCGCCTTGCCGGTCTCCGCTTCGTGGTGACCGCCGATGCCGATACCCGATTGCCGCCCGGCGTCGTCAACCAGATGGTGGCCGCCCTCGCGCACCCGCTCAACATGGCCCATTTCGATCCGCGCTCAGGCCGGGTGTCGAGCGGATACACCATCCTTCAGCCACGCGTGGAGATCGCGCCCGAAAACAGTGGGCGGTCGCTGTTTACCCATTTCTTCGGGGGTGACACGGCGATCGACATTTATTCCCGGGCGGTTTCGGACGTCTATCAGGACATTTTTGGAACAGGCATATTCGTCGGCAAGGGCATCTACGATGTCGCGGCCTTCGAACGCAGCCTCGCTGGCCGCATCCCGGAAAACACGCTGCTGAGCCACGATCTGTTCGAAGGTCTGCACGGACGGGCGGGGCTCGCCAGCGACATCATCGTCTATGAAGGATTTCCCGCAGGCTATCTCGACTATAGCCGGCGCTGGCACCGGTGGGTCCGTGGGGACTGGCAGATCGTGGCCTGGCTGTTTCCTTTGGTCCCGGGCGCCGATGGTAACCGCGTGCGCAACCGCCTGACATGGTTCGACCGGCTCAAGATCTTCGACAATCTGCGGCGCAGTGTCGTTCCGGCGAGCCTTGTCGCCCTGCTGATCGGCGGCTGGTTCCTGCTGGGGGGTAATCCCCTTGTCTGGACATTGCTCGCGCTGGCTGCCCCGGCTGCCTATCTGTTTACCGACCTGGTGACCGGCCTTGCCCAGGGCCGGCGGCGCGGCGTGCTCCAGGGGGTGCTGCGGCGCTTGTCGGACCATGCCGGCCGGTGGGCCCTCGCGATCACCTTCCTGGTGAGCGACAGCGCGATCGCACTCTCGGCCATCGTGACCACTCTCACCCGGCTCGCTACCAGGCGCCGTCTTCTCGAATGGACGGCGGCCGCGCAGATGTCAGCCCATGTCGCGACGCTCGATCCGAGGTGGGCCGCGTGGCGCGCGATGTGGGTGTCGCCCCTTTTCGCGATTGTCATTGCCGGAGCGCTGGCATTGACCGATCCGAAGGTCCTGCTGATCGCGGGCCCTATCTTGCTGCTCTGGCTGCTCGCGCCCGAGATCGCCATCTGGATCACGCGTCCGGTCGCGCGTTCTGTCGAGACGCTGGATGGTGAGGATCGCCTGTTTCTGCGTCGGCTCGCGCGGCGAACATGGCTGTTCTTCGAGACATTCGTGCGGCCCGAGGACAATTGGCTTCCGCCTGACAATTATCAGGCGCCTCCCGACGAAGCGACCGCGCATCGCACATCGCCGACCAATGTCGGCATGATGATTCTCTCGACGCTGACAGCGTGGAAGCTCGGCCATATCGGTGCGAACGAAGTCGCTGTCCGCCTGCGGAACGTCCTCGATACCCTCGACCGTCTCGAGCGGTATCGCGGCCATATGCTGAATTGGTACGATACCCGCACCGGAAAGGCGCTTGAACCGCGGTATGTGTCAGCCGTCGACAGCGGCAATCTGGCGGTCAGTCTGGTGGTCGCGAAGAGCGCCTGCCGCGAGGCGGTGCGTGCGCCGATTCTTTCGCTCCAGCGCTGGGATGGCTTTGTCGATGTGCTCGATCTTCTCGCCGAGGCGCTCGGCGTGGAGGGCATCGATGGCGACGGCGCCTGCCGCAAACTCGTCGCCGCGATGCGCGAATCCGCGAGGACTGCGCCCGGGGAACCGGCGGCCTGGCATCAGCGCCTCAGCACCCTGCTCGAGCGGGATTGCGGGCAGCTGCAGGGCCAGGTCCATCACATCATCGCCATGGGGGACATGCTTCCGACCGAAGCGCTGCACGAAGTCCAGGTCTGGGTCGAGCGGGCGGATCATCACCTTCGGGCGATGCAGCGCGATGTCGACACTCTGCTGCCGTGGCAGCCGCTTCTCGAGGCGCCGCCCGAAGGCTGCTCCGAAATCGCCGATGGGCTTCGTCCGATGCTGGTCGATGCCTTGTCGGCGGGCTCGGAAGCGACCGCCCTGCGGGCTCGCGCGACCATCGCCGCCTTCGAACAGAGCCAAGCGGAGGGCGGTATCCGTGATTGGGCGCGCGAACTGGGCGCTGCACTTGACCTCGGAGCGGCCACGTCCGCGGCGTTGCGCGATGATCTCGAACGCCTTGCGTCGGATGCTGCAAGGCAAGCCGAGGCGATGGACTTTGCCCTGATGTTTGATGCAACGACCAAGCTATTCAATATCGGCTATAATGTGAGCGCCGATCGGATCGACCCGCATCATTACGATCTGCTCGCGAGCGAGGCGCGGCTGGCAAGCTTTTTTGCCATCTCCAAGGGAGACGTGCCTGCCGAGCATTGGTTCTCGCTTGGCCGTCCGATCACCAAACAGGCCCGTGGGCTTGCTCTGGTGTCATGGAACGGCTCGATGTTCGAGTATCTGATGCCCAACCTGTTCCTGCGCAGCGATCCGGAGACATTGCTGGGACAAAGCGATCGGAGCGCCGTCGATCTGCAACGTGACTATGGCGCTGCGCGCAATATCCCCTGGGGTATTTCCGAATCCTCCTTCGCATCGATGGGTGCCGATCGCGTGTATGGCTATCACGCCTTTGGCGTTCCCGCGCTCGGCTTGCGCCGGGGCCTGTCGCGGGACCTGGTGGTGGCGCCCTACGCGACCGCGCTGGCGCTGGCCGCGCGGCCGGGGCTAGCGATCCGGAACATGCGCGAGCTCGCAGCGCTTGGACTGATCGGTCGCTACGGCTTCTACGAAGCGGTCGATTTCACGCCGGAGCGGGTTCCGGCAGGCGACCGATTCGCGATCGTCCGTTCCTATATGGCCCATCATCAGGGCATGGCATTGGCGGCGATGGGCAATGCCTTGTGCGGCGACATATTCGTCGACTGGTTCCATGCAGATCCGCATATCCGCACGATCGACCTGCTGCTGAACGAGCGCATCCCCTGGGAACTGCCTCCCGAAATCTCGCGGATCGAAACACGCGAAGTTGCGCCGGTGCCGGAGGGCGCCATCCCTCCCCTGCACAGCTGGCCGGCGGAAACCTCAGGTCGAACGATCGCGGTTCATGTTATCGGCAACGGCCGCATGGCGAGCCGCCTGGCCGAGGGCGGGAGTGGCAGTCTCCACTGGCGTCGGCACGCGCTGACACGGTCGGACGCATCTCCCTCCGGCAGCGGGATGTCGATTTATCTGCGGGAACGGGCTTCGGGCGCGCTATGGTCCGCCGGTCCGGAGCCGATCCGCTCGGGAGCGACTGACGTTCACACTCGATTCCACGAGCATCAAGTCGAATATCACCGACGCGATCATGGCATCGCCACCAGCATGACCGTCTCGATCGCGCACGGCGACGATGTCGAGATCCGCCGCATCATGGTCGTCAATGAAACCGATCGGACGCGCACCATCGATTTCACGAGCTATGCCGAGGTCGTTCTTGCGCCGGCCGCCGATGCCGCGCGCCACCCTGCCTTCAGCAAGCTGTTCGTTGGCAGCGAAATGCTCCCCGCAATGGACGGTCTTCTGTTCAGCCGCCGCGCACGCGATCCGAAGGAAAGCCCCCCGGTGCTCCTTCACCGCGCGATCGCCGATGAGCCAGGCCTGCGCGTGCGAGGCGTCGAAACCGATCGCCTCGCATTTCTGGGTCGGCACGGTCATGAATCAGCGCCGGCGGCATTGAACCGCGACAGCTTGCCCGGTGGTCTTGGCTGGACGCTCGATCCGGTGATCGGCCTGCAGGCGGAGATTGAGATACCGCCCTTCGGCCGACGTGAGATCGCATTCCTGACGATCGCGGCCGGATCCCGCGAGACCGTGCAGGAGATCGCGGAGCGGTACACAACGATCCCGTCCATGGACTGGGCGGTAAGCGACGCGGCAACCGCGGTGGCGCGCGAGTTGCATACGCTAGGGCTCGCGCCTCATCGCGTTCCCGAGGCCCAGAAGCTGTTGTCCCGGCTACTTCAACCCGCACCGCCACGAGCGACTTACGAGGGCGTGGGCAGGGGGAGAGCGAGCCGCCAAGATCTCTGGGCGCTTGGTATATCGGGCGATCATCCGATCCTCCTGCTAGGCGGAGGAGACACGGAGCGGTCGGGCCTGCTGCGGTTCCTGCTTTCCGCGCATCAGCTCTGGCGGCATCGCGGCGTGGCCGTCGATCTTGTCGTAATGCACGAAGGCGCCGAGGGCTATCTCGAGCCGGTACGCGAACGTTTGCTGGCGGTCCTGCGGGATGCGGGCGTCCAGGATCAGCTGGGCCAGAATGGCGGCGTCCATTTGGTCGGCATCGACCGTGCCGATGGCGACCGCGCGCGGCTGCTCGAGCGCTCCGCGCATCTTCGGCTCGATGAGCGGGGAGGGTCTATCGCCGATCAGCTTTCGCGTCTTGACGCCGAGCCGTTGTCGGGCCCTCGGTTCACGCCTGTCGTGCCGGAGGGGCCGGTCGAGGTGCCAGCGCCAGGAGCGTCACCTTCGAGGGAAAGCCTCGCCTTCGATAACGGACTGGGCGGCTTCACGGACGGCGGGAGGGAGTATGTCGTCGCGCTTGCGCCTGGGGTGCAAACGCCTGCACCCTGGTCGAATGTGCTCGCCAACAGCGGGTTCGGCACGATCGTCACGGAGGCGGGACTCGGGTTCAGCTGGGCGACCAACAGCGGTGAGAACCGCATCACTCCCTGGCACAACGACCCAGTCAAAGACACGCAGGGGGAAATCCTCTATGTGCGAGACGAGGAGAACGGGCGGGTGTGGACGACCACCCCACAACCGGCCGGGGGCGATTCCGCCGCGCGGGTGCGCCACGGTGCCGGCTACACGATCTGGGAGCGAGAGAGCGAGGGCCTTGCCCAGGAATTGACCGTTGCCGTTCCAAGTGACGATCCGGTGAAGCTCGTCCGCCTGCGTCTGCGCAATCTCCTCCCCCGAACTCGCCGGGTTACTGCGACCTATTATGCCGAGTGGTTGCTCGGCGCTGTGCGCGGCGAATCGGCGCCGCTGCGTGCTGCGGACTATGATGCGGGCGCGCATGTGCTTCTCGCCACCAATCCGTGGAACGAGGAGTTCCAGGATCGGACTGCTTTTCTGACGAGCACGGTGCCGCCACACAGCGTGACGACGTCGCGCTCGGACTTCATTGGGCGTGACGGCGATGCGCGCCGTCCGCAGGGTCTGGACAAATGGGACCTGGGCGGGCGGCAGCAGGCGGCCGGCGGCGATTGCTGCGCGGCGCTGCAGGTCCATCTCGATATCGCCCCGGGTGAGACAGCCGAGGTTTGCTTCGTGCTTGGACAGGGCACGGACCGCGCCCATGCGGTCGCGCTCGCGCAACGTTGGCAGGATCCTGCGGCGATCGATCGCGGCATTGTGCAGGTGTGCCAAGCCTGGGAGACCCGCCTCGGCGCGGTTTGCGTGACCACGCCTGACCCAGCGTTCGATATCATGGTCAATCGCTGGCTACCCTATCAGGTGACCAGCGCTCGGGTTCGTGCGCGCGCCGGCTTCTACCAGGCCGGCGGCGCTTTTGGCTATCGTGACCAGTTGCAAGATGTGCTGGCGCTTCTCCACAGTGATCCGGGGGCGGCACGCGCGCAAATCCTCGCGGCGGCCGCGCACCAGTTCGAGGAAGGCGATGTCCTCCACTGGTGGCATCCGCCCTTCGATCGCGGCGTGAGGACGCGCTGCTCGGACGACATGCTGTGGTTGCCCTATGCGACCGCGACCTATGTCGAGGCGACGGGTGACCGCGCGATCCTCGATGAAGAGCTGCCCTTCCTGCGCGGCCCGCAGCTTTCCGAAGGAGAATCCGATCGCTATGCCCGCTTCGATGTAACCGATTACCGGGCTTCGCTATTTGAGCATTGCGAACGCGCGCTCGATCGCGGTTATCGCCTGGGCGCACACGGTCTCCCGCTCATGGGAGCCGGCGACTGGAATGACGGGATGAATCGGGTCGGCGAGCATGGTCGCGGCGAGAGCGTTTGGCTGGGATGGTTCCTGATCACGGCGATCGATGGTTTTGTGAGACTGTGCGGCACGAGCCGCCCGGAACTCGCGGACCGCTGGACGCAGCGCGCGAGCAGGTTGGGAGAAGCCATCGAACGGTCCGGATGGGACGGCGATTGGTATCTGCGCGCATTCGATGATGATGGTCGTGCCTGGGGATCGCACAACGATGAAGAATGCCGGATTGACGCGATCGCGCAATCCTGGGCGGTTCTGTCCGGCGCAGGCGACAAGGCGCGGGCCGGTCGCGCGGTTGCCGCCGCGAGACGGGAATTGGTGCGTGATGACGATCGCATCATCCGGCTGCTGACACCGCCGTTCGACCGGACGCCGCGCGATCCAGGTTATATCAAGGCTTACCCGCCGGGCATCCGCGAGAATGGCGGGCAATATACGCATGCCGCTGCATGGCTCGGCATTGCCACCGCGCGACTGGGTGACGGCCAGGGCTCGATGGCGCTGTTCGAGCGTATCAATCCGATCAACCATGGCCGCAGCCCTGTCGAGACCGCGGTGTACAGAACCGAACCCTATGTGCTTGCGGGCGATGTTGCTGGGGCGGCCCCGCATGTCGGGCGCGGGGGCTGGAGCTGGTACACCGGCGCTGCTGGCTGGGTCTGGCGTTGGGCGATTGAAGAGATATTGGGACTGCGGCTGGTGGAAGGCGGAATCGCCATGTCGTGCTGCCTGCCGCCGACTTGGTCGCATTTTGAGGCCCGCGTCACACGCGCGTCGGGAAGCCTGCAGATCCGGGTGGATAATCCGGCCGGCCTCGCGACCGGCGTGGAACGGATCAGGGTGGATGGGGCGGTGTGGGACGAGGCGATCATCCCGTTCCCCGACGATGGCAGCACGAGGATTGTCCATGTCGAGCTCGTCCCGCCAGCCGGAACCTGAGCGCTGTATGGAACTTGATCACCAGATGCGGTCTCGCTTATTGCGTCGACCGGGCGAATAGCTGTTCCACATCATCGCGGTGACAAAGATCATTGCCCGGCGTCATCACCGCCGCTGTTCCTGCGGCCAGCCCGTACCTGAAGGCGTTGTGCGCGCTATGCCCGGTGGCAAGGGCATGGGTCATCGCCCCGACAAAGCTGTCGCCTGCACCAACTGCGCTTTGCGCCGCGACGGCGATTGCCGGCAGGCGCAATACCTCATCCGCGTTCGCGAGCAGGGCGCCATCATGGCCCATCGTGACGGCAAGATGAGTCGTCTGGCCCCGCGCCATGAGCGATCGAGCGGCCGCCATTAGCGTGTCCGGGTCGCGCAAGGGCGTGCCCATCAACTGTTCGAACTCTCCCAGACTCGGTTTCACGAGGAAGATCCCGCCAGAGGCCAGGGTGCGTGCGAGCGCTGGACCCGATGTGTCGAGAACGACACGTGCCCCACGGCTCCGTGCGACATCGCCGGCCCATATATAGAAATCCTCCGGAACGCCTCTTGGCAGGGACCCGCTCAAGACAAGCCAATCAAAGTCGAGGGATTCCAAAGCATTGAGGCAGGTCTGCCATTCTGTCTCGGCAATGTGTGGCCCCTCGGGCACGAAGCGATATTCCCGGCCTGTGCTGGCTTCATGAACCGCAAGGCTGATCCGCGTGTGATCTTCGATATCGATGCACAGCCGGGGGAGCGCATACTGGTCGACGAGACTGTTCAGCACCGTCCCTGTCGCGCCGCCGGCAAGATAGACGGCAATCACGTCTCCGCCCAATCTTTGTATGACCCGGCCCACATTGATTCCGCCTCCACCTGCATCATAGCGTTCATTGGTGGTCCGGATCTTATGCGTATGTCGCACTTCCTGCGCCGCACATGCGCCGTCGATGGCGGGGTTGAGGGTCACTGTCACTATATTCGTCATCAACGCTCCTGGTCATGCTCGTTTCGATGGGCGCCTCTCCTTATCGGTGACATTTTCAAGCGGCGGGGCGCTGGTCAAGAAAGATGCGCGGCTTGCCCTCGGAATGAAGATCCGCCTCCGCGACGCTAGGTTCGACGTGGTTCCGCGCGTGATGTGGTTTTATGACGCTTGATGCGGCATCTCCTTTGCACATAATGTCAATCCTCTCGCGAGCGTTGGCGACAGCATCTCCTATTTCCGCGAGTTCGCCACCAAGCGTCGTCCCTCCATCATCGCCTCGGACTTGGGGATATCCCTTATATCCGTGCAGGACTGAGGCGTCATGCTGAGGTCATGCAGACTCATTCAATCAGCGCAGTTCAAACCCCGCCGGCGGATGCCTTTCTGGCTGACGGTGGCGGCCCTTATATTGTCTGGCTCGAAAATGCGCGCAAAACCGATGTCGCCAGTGTCGGCGGCAAGAACGCTTCGCTTGGTGAGATGATCAGCGCTCTGCAACATCGCGGTATCCGCGTTCCGGGTGGTTTTGCCACGACTGCGAACGCTTACAGGGCCTTGGTCGAGGCGCATGACATCCGATCTCCGCTCAATGCATCGATCGAGGCATTCCGGGCAGGGCAATCCACCTTACAGGATACCGGCGAAGCGATCCGGCGCCTGTTCCTCGACGCTGACCTGCCCGAAGACGTTGCAGCCGCTATTCGGGATGCCTATCGCGCGCTGTCCCGCCGGTCAGGCAAGAAGGAAGTCGCGCTTGCGGTGCGATCGAGCGCGACTGCTGAGGATCTGGCGGATGCAAGCTTTGCCGGGCAGCAGGAGACATTCCTCAATGTCTTGGGAGAACGAGCGCTGCTGGATGCCTGCCGGCGCTGCTACGCCTCGTTGTTTACCGATCGCGCGATAGCGTATCGCGAGGCAAAGGGTTTCGACCATCTCGATGTCGCGCTGTCGATCGGCATCCAGTTGATGGTGAGATCCGATCTGGCCGGTGCGGGTGTGATGTTCTCGATCGATCCCGAGACCGGCTTTCCCGATGTGGCCGTCATCAGCGCAGCGTGGGGGCTGGGGGAGACCGTCGTCCAGGGATCGGTGGACCCGGACGACTATGTCGTCTTCAAGCCGCTCGCCATGAATGGGTATTGCCATCCCATCGTCGAGAAGCGCCTGGGTGAGAAAGCCCGCAAGCTCATTTACGCATCCGGAGGAAGTGCGCGGACGAATATCGTCGATACCGTCTCGTCGGAACGATCGCGATTTGTGCTGGAAGACGAGGAAATCCTCGAACTGACACGCTGGGCAATCATTATCGAAGAGCATTACGGCCAGCCGATGGACATGGAATGGGCGAAGGACGGTGAAACGGGTGAGCTGTTCATCGTCCAGGCCCGGCCGGAAACCGTGCAATCCTTACGCGATACGACGACGCTGAGAACCTATCGGCTTGAACGGTCCGGAACGCCTCTTCTGACCGGAGCCGCGGTTGGAGAGGCGATCGCCAGCGGCGAGGTCTGCCTCATCCGCGATCCTAAGGACATTGTCGGCTTCCGCGATGGAGCTGTTCTCGTCGCTGAAATGACCGATCCCGACTGGGTGCCGGTGATGAAGCGCGCTGCCGGCATCATCACCGATCATGGGGGCGCGACGAGCCATGCCGCCATTGTCAGTCGCGAACTCGGCGTCCCCGCCATTGTGGGAACAGGCACGGCCACTCAGTTGCTGCACGAAGGGCAGGCGGTGACGCTCTCCTGCGCGGAAGGGGACCGGGGCACGGTTTATGATGGTGAAATTCCGTTCCGGAATGAGGAACTGAGCATCGGGGAGCTTCCCGAAGTCGGGACCGAGTTGATGGTGAATGTCGCAAGCCCCTCGGCGGCATTCCGCTGGTGGCGGTTACCCAGCAGCGGCGTCGGTCTCGCGCGCATGGAGTTTATCATCAGCAACCTTATCAAGGTCCATCCGATGGCCCTTGTCCATCCTGAGCAGGTCCGGGATGCTGAGGCGCACCGGCAGATCGATGCCCTGACGCAAGGCTTCCCCGACGGAAAGGCGTATTTCATCGAGACATTGGCGCGCGGGATCGCGCGCATCGCGGCGGCCCATTATCCCAAGCCGGTCATCGTTCGGCTGAGCGATTTCAAAACCAACGAATATGCGCACCTGATCGGGGGCGCCGGATTTGAGCCGACCGAAGAGAATCCGATGCTCGGCTTCCGAGGCGCGTCGCGCTACTATGATGAGCGGTACCGCGATGGCTTCGGGCTTGAATGCCGGGCGCTCAAGAGGGCCCGAGAGCATATGGGCTTCAAGAATATTATCGCGATGGTGCCGTTCTGCCGGACGCCGCTCGAGGCCGATAAAGTGCTTGCCGAAATGTCGCGGCATGGCTTCGGTCGTCACGACGAGGGGCTTCAGGTCTATATGATGTGCGAGATCCCCTCGAACGTCATCCTGGCCGAGGACTTCGCAGCCCGTTTTGATGGCTTCTCCATCGGGTCGAATGACCTGACCCAGTTGTTGCTCGGCGTGGACCGTGACTCAGCGCTCCTCGCGCCGCTTTTCGATGAGCGCAACGAGGCGGTGACCCGCACGATCGCCGATGTCATCCAGCGTGCCCATGCCTGTGGCATCAAGGTTGGAATTTGTGGGCAGGCGCCGAGCGATCACCCCGATTTCGCGGCCTTTCTGGTCGACCATGGAATCGATTCCATTTCGCTCAACCCTGACAGTTTCGTGTCCACCTTGCTGCATGTGGCGAAAGCAGAACATACGCGGAGCGAAGGGCGATGACCGTCCCTGAGGAATGCAGGGCAGGGTGCGCAGGACCAGCACAACCAAACGGGAGCTGATGGCGCCGGTCTCGCGGTAGACTGCATGAAGGCCCGCGCCGGCTGTGACGATGGCCTCGCCCTGCTAGTGGACATTGGCTGTCAGTCTCGTCACTCTGAGCCGGAAACGGGAAACGTCGATGAATAGCGAGCGCTTAACCCGATGATTTTTGAAGCTGGCGGTGCTGATATCGGCGATCACGCTGCAAAGCGATAGCCAGCTTCACATAGAGCCGGAGTTTGCGGCCGCAATCGTTCGACTGACCTCGATGCGGATGGCTTCCGGGAGCTGCTGGGCGTCGAGATTGAGGAAGCCCTGGATGATCAGATCCCTCGCCGCGTCCTCGCTCATCCCACTCACCATCAGGTAGGAAAGTTTGGCCTGGTCGATCATGCCGATAGAGGCCTCGTGCGACAGCTGAGCCTGGGCGCTGCGGGCTCCCAACGCCGGCACCGACAGAATCTCTCCCTCGTCGCTGAGCTTCAGTCCGTTGCAGCCGAGGAAGCCCCGCGTGTCCCGCCCTTCGCCGACGAGGGTGGTGCGATTGACGATGGTGCCGCCGCCCGTGACCATGCGTGTGATGCTCGCCGAGCGCGCGCCGACGCCCTTGAGATGGATCTCGCTCTCCATGACGCGTTCGGTACCGGCCGGCGCAAAGATGACTGACTGGTCGTTTGAGACGCCGCCGTCTTCAATGACGGTGCGGCTTTGCGAGTAATGATGTTTGAGGGGAGACACCTGGATATTGCTTTCAATGACGCGCGCGTCCTTGCCGACGTGGGTGCGTGCGTAACTATGGACCTCCATCGCTGATCCCCAGTGTTCGATGGACACGGAGCGGCATGTCGCGCCTTCCCGAAGGTAGGTCTCGGAGATCGAGAGATGGTGTCCGGTATGAACCGACGCCGGGACTGCGGATCCGGAGATCATTTCGACTTCGGCGCCTTCCTCAACGACCGTGATGTTGTGATGGAACTGGCGACCCTGCGGTGTCTCGAGCAGCGTGAAGACCTGCACGGGCAGCCGTACTTTTGTGCCCTTGCGGATGCGGATGAAGTGACCGACCGGGGTATGGCGGCTTTCGGCGGCCTGGGCGACATGCTCGTTCTCAGCCGGGTCGATCAGGTGAAACATGAGATCCTGCACCCAGTCGTAGCGCGCCAGCGCGCCCTTGAGCGGGAGGATTTCAACGTCAGGGTCATTGACCGTGATATGGCGAACCTCCTGGTTCACTAGCACGCACGTTCCGCTGTGCTCGCCTTCGACGCTGTAGCCGACGCGAGTAAGCTGCTGCTTTTCTTCCGGAGAGATATCGTCGTCGAGCAGACTGGCCACGAAAAATTCCTTCCTTCAGATCGCTTGCTGAATATCTGCGCCGGCCGGCGGCAAAGAGTAGCCGTGCGCCTTGATGTGGCTGAACAGGGTGCGTGGATCTCCGGCGCCGACAATCCGGCCGTCGACCATCAGATGGCCAACATCGGCGTGAATATAGTCCAGAATGAAGCCGGTATGGGTGATCACAAGCGCGGTACGTTGCGGATCGGCGGGTGTATCGGCCCCGAGCAACCTGTCGATGGCTTTGCCGACGGCCGCGATATGCTCGAGGTCTACCCCGCTCTCCGGTTCGTCGAAAAGGCACAGATCGGGACGCTTGAGGAAAAGCTTCAGAATCTCCCATCGTTTGATCTCGCCGCCTGAGAACCCGACATTGACATCGCGTTCGGCAAAGCCGCTGAAATCGAGCGCCAAGGCTTCCGTTTCCAGCAGCGCGGTGGATCCGATCGCCGCCGTGAATGCCTCGACCGTGACGCCTTCCAAGGCCGGCGGCCGCTGAAACGACATACCGAGGCCCATCTGTGCGCGTTGATCGACGGACAGCGCATCGATACGCCGACCCTTGAACCAGATCTCCCCGCTCGTGACCCGATAGGGCACAAGGCCCATGATCGTCGCGAGGAGCGAAGATTTGCCCGATCCGTTCGGGCCGAACAGCACATGCGTTTCACCGATCGGGATCGTGAAATCCACGCCGTGCAGGACAGGCAGGCCGTCTGCTGAAACGTGCAGATTGCGGATCTCCAGGAGGATATCGGTCAAACGTGGAACTCCTTTGCTACCAAGCTCTCACGTCGATGGCCCCCCGAATATCTGTAAGGATACGTAGTTCGGGGTGCTGCAAACGATGCGCATTATAACGCGCACGCAAAGAGTCGGTTCGGGTCGGAATAAACTACCCTGTGGACACGCGTCGCCGAAAATCATAGCGTGCGCTGGCCTTTTCCGATCTTGATCGTGAGGAAATGGTCGCAATTGGCGCGTTGAACATAGGCTCTCGGCTTCGGTCGGGCGGCCTGCGAAATGAAAGACCTTCGGGAAATACGCAGGGCGCGTTTTCCTATGTTTGCGCGCGATCAACCGTCCCGACTGGCGGGGCGGCAGCGGGAGTGCGTGATGTCTTTGCCCTTTGAGAGGCGCTCCGCGCGCCGGAGCGCGAGCTATCCGAAGCGCGATCGTGCGGGGCATAACATTTTGTGCCCCTGCCGATTCTTACCTGGCTTTTCGGCATTGATCCGCGTGCATCTGGTTTCCCGGTAAATCTATGATGATCGGCAGCGAGGCACAGGTGAGACGTTCCCAGATCCTGGCGTCGATCATCACGGTAGCAGCGGTCTTGATTGCGGTCGTTGCGCGTTATACGCTCAAACCCTGGCTGGTCGCTGGCGAGCCCTATTTTCTGTTCTGCATTGCCGTCTTGGTCGCTGCGGTTGCCGGCGGCGCCCGTCAGGCGTTGCTTGCCGCGATCCTGTCGATTGTCGCTGCGACTCTGCTCGAACTCTTCGAACCCTCCTTCATGTTCGATACGATCAGTGTTGTGACAGCCCTGGCTTTGGCCGGCGGTATCATATTGTTCGCTGGGGGCAATGCCCCCTGGCAGCGACGGTCCCGCAAAGAGAATGAGCGTGTCGCCGCGCGTCTGCGTGAGGGCGCGGCCGCTGCCGAGGAGCTGAATCTGCTGGTCGACGGCGCCGAAGGCTATGCAATCTACATGCTGGACCCCGAGGGTCGGGTCACGATCTGGAATGAGGGCGCCGAGCGACTGAAAGGGTGGAGCGAGGCGGAGATAGTCGGCGAGCATTGCTCGGTCTTCTATCCGGTCGATGCTGTGGAGGCCGGAAAGCCGGGATCCGATCTCGCGCGCGCGCGCGAGCTTGGCAAATTCGAAGAAGAGGACTGGCGGGTCCG
The DNA here is from genome assembly GCF_000767465.1 of Novosphingobium pentaromativorans US6-1. Taxonomy (NCBI): domain Bacteria; kingdom Pseudomonadati; phylum Pseudomonadota; class Alphaproteobacteria; order Sphingomonadales; family Sphingomonadaceae; genus Novosphingobium; species Novosphingobium pentaromativorans. Next base: position 152,488 of record NZ_CP009293.1, read on the forward strand.
TAAAGATGGTTCGGAATTCCTGGGGCATGTCTCAATCACTGCGCTGTATAACGAAGAAGGAGCGCTTCGCGGGTTCGGCAAGGTCGTGCGCGACGCTACCCAGCAGCGGGCTGCGGAAAGTGCACTGCAAGCGAATGCCAGCCACCTGCGCTCGATCCTCGCGACTGTACCCGATGCAATGGTCGTGATCGATGAACAGGGCAGCATCATTTCCTTCAGCACTGCCGCCGAGAAGCTTTTTGGCTATACGGAAGCCGAGGTCGTCGGATCAAATGTCAGCCGACTAATGCCGTCGCCGGACAAGGAGCGGCATGACGGCTACCTTGAGCGCTATCTTACCAGCGGCGAACGCAGGATCATCGGCATTGGCCGCGTGGTGTTGGCCAGTCGGAGTGATGGTTCGACCTTTCCCATGGAGCTCTCGGTGGGCGAGGCGATCAGCGACAAGCAGCGCGTGTTCACCGGCTTCATCCGCGACCTCTCCGAACGACAGGAGACTCAGGAGCGCCTTGAGGAGTTGCAATCCAAACTCATTCATGTCGCCCGCGTTAGTGCGATGGGCACGATGGCGTCGACCCTGGCGCATGAACTCAACCAGCCAATTACGGCGGTTGCCAACTATGTCGAGGCGGTGCGGGATTTACTGGCAGAAGGCAATTCCGACGACTTGCCGATGATCACCGAGGCGCTGAACGACGCAGCTGGTGAAGCGATCCGCGCGGGCCAGATCGTTCGGCGGCTGCGTGATTTTGTCGCGCGGGGCGAAGTCGAGAAGACGGTTGAGAATCTGCCGGACCTGATCGCGGAGGCGGCAGCGCTCGGATTGATTGGTGCGAAGGAAAAAGGTGTTCGGTCCCATTTCGATTTCGACACCGGCGCGGTGCTGGTACTGGTCGACAAGGTGCAGATACAACAGGTTCTGATCAACCTCGTCCGCAATGCGGTCGAGGCAATGGCAAGCTCGCCTGAGCGGCAGATATGGGTTTGCACACGGCAAGAAGACAGTGGCATGGTCCGCGTCACCGTGGCGGACACAGGCCCCGGAGTTGCGGAACATGTTGCACGGCAGCTGTTCACCGCCTTTGTGACCACAAAAAGTGAAGGCATGGGCCTTGGGCTTTCGATTTGCCGGACGATCGTCGAGGCAAATGGGGGTCGTATCTTTCTTGAGCCGCGCAAGGGGGGCGGATCACAATTTCATTTCACGCTGGTTGGAGCAGACCCGGAGGCGATCAATGACGGATAGACGCATGATCCACATAGTCGACGATGAGGAGGCGATCCGGCGCTCAGCCGGGTTCATGCTGAAGACGTCGGGGTATACGGTCGCCACTTATCCGTCGGGCGTCGCGTTCTTGCGAGAGGTTCGTCATGTCGAGCACGGCTGCATCCTCCTTGATGTCCGGATGCCCGACATGGACGGACTCGAGGTGCAGAAGATGTTGATCGAGCGTGGCGTCGCGATGCCGGTCATCATCCTCACGGGCCATGGCGACATTTCCATCGCTGTCCGTGCCATGAAGGCTGGAGCGGTCGAATTTATTGAGAAGCCGTTCGAAAAGGCGACGCTGATCGAAGCAATCACCGCCGGTTTTGAGCGGCTTGACGGTTTGAGTAAGCGTTCCGAGCGTGCCGCGGAAGCGACTGTGCTGATCGCGGGATTGACGAGCAGGGAGCAAGATGTGCTCAAGGGGCTTGCTGACGGGCTGCCGAACAAGACGATCGCCTTCGACCTCGGCATATCGCCCCGCACAGTCGAGGTGCATAGAGCGAACCTCATGGCAAAGCTGAACGTTAAGAGCCTGTCCGATGCGCTACGCATCGCCTTCGCGGCCAACCTTGGCGATAAAGATGCCTAGGACCACTACGTAAAGACCAGAAGGGCGCCTCTCCGTCATCTGACCGATCCGGCACTTCGTCAGCCGGTCTGTCAGGACGATCATGAACGCACTTCTTCCAATTCTGGACGCAACCCGGCCTGTCATCATGCTCGTTGAGGACGATCCGGGTGTCCGCCGTTCTATCCAGCTCCTTCTTCAAGCAAAAGGCTACGATGTACGCTCCTATGCCTCGAGCAAGGCGTTGCTTGCCGATCCTCTCGCCTTGGCGGCTGCCTGCCTTGTCACCGACTATCTGATGCCGGAGATCGACGGCATTGGCGTCCTGCAGGCGCTGCGGAACAATGGTTGGAAGGGGCCGGCAGTGCTCGTTTCCGCCTATCATTCACCCCGTCTGGTCGACCAGGCAATGCGGGAGGGATTTTCCCGCGTCATCGAAAAGCCACTGCGTGAGCACAGCTTGGCGGACACCGTGGCCCGGCTCGTCGACTATTAGCCGGATGCGCATGATTGGCAGGGCAATCGCTCCTGATTGTCGCTGCTGTCGAAGATCGCGAGAAGGAGCGAGGGCGCGTAGACGCCAGGACGCTGGCGGTCGATCGAAGGGCGATGATGAACGAGGAAGAGTCTGTTTCACTGCAATTCCATGGTGCGGGCCGCACCGTGACCGGCTCCTGCATGGAACTGGTCTGCGGGGAGCGGCGTCTCCTGATCGATTGCGGGTTATTCTAGGGGTCACGCAGCCTGGAGATGCTGAACCATCAGGCGTTCGCTTTCCAGCCGAGTGCGATCGAGGCGGTCATCCTCAGCCATGCCCACATCGATCATTGCGGCTTGTTGCCCAAGCTGGTCTCATCCGGATTTACCGGAAAGGTTTGGTGCACTTCGCCAACACGAGATCTTCTCGCGTTCATGTTGCCCGATGCCGGGCGCATTCAGGAGAATGATACGGCAAGGCGAAACCGGCGGCCCGACCGCGCAGGCGAGCAACCCCTTGAACCGATCTTTACTGAACGGGACGGGACAAAAGCAGCGCTCCGGGCATGTGACATCCCTCTGGAGACCTGGTTCGAGCCGGTGCCCGGTATCCGCGCGCGTCTCTGGAATGCCGCACATATTCTCGGATCGGTTTCGGTCGAACTGGCTGTCGGGGGGCTTCGATTGCTTTTTTCCGGGGATCTCGGGCCCGAGCACAAGGCCTTTTATCCTGACCCGGCCGCTCCCGCCGGCTTCGACCATGTCATTTGCGAAAGCACCTACGGCGACCACACCCACAAGCAAGCCACCATTCGACAACGGCGCACACTGCTCCAGGGAGAGATCAGGCAAGCCATGGCGTTAGGCGGCAATCTGATCATTCCTGTATTCGCACTCGAGCGCACGCAGGAGTTGCTTCTCGATATTGCCAGCCTCCTCAACGCGGGGCGGTTGCCTCGCATGCCGGTCTACATCGACTCGCCGCTTGCGGGGAGGGCAACCGAGGTATTCGGGCGATACGCCGACGGGCTGGAAGACATGGGGCGAGGCAAAATCTTCGATCACCCTTCTTTCCATTACATCGAATCCTCAACGGATTCGATCGCGCTCAACGCCGCCTCGGGAGCGATCATCCTGGCTGCGTCGGGTATGTGCGAGGGCGGCCGCATCCGGCATCACCTCCGGCATAATCTGGCGCGTGCGGACTCGACGATCCTCTTCGTAGGATTTCAGGCGGCCGGCACGCTGGGACGCACTATCCTCGATGGCGCAAAGCGTGTGCGCATGTGGGGTCGCTCTATCGTCGTTCAGGCCCGGGTCCGGCAGATCAATAGCTATGCCGGGCACGCTGATCGCGATGGCCTTATTGGATGGATTGAGAACCGGCATCCCATCACGGGAAGCCTTTTCCTGACACATGGCGAGGCAGGAACAATCGAATCGCTGCGCGCCGAGCTGGTTGCCCGCGGCGCGGCACGATCGATCATGTCCCCTGACATTGGCGATTGCTACCATCTAGCTCGCGGCGGCGCGGCGGCGCGGCGGCGCGGCGAGCCTCATGAATCGAAATCGTGGCGAAGCCAACGAAGCAATCGGCCTGGACTGGCGAAACATGTGCGCGAGTCTTCTCGCCAATCTCAAGGAGGACCTCGAGGCGCTTCCAACGAACGCCGCGCTATCAGCCGCTCTGCGTCGTATGATGGATGCCCTACATCGCCCGCCGGGCTGAGGGAAGGCTCGGCTTGCGCATGGCCGGAAGCTTGGAGCGACGGTCGACGACTTACCGCCTCCCTCACAGCGACAGATCGGCTGCCGGTAACCCAATTCAGGCCCCGGGCGGCGTCGCCAAATTGCGTGTCACGAGAACGAGGGTGGGATCGCCGGGATATTCCTGAATTAAGAAACCGGAATCACGCTCGACCTCAATCGCTGTACGATTACCCCGGTTCTCGATCGATTCGATGACCTTTAGGCCACGCGCGGTCGCGCGCTCCGCCAGAAAGGCGAGCAGGGTCCATCCAATGCCTTGATTATGATGGCTCGCGTGAACGGAAATTGCGACTTCGCCGCGCTCGCCCTGCGTATCACAGGCGAGCATGCCAGTCGCCACTGCGGTGCCATCGGGATCGAATGCGATGTAGCTCTCGATCGTGCTATGATCGGGCTGCGTCATCGCCTTGATTTGATCGGCGCCGACCTGACTGAGGCCGGTGAGAAAGCGAAAGCGCAGCTCCTCCAGACTCACATTGTGGAACAGCTCTACCAGGATCGGTGCATCGTCCGGGCCTGCCTGTCTGACAAGGAGGGTGAGCCCGGTCCGGGTCTGCAATTTTGTGCTGATGTTGTCAGTCATGGATAGGATCCTTTCACGATATGGCCGGTCAGGCCAGCAGATGCTGGCCGCCGTCGACGGGAATGATGGTTCCGGTGATCCGCCTTGCCGCATCGCTGACCAGGAAGGCGGCGAGCGCTCCCACATCCTCGATGTCGACCGGTTGCTGGCCAGGCATTTCGGATGCCGCGCGGGTCAGCAGTTCATCGAACCGTTCGATGCCGCTGGCTGCCCGCGTGGCGATCGGTCCGGGCGAGATGGCGTGGACGCGTATGCCTTTGGATCCCAGTTCGGCAGCGATGTAGCGTGTGGCGCTCTCGAGCGCGGCCTTGACCGGACCCATTAGATTGTAATGCTGGACCACGCGTTCGGAGCCATAGAAGGTGACACATAGCAGGCAGCCGCCGACCTTCATCAGCGGTTCGGCCAGCTTTGCCATCCGCAAAAAGCTGTGGCAGGACACGTCCATGGCCATGGCGAATCCGTCGGCCGAACAATCGACTACCCGACCATGTAAATCTTCCCGCGGTGCGAACGCGATTGAATGGAGCAGAAAGTCGAGGCCGTCCCAGCGCCGTTCCACTTCGCCAAACAGGGCCTCGAGCTGTCCCGGCACGCGAACATCGCATGGTGCCGTCCACTCGACGCCGAGCCTCTCGGCGACCGGCGTGACCCAGTCTTTTGCTTTCTCGTTGAGATAGGTTGCGGCAAGACGCGCGCCGCATCCGGCAAAGGCATCGGCGCACCCGGCGGCAATGCTCTTGTCGTTTGCGATTCCGATGACCAGCCCGCGCTTGCCGGTCAGATCGACGAGCGGCTTCATGCGCTTCTCCGGACGATGTTCATGATATGGATCGTCCGCCTTGGTCGGACGACCGGGACTTTGACTCGGCTATCGGGCATGCAGATAGTCGGCCCATTGTCCACATGCTTGTTATGGCCAGGACGCGTCCTAGAACGGCATCGCGAACGGCAATCATGGTCGCGGCGCCGCGGTTGAACCCATTCGCTGTCTGTAGCGTAACGGCGGGCACCGGATGTTCATTGATATGGCTTTGCGGTTCGGCAAGCAGCTTCCTCGCCGAACCCGCGTCGATATGCAGTGCATCGTTAACTGGCGGCAAGTCCTCCACGGCGAATTGAATATCGACCACGGGACCCCCGAGGGCGACGAAACGTCCCTTTGGCACGAAGGGGGAAGCTGACACGGTACCAAGCTCGCTTTGCATGGCCCACAGCTATCGCCATTTTCCGCAGGGCCGATATGCGTGTCTTTACGGAGGGCTTTGGTGAGGTGCAGGTGCCTGCGGTTCGAGGCGTGCCTGGCCCGCAGCTGGGCCGTCCGCTAATTACGTACATGTCCCGATGGCAAGCAGCGCCAAGGCTTGCGACTTTACCATCCGCGGTCCTATGGCGCCTTAAGCCCACAAGAAACTGGAGAAGCTGACATGTCGCAACCCCTCGATAATGTGCTCGCGCTGACGCAGGCGAATTTGCGTCTTGCGCTGAAGCTTGCCGAAACCTGGCGTGAAAGCGGCCAGAAGATCATCGAGATCGGCGGGCGAGGAGCATCTGAGGTTGCCGCAGAGACCCGCGCTGCGATTTCGAAGAGAGTTGAAGGCGGCGTGGTCTCCTTGCCGGGCACGGGCCCTATGCAAGACTATCTCGGCGAGCTGGAAACGCTAAGGGTTGGCACGGCGGAAAAGGTGGAAGAAGCGGTCGCCGACTGGCGGAATAGCCTGTCCTCGACAGTAAGCTCAAGCCTCGATGCCACGGGCGCGACCCCATTCGATTCTCTTTTCAAGCCTTGGTTCACGTTGCTGCAGGGCGGTGCAACGGCCGAGAAGCCGGATGCAACCAAGCGCGGCAAATGACGAACGTCAGCGGCCGCGACGTGAATGGCCCGGGTTCAGATCAAAGCCCCAGAGAAAGTTCCGGTGCCATCCAAGCGCCGGTTAGCTGAAAAGGATTGAGTTCGATGGCACAATGGTCTGATCCGAAGGCAAACGCCATTCCACGCGCGGCAACCACAGCGGTTGGCGAGGCCGCATTCGACCGCGGGCTGCGCTCCTATATGCTGTCTGTCTACAATACCATGGCGTCGGGCGTCCTGCTCACCGGGATTGTCGCGTTGTTGTTCGCCTCCGGGGGCGCGACGTCGCTTGCGGCGCAGCTCTTTTCCCAGGGCGGCCCGCTGAAGTGGATCGTGATGCTCGCGCCGCTGGCCGTCGTGATGGTCCTCAGTTTCCGCGCCAACACGCTTTCGCTCGGTGCAGCGAAGGGGCTCTACTGGGCTTTTGCCGTGCTCATGGGTCTATCTCTGTCGACGATATTCCTCGTCTATACTGGCACCTCGATCGCACAGACTTTCTTCGCGACCGCAGCGGCTTTCGCCGGCCTCAGCCTCTTCGGCTACACGACCAAAAGGAATCTCTCGGCGATCGGCACGTTTCTCATCATGGGCGTCGTCGGTCTTCTGGTCGCGATGGTGATCAACATGTTCCTGCAATCGAACGCGATGGCGTTCGCCATCAGCGCGATCGGCGTCCTGCTGTTCGCGGGGCTCACCGCCCACGATACCCAGAAGATCAAGAGCATGTACTTCACGATCCAGGGTTCGGATCTCCTCGGCAAATCCGTGGTCATGGGTGCACTGACGCTTTATCTCGATTTCATCAACCTGTTCACCTTCCTGCTTCAGCTGACCGGTGACCGCCGTTAGGGCGGGCAGGGCGACCAGCAATCGCCTGCCGTTCGGGGCGTTGGGGGCAGGCGTTCCAATCAAAGCAGCGGGCTGATCAGGCGAGCTAGGTTCTCGGCGATTTTGCGGTGAAACGGACGGCTGGCCCAATCTTTTGCCAGCAGTTCGCGGCTTCCTGAAAAATAGCGCTCCTGCAGTGTGTTGAGGCGGCGGACTTGATCCGGAGTATAGAGGATGAGATTGGCTTCCGCGTTGAGCGTGAAGGATCGGATATCGACGTTGCTGGACCCGATCGTCGCCAGATCGCCATCGACACTCACATGCTTCGCGTGCAGCAATCGATCTTCGTACAGGAAGATGCGGACGCCGCTGCGCAGCATCTCAGCATAAAATGACCGTTGCGCGAGGCCAACGAGCCGCTGGTCCTGCACAAGGGACAGGACGAGACGGACATCGACGCCCCGCAGCACGGCCGACTGGATCGCCTCGATCAGGCCTTCGTCCGGAATGAAATAGGGCGTCGTCACGACCACCTGCTCACGCGCCGCATAAAGGAGAGCGACGGTCAGGCGCTCACTCCCGGACACCGGGTAATCGGGTCCGCTCGGCAGGAGCTGCAGCGATACGTCGCCGACGCTGATCGGTGGCGGAAAGAGCGGCGGGTCTCCGAATTGCTGCTCGGTCTCGAGATACCAGTCTGCCAGGAACACCGATTGCAGTTGGGCGACGATCGGGCCTTCGACGCGTGCCATCAGTTCTTCGTTCCGGATGCCAGGGCGGAAATCCGCCGCGACGATGTTTTGCGATCCGATATAGCCGATTGTCCCATCGACGATGCAGAGCTTGCGATGGTTACGCAGGTCGGCGCGTGCCGGTCGCCAGCGAAAGGGCCTGACCGGCAGAACTTCGCGCGCCTCGACGCCTTGCGCAAGCAATGCGCGGAGGACGGAAGAGGCCCAGGGCCGGGAGCCCAGCGCGTCAATCATAACCCGGCACCGCACGCCGCGCCGGGTTGCGCGGCCGAGGCACTCGATCACGCGCATTCCCACGGCATCGTCGGCGAATATGTAAGAGAGGAGGTGGACATGGTCGTGCGCTGCATCGATGTCGCGACACAGACGATCTATTACGCCCTGGTAATCGTCGAGCAGATCCAGGGCATTGCCGCCGACCGCGGGCAACTGACCGAGGTTCCTGGCAAGCTTTTCGATCGGTGCCCGTCCATGCTCGATGCCTGGCTCGAAGATCTTCGTCGCGGCTGCGATAAGGGCGTCTGCCTGGCCTGATCGCGGCATTCCCGCGAACCGCTGTTGCCGCCATTTAGGAAAGCGCGGCCGACCCACGAGGAGGTACAGGATAACTCCCGGGATCGGCAGGAAGAAGAGCAGCAGCAGCCAGCTGCGTGCTGCCTCCGGGGACCTTCGGAACGGGACCGCTATGACCATCGCGAGGCGGATGATCCATTCCGTCGAAAGATAGAAAAGGCCCCAATGATTCTCTAGATACGCCATGCGGCCATCGTCACCGCTATGGCGGTCGCCAGCAAGGCCGACCTATCTCGAGAGCAGCAGCGGGATGCGCACGTCTTGCAGCAAATGCCTGGTCACGCCGCCCAGGAAGATATCCCGGACGCGTGAATGCGCGAATGCGCCGATCGCCAGGAGGTCAGCACCGGACGAACTCGTGAATTCCTCAAGCGCGTCCGAGACGGTCCGGCCCACAGAGCTTTGTTGATGTACCTCGACGTCGAACCCATGTCGCGCGAGATGACGTGCGATGTCGGTGCCGGGTGAGGGGCCATGCCCTGACTCGCTGGGTTGGGCGTCGACCGCGACGATATCGATATGCGCGCCGGGGTCTAGTGCCGGCAGCAGATCTTTTGCGGCGCGGCGCGCTTCTGGCGATGCATCCCAGCCTAGGACCGCGTGGCGAACTCGCTCGAGCTGACTGTCATCCGGCAGGATCAGGATCGGGCCTGTGGATGACATCAGCGCGGCCTCGATGCTGCGGCGTCGCAGCTTGGGGTTTTCAAAGGCCGATGGTCCGCCGACCAGCAGCATATCGGCATATCGACCTTCGACGCTCGCTGCGCCGTTCAAATAGGCTGGCGCGTCGGTCACCGCGCGCACTTCGACAGCAATCGGTGCATGCTCGACTAGTGTCTTGACCGCTGTGATCCGGCGCGACTGTTCGGCCTCGATCTGTTCGAACACACCGGAATAGGCTTCATAAGGCGGCAGGATCGCAGGATCCCAGAAGATATCGGTCAGCAAGGTTATCGCGAAATGGGCATCCTGCGCTTTGGCGAACCCGATCGCGCGCTGCACAAATGCCGCGCTCTTTTCACCATTGTCCACGATTGCGACGAGATCCTTGAGCATCGAATCACCTTTTTTGCCTGTGCGGCCAACCTAAAAGGCCGGTAGGTGCGACACACTTGGGGAAACCCCGTAGTTTTCTGCCGAGCATCCAATGCGGCTAGCGAAAGCTTTGCGGCGCAGCGGCGTCGCTCACGCCTCGACACGCCTTACACAGGCCTCCATCCGCCGGAACGGGGGTGACGCGGTTGAGGGAACGCTCTACGGGCGCCATTCGGCCCTTGCTCCATAACGAGCAATGACGATCACTCCTGACATGGGCTGCCCCTCGGAGCCCTTGTCAGGAGACCAGTTTCGCCCTGTCGCTGGTTCACAGCTACGATTTCTTTCACAAGGGCAGACGCATATCGATCAGCAGGAGCGGAAGCATCAGTAACGCTCCGGCCATGCTGAGAAGGAGCGGGAGTGCTGCAGGAAGGCCGCGACGCGTCCCCGCAATCCCGATGGCGATACCTGCCTTCAAGAGCGTGTTGAGGAGAACCGGCGCCGCCAGGATCAGCCCTGCAGTGACCGGCGCAAGACTGGAGGGCGGGAGTCCTCCCATGGTGATGATGGCGGAATCGACATCCACCATGCCGGAAATGGCGAGGACTGTAGCCAGACCAGCATCGCCGAAACGGGCAAGGACCCAGCGTGCGATAAGGGAAAGGATCATGACCAGCGCAACGAGAATCAACGCTGGTCCAAGATCGAACGGGTTGCGAAGTACGAACTGCTTTTCCTCGGTGCTTTGTGGCTTGGCCACTGTGCGCAACGACCACCAAGTGGCGATGAGGCTGATCAATGCCGCAGGTCCGATGATCAAGGTGAGTGATCTCAGGGCAAAGGGCGCGAGAACGGCAACCATCAGCAGAACACGCAGGAACATGACCGCGGACGACACCGCGATGCCCGCAATCAAAATACCTGGCGCTTCATCGTTCGCTCGAAGACGGGTCGCAAGCGAGGCGGTGACTGCCGTCGATGACACCATGGCGCCGGCAGCGGCCGTGACGATCGTGCCTCGCGATGGCCCGAACCTCTTCGATGCAACATAGCCGACGAAGGACAGTCCGGAGACAAGAACCACCATCATCCAGAGCTGTTGCGGGTTCCACGCTTCATAGGGACCCATCGCGCGGTCGGGGAGAAGGGGCAGGATCGCAAAAGCGATCAGTGCAAAACGCGCTATGGCCTGAACTTCGATTTCGCTGAGGCGGCCGAGCCATCCATGCAACTGACGCCGAAACGACAAGACCAGCGTTACGACCGCGGCTGTGACGCTAGCCATGATCGGTTGGCCGATCGTCGCGAGCAATCCTATACAGAGCGTCAGCAGCATGACGATGGCCATCGTTGCGCTGACGTTGGGGGCATTTGCGAGAGACTGCCGATATCCGATCACCACCAGCGCAGCCACTGCTGCGATCAATATGGCCGCGAGAGCGATATGAACCGTCGAGCCGACCAGTCCGGCCAGGCCGCCCGCGAGAGCGATCAGCCCAAAGGTGCGAATCCCGGCAATGCGGGAACCGGCCTGCGCTTCGCGATAGGCCCATCCGCGCTCGACACCGATCAACAAGCCGAGCGCGAGCGCCAGGCCGAGATACCCAAGTTGCACCATCGCGCCCGTGGACTGGGCTGTCACGAGATCTGCCATATCAGACGCGATAGCGGTAGCGATTGAGTGGGAACGCGCTGCCTGCGGATCATATGATTTGAGCGCCCGAGTTTGGTAACGCGTGCGAATCTGTCACTCTCGATGCTCCAGTCGTTTCTTGAGGTGACGATACGGAAGCGCGGAGCCGCCCCGAATAAGCAATGCTACGCGGTCACCTTCGGGCGTCCAACCAGCGAGTGCCACCTCGGCAAACAGGCATTGGTGCGCTCAAAACATAGGAACGTTACGTAGGGACACGCGTCACCATACCGACACATATTGGAAACGATCAAGGACAGATTGGCTCGTGCGAAGATGCAAGAAATGACTGCCCCGGCATCACCGGCCCGCCCCCAGATCGTCCTGGTCGACGACGACATCATGGTCCGCCGATCGTGCCAGCTGACCCTCCAGGGCTGCGGTTATGATGTTCGTGCGCATTCCAGTCCGGTACAGGCGTTGGTGGATCCCGCCATCACCCAAGCGCTCTGCCTGATTACGGAGTTTCGCATGGTCGGCATGGACGGGATTACGCTGGTTCGCAGCTTGCGCGCCAATGGTTGGACGAGCCCAGCCATATTGGTCACGGCGCACCGCGTCGACTATGTCGCTGCGGCGCAGGGCGACGAGATCTTTGTGGAAATCCTGGAAAAGCCTTTGCCCGAGAGGCGCCTTATCGCTTCGGTCGATCGGGCGACGGGACGCGTGTGAGGGCGTGGAGTTGCAAATCATGAGCGATGATCCAACTATCCGTGTCACAACATTTGAGAATGCAGGCAATGCAAGCCGAAACCTCGTCATACCACTTGCTGGGAACGAGAGCTTTGCCCGCCTGCTCGCGGATGCGGAGGACTGGGAACTCGGCGCCGTGGAGACGAGAAGCTTTCCGGATGGGGAAACCTATTTGCGGATACTTTCCGACGTTGAGGACAGATCGGTCATCTTCGTCTGCACGCTCGCTCGGCCTGATGCGGGGTTCTTGCGGCTTGTCTTCGCGGCGGATGGGGCGCGTTCGCTTGGCGCGCGAAGCATCACCCTGATTGCACCTTACCTTGCCTATATGCGGCAGGATCGACGGTTCCAAACGGGCGAGGCAGTGACGTCGCTTAGTTTTGCACGTCTCCTCTCATCGAGTTTTGACCGGCTCGTCACGGTCGATCCCCATCTGCACCGCTATCTTGCTCTGACGGATCTCTACTCGATGCCGGCCATCGCCCTTCATGCCGCACCTCTCCTTGCGGACTGGATTGCTACCAATGTCGACAATCCGCTCCTTATCGGACCCGATACAGAGAGCGAACAGTGGGTCGCAGCCATCGCGGCGCAGGTCGGCGCTCCCTATGCGGTCGCTCGCAAGATTCGCCATGGCGACCGGAACGTGGACATTGAGCTACCCGATCTTTCCCGTTGGCGCGACCGCCAGCCGGTGCTGGTCGACGACATTGCTTCATCAGGACGGACCTTGATCGAAGCGGCGCGGCAGCTCGCACTTCGCGGATTGACGTTGCCCATCGTCGTGATTGTTCACGCCATTTTCGCTGGAGATGCCTTCGAACAGCTCAGCCCGCTATGTCGCCGGATCGTTTCGACCGACTCTGTCAGTCATGCGAGCAACGCGATCGCATTGGCTCCGATGATTGGGCGGGCGCTCGCTGGCCCGGAAGCGGTTGGGGGTGGAAACGTTCGACATCGGTGCCCGCCCGAGCCGATGGATGAAGTGGATCGAGCGGGGGTCGATTCCTTTCCGGCGAGCGATCCCCCCTCTTGGATGGGCGGCGTGGAACGGCACGGAGACTGATGAAGGCTGGCGGAGCGGCTATGGCCCCATTGCGCATAGCGACGAGACGATTGATGGTGTCGGAAGGCTCGCCGGATCAGGCAGGTTCGAACCCGGGCGGCTGTATTCCATTCTTGCGGCGGCGGACAGGCTCACCGCCGCAGCGATGTGGACCGTTATCCATATGACTTATGCCAAGCGCGTGGATCTCTCAGGCGAGCCGCTGGCCCGGGATGCCTTCAAGACGGCGCCCGAAGGTCATACCGGCGGATCGCTTAACATGGTTCCTGCCTTCGTGGGCTATCTGGCGGCCAACGCGCTCACCGCCACGACGCGCGCTTGGTTGATGGGACAGGGGCACTGCGTCGCGGCGATTGAGGCTGTGAATGCCCTCACCGGCGATGTCTCGCCCGCCCAGAAGGGGCGTTATGATCGGAGCGAGGCAGGTTTGTCGAGTCTTGTCGCCGATTTCTATTCATACAGGATCGGCGCAGATGGAGCGCCAGCCGTTCCTCTTGGCAGCCATGCCGGACCGAACACGGCGGGTGCCGTTTCCGAAGGTGGTTATCTCGGCTTCGCCGAAGTGCAATATGCCCATATGCCGCTCCCCGGGGAGCGGCTCGTGGCCTTTCTCAGCGACGGCGCATTTGAAGAACAGCGAGGCTCGGATTGGACGCCCCGTTGGTGGCGCGCCGAGGATTCTGGGCTGATCGTACCGGTGATGATTCTGAACGGCCGGCGCATAGAGGAGCGGGTCCAGATTGCGCAGCAAGGCGGCGCCGAATGGTTCTCCGAACATTTGAGACTCAATGGCTTTGCACCGCAGGTGATCGATGGACGGGATCCGGCAGCTTTTGTCTGCGGGATCCTGCAGGCCGAAGTCGACCTGGAGCGCTTCGCCGCCGATCCGCGGCATGTCTATCCGGCGCCGATCCCCTATGTGATCGCCGAGACGGTGAAAGGCTTCGGCTTTCCCGGCGCCGGAACCAATGCCGCGCACAACCTTCCACTTGGTACCAATCCGGCCGAGGACGAAGCCGCGCGAAACCGTTTCAATACCGCCGCGCGCGCGCTCTTCGTCGGGCCGGCTGAACTCGATCGCGCTGTCGCAGCGTTCACTGAGCATGAGACGCAGGGCCGAGCGCTCGAGAGCCGTCACCCACTGGCCGTGCGCAAGCCGCCGCTTCCGGTGCTTCCAGACGGTGACTGGACACGGGCGGGCGCTCCGGCAAGTTGCGCCATGCATGCGCTTGATGACTGGTTTGTACGCCTGGTCGATGCCAATCCGGGCCTCCGTCCTCGCGTTGGCAATCCTGATGAGATGCGTTCGAACCATATGGGCGCGGCACTGGAAAGGCTGCGGCACCGTGTCGCCGTGCCCGAGCCGGGGGTCGCGGAGGCTATTGACGGCGCGGTCGTCACTGCCCTGAACGAAGAAGCGGTGGCAGGCGCGGCGCTCGCCAACAAGGGCGGTCTCAATCTGATTATCAGCTATGAGGCGTTCGCGGTGAAGATGCTCGGGGCGTTGCGCCAGGAGATCGTCTTTGCCCGCCGCCAGCGCGAGGTTGGCCAGGATCCTGGATGGATTTCGGTGCCGCTCGTTGTCACATCGCATAGCTGGGAGAATTCCAAGAACGAGCAGTCCCACCAGGACCCGACCATTGGCGAGGCGCTGTTCGGCGAGATGTCCGACACCGCGCGGGTCATGTTCCCGGTCGATGCCAACAGCGCGGTAGCCGCGCTTCGAACGATTTACGCTGGCCGCGGCGAGATTGCCTGCCTGATCGTATCAAAGCGCGACATGCCGCATCGCTTCGCCGGCGAAACAGCGCAGCGCCTGGTGACGGACGGTGCGGCGCATGTCGAAGGCGAGGTCGCCGGGGCCGACATACAGTTGGTGGCGATCGGCGCCTACCAGCTAGAGGAGGCGATCAAGGCGGCGCAACGCCTGAAGGCGCGGGGTCGGCGGCCGCTCGTCACCGCCCTTCTTGAACCTGGCCGGTTCAGGATTCCACGGGACGCGATCGAGGCAGCTTTCACCGCGACCGATGAAGCGGTAAATGCCCTGTTTCCACCCGGCTTGCCACGCATCGTCGCATCGCATACTCGGCCCGAGCCAATGCTGGGTCTCCTCAGGCGGATCGATAGCGGGCCTGGCCGAACCACGGCGCTTGGCTATATCAGCCGCGGCGGCACGCTCGACGTCGCCGGCATGCTGTTCGCGAACCGCTCAACCTGGGCGCATCTCGTGGATGCAGCGCGTCACCTCTTTCCCGAACAAAGGGACGCGTGGCTTCGGCCGGCGGAAGTGGATGCGCTCAACGGACGCGGCGATCCGGCCGCGCTTGGTTTCATCATCGAATAGGGGTTGTTCATGCTGACTCTCACCTCACTTGGCGGCGCGGGGACCGTCACTGGTTCGAAGCATCTGCTCACTTGTGGCAACAAGCATATCCTCGTGGATTGCGGTCTGTTTCAGGGTCTGAAAAATCTGCGTGAACTCAACTGGCAGACGTTGCCGATCAAGCCGTCGAGCATTGATGCGGTCATTCTGACGCATGCCCATCTCGATCACTCCGGGTATTTGCCAAAGCTTGTTCGGGACGGATTTCGGGGCCGCATCTATTCCACGGACGCCACGCGCGACGTGGCCGAACTGATCCTGAAAGATAGCGGTTTTCTTAATGAGAAGGATGCCGACTTCGCCAATCGGCAGGGATTCACAAAGCACAAGCCTGCCCTCCCCCTTTACGGCGTGCAGGACGCGCAGCGGGCGATGGAGTTCTTCTCCACGGTCGATTTTGATGTCGAAACGGAAGTCGCTGAAGGTGCAGTCCTCAAATTCCGGCGTGCCGGCCATATACTCGGTGCGGCGGTCGCCGAGATCAGTTGGGGGGGACGCAACATCGTTTTTTCGGGCGATCTTGGACGCTATGGCGACCCTCTGATGCCCGATCCGGACAAAGGCATGGAAGCTGACCATGTGGTCATCGAGTCCACCTACGGCAATCGGAAGCATGACGCCGCTGATCCCACCGAAGTGCTCGGCACCATTATCAGCCGCACCGTAAAGCGCG
Organism: Novosphingobium pentaromativorans US6-1; assembly: GCF_000767465.1. Taxonomy (NCBI): domain Bacteria; kingdom Pseudomonadati; phylum Pseudomonadota; class Alphaproteobacteria; order Sphingomonadales; family Sphingomonadaceae; genus Novosphingobium; species Novosphingobium pentaromativorans. The sequence continues at coordinate 168,707 of NZ_CP009293.1, forward strand.
GCGGCACGGTCGTGATCCCCGCCTTCGCGGTTGGGCGGGCGCAGGCGATCCTCTATCATCTGTGGCGGCTGCAAAGTTCAGGCAGGCTCACGCATATCCCGATCTATCTGGACAGTCCCATGGCGATTTCCGCGACTGGGCTGCTGCATGCTCATCATGATGATCACCGGTTGTCGCCGGAAGAGTGCGATGCGATTTGCGGCATCGCCACCTACACGCGGGAAGTGGAGGCATCCAAAGCGATCTCGGCCAGTTCCTGGCCCAAGGTCGTCATCTCGGCAAGCGGCATGGCGAGCGGTGGTCGCGTGCTTCACCATCTCAAGGCTTTTGCGCCTGATCCTAAGAACACAATTCTCTTTTCAGGCTTTCAGGCTGCCGGCACCCGCGGACGCAAGATGCTGCAGGGCGCGAGGGAAGTGAAGATTCACGGTCAGTGGATTCCTGTTCGGGCTGAGGTGGCGGATCTCTCCATGCTCTCCGCCCACGCCGACGCCGACGAATTGATGTTGTGGCTGCGGGGGTTTCGCAGGAAGCCCGATCGCGTTTTCATCGTTCACGGGGAGGACGATGCGTCGGAAGCGCTTCGCGTCCGAATTGACCGGGAACTGGGATGGGACGCAACCGTGCCACGCCAAGGCCAGGCATTCGATCTTTGATTGTGGCGGAGACAGTCATTCCTTCTCGGCCGGCGCGACATCGCGTTCGTCGGTTACGCCTCCACAGTCAGCATCAGGCGATTGTCCTGATGCGCGCCGATTGCGATGTTTGCCGGGCGGAGGGTTTCGCTGCGCGATCGCAGGTGGTTGTCAGGCACGGCCCATGTGAGGTCCAGGCGACGCTGTATCAGACAGAGGGCGACGACATATTGGCTCTCGACGAGATTGGGCTTTCGGAAACCGCCTGGAATCTGTTGGGCGTGGATGAGGGCGAGGAGGTCGAAATAGCGCATCCTACCGCGCTGGAATCGCTCGCACAGGTTCGCCGCCGTATCTATGGTAACAGGCTTGATTTGACGGCATTCTCGCAGATTGTGGAGGATGTCGTCGCCGGGCGTTATACGGATGTCCATCTCGCCGCCTTTCTCACCGCCAGCGCTGCGCTGCCACTCGATGAGGAAGAAACAACAGGCTTGACCAGAGCCATGGTGAATGTGGGCGAGCAGTTGCGCTGGGACGCGCCGATCGTTCTTGACAAGCACTGCATCGGCGGTCTGCCGGGTAATCGCACAACGCCGATCGTGGTGGCGATCGTTGCCGCCAATGGTCTCGTCATGCCCAAGACCTCTTCGCGAGCCATTACATCGCCGGCAGGGACTGCGGACATGATGGAAACCCTCGCGCCGGTCGAGCTTGATATTGATATGCTGCGACGGGTGGTCGCCGCCGAGGGCGGCTGCGTCGCTTGGGGCGGCGCCGTTGATTTAAGTCCGGCGGACGATATCTTCGTCCGCATCGAGCGGGAACTCGATGTCGATACCGAAGGACAACTGATCGCGTCCGTGCTCTCCAAGAAAATTTCGGCGGGTTCGACCCATGTCGTCATCGATATCCCGGTAGGGATGACGGCAAAGGTGCGCAGCGAAGAAGCAGGGACGCGGCTTGCCGATCGCATCAGTGGCGTCGCGGCGCGCTTCGGCCTTTCCGCGACGTGTTTCCTGTCCGATGGGTCACAGCCTGTTGGCCGTGGCATCGGGCCGGCGCTCGAGGCGTTCGATGTGCTTGCGGTCTTACAAAACGCCGGAAACGCGCCGGACGATCTGCGTCAACGCGCGGTGACTCTGGCGGGTGCGGCGCTGGAGATCGGCGGCAAGGCGGAGGCGGGGCAGGGTGGAGCGCTCGCCATGAAGACGCTCACCACTGGTCGCGCTTGGGACAAGTTTCAGGCGATATGCAAAGCGCAGGGAGGATTGCGCGTCCCGCCAAAGGCATCGCAGCGATATACGATTTCAGCGAAGCAGGCAGGACGGGTGACCCGCATTGATAACCGCAAGGTTTCGCGGCTCGCTAAGCTCGCGGGGGCACCTGCGAGCAAGGCAGCCGGCATTTCAATGGCTGTACGGCTTGGTGATGAGGTAGAGCGGGGCCAGCCTCTGCTTCATGTCCATGCTGCAACACGCGGCGAACTGGCCTATGCGCTGGATTACGCGAAACGGGCAGGGGATTTGATCCTCTTGGAGGCCAAAGACGAGACACAACCATAATAATGGGTTTGTGGTCAAGGTGGTGCAGTTAAACGTAGCAGAGATTAGTGTTCACGAACTGTCCGGAGACATCGCCTCCAACCGATCGTTCGCATCCGTCTGGCGCGCGGCAGCGATCATCAGGCGAAAATGATGATTGTCGCTCAGCGGAGCGCGCCGCCGGCGGCCGATGCGCAATCCTGTTTTCGTCGATAAAGGTCCATCTCGATTAAGTTCAGGCCCAGAGTTCAAATAAGACCGTGGCTTCCGGCTACCGCGCCGGCGACTGCGACGATGCTCGCTGCCAACAACATTTGATGCACGCGCTGCATTCGCACAAAATCCCTTGCGGGAGCGGGCGAGATTGCCATGCGGCGATGCAGAAACAATGGTTCAACGACGAACAGCATCACAGCGAAGATCGACCAAACCAGGACCATCACGTGCATCCACCAGAATGCCGGATTTAGAAAGCGGCCCCACATTTCCCCTTGCCAGGTCATCCAGAAACCGCTTGCGCCAGCCAGCAACACCCAGATGCGGGCCTGCGGCGCGAAGCGGCCTTCGATCCGGTGGAAGGCGGCCAGGCGTTCGTCGGGCGCGTGCAACGCGCGCACGGACGGCATCACCACCAGTGTCACAAAGGCGACGCCGCCGATCCAGAGCAAGACGGCTACGACGTGGACAACGCGTGCGATGGTGATCTCGTCCATGGCGCCTCTTTCAGGCCGCGAGCAGCTCGTCGGCGGGACCGAAGAACTCGTAATGGATACGGCTCGCTGGCACGCCGGCGAGCGAGAGCGCGGATACGGCGTGCCGCAGGAATGGACGAGGGCCGCAGATAAAATAGTCCGCCTCGGCCACCGGCGTGTTGGCGGTAAGCCAGTCGTCAGCGATGATCCCCGCATGATCATAGTCGCTACCCGCCACCTCACCGCGGCGCGGGGTTTGATGGAAGATGGTGGCACGCACCGATTTGCCCTGTATTACCAGATCACGGACCTGATCCCGCATTGCATGCGTCTCGCGATCATGTGTACCGTGGATGTAATGGATGGGCACGTCGGCACCGCCGGTGACAAGGGCTTCGAGCATCGCGATCATCGGGGTCAGGCCTACACCGCCCGAGAGCAGCACGACGGGACGCTCGGGATGGCCTTCGAGGAAGAATTCGCCGGCCGGGGCGGCGACTTTCAATATCGTGCCCGCCACCGCGTCATCGTGGAGCCATCTCGACGCGAGGCCATGCGGTTCGCGCTTGACTGAGATGCGATAGGTTTCGCCGTTGGACGCCGATGAGATCGAATAGTTGCGCTTGACCGGTGGATGACCAGGAATTTCGAACCAGAAGGTCAGGTATTGGCCGGGCTTATGTGACATAACCGGGCCGCCGTCGACGGGCCGCAGGGTGAAGGAACTGATGACGCTGCTTTCCCGAACAACTTCCTCAATGCGAAAATCGCGCCAACCGTTCCAGCCGCCGGTTGTGTCCTTCTGCTCGAGATAGATGCGTCCTTCGCGCGCGATCAGGATATTGGCGAGAAACCAATAGGCCTCGCCCCAGGCGGCAAGGATCTCGTCGGTCGCGACGTCACCCAGCACCGTCTTTATCGCGCCGAGCAGCGCTTCGGCGACGTGAGGATAATGTTCTGGCAGAATCTGGAGGCCAACATGCTTCTGCGCGATACGCTCCACCGCCGGAGCCAGCGCAGCCAGATTGTCGATGTTCGAGGCATAGGCAAGAATTGCACCGGTCAGCGCGCGCGGCTGCGACCCAGCGTCACCATGATGTGACTGGTTAAACAGATCGCGGATGTCAGGGTTCTGAAACATGCGCGAATACATCTCATGCACAATGTCAAGACCATGGGTTTCGAGCGCGGGGAGAGTGGCTTTGACGAGCGCGATGGTTTGCTCGCTCAAGGGCTGCGACATGATAGTCTCCTGTTGGATATAGGCTTGTGAGTAGTTCAGGCGTCTGCAGGCGGTTGATCATAGAAATCGACCCGCATTTTCATGGCTCCGACCGGCGTCACGAAATGCGGCTGCTGCGGGCGGATGAGGCCGGGATTGTCCGGGGTGAGCACGATCTCGGATGGCGGATCGAGATAGGTGAGCCTGAGCTCACCCTCGATCACCCTGACTATCCCCCAGACCCCGGCCTTGGTGTCGTGGCGGTTGCGTAATGCAGCAGGCAGCGTGTCCTGATCGAACACCGGAGTCGAGCGATAAGGGGATGGGGCCGTCATTTCAGGCGGCCATCCGGATGTCGTCGGCATGAGGCTGAGAAAGTGCAGCGCTACCGTTCGGCGCCGGGCCCGAACGTTCGCTGGCGAGGCCATGGCCGGTCGGCATGCCGACCATGCGAGGCACCGCGGCCACTGTCTTGAGCGCGTTGTGATTGCACAGATCGCGGGGCTGATGGAGGACGCGCAGGTTCACAAGGGAAATGTCTGTCATGGCAGCACGCTCATATGATCAGGGGCCGTCGCGTCGGCGATGCGGCGTCCGGGCGGGGAAGCCGGCTGGTCGTCCAGCCGGAAAAACATGGCGAGTTGCAGGCTCTGGGCGATGCGGCCGGCGCGGTCCTGCAGGGCTTCGGCCGCGTCCGGCACCATCAATTCGTTGGTGGTCTGCGCCCACAGCGCGAGCCAGCGGTCGAACAGCGCCGGCGTGATGTGATGCTTATGCTTCACATGGGCCGGCACCGGCTGCCCTTTGTAACGGCCGCTGGTTAGCATGACCGACGACCAAAAGGCGGCGAGCTTTTCCAGATGCTCGGGCCAGTCGGCAATCGCATCGTTGAAGATCGGACCGAGCGCAGGATCCGTCCGGACACGCGCATAGAAGGCATCGACGAGCACCCCAAGCCCTTTATCGTCCAGTTCCAGCACGGTTGTCACTCCCGAGTCGAAATCATGTATTATTGATGCATCTATATATCCGGACTAAAAACATGCAACAAAAATACCTCATTAATGGGTATCCGGATGCGCCTCATGGCACACGGAGTACGCCCTGCGCGTGTGCTCAACCTGGGACGCCCACCTGAGCAATTCTGCTCGATCGCGGAGATCGCCAAAGCCTTTGCGATTTCCCAGAAGCATCTGATGAAGGTCTTGAACGAGCTCGTGGATGGGGTCCTCTGGAGCGCGTCCGTGGCCGGAAAGGCGGCATCAAGCTTGCGCGTCCACCTGCCGATGTCAACTTCGCTGCGCTCGCCCCGCAAGCGAGGACGGGTTAGACCTGGCAGATTGCGGAAGCTGCGTTATCGCTCCGGCCCGCGGCCTCACCAGCGTGTTGGGCGAGGTTTCGCTGGCTTTCCTCACCGTGTTCAACGGTTATCGCAGGCCGATTTCCTCTCGCCAAAAGGGAATTTCAGCCACCCCTTGCACGGGATCGCGGCCTGATATCCCTGGTCAGGAGCGGTCGGCGTGTGCACCCATCTTAAGCTCTGAAACGTCTTCGGGCTAATGGATGACGTCTGGAACGCTGATTCTCAGGCTTGCATTATTCGATGCAGGCCTGTGGCGACACAGCGGGCAGGGTCGTCGGCAATCGTCACGTGCAGGCCGGTCTCCTCCCTGATCTTTCTCCGCAGGAGCGGCGTTACCGCGCTGCCACCGGTGAGCACGATGCCGCCGGTGTGGATGTCGCGGCTCAATTCGGGCGGGGTTATGTTCAGGATTTCGCGGATGACGTCGACAATGTGCATGACGTGCTTTTCCACCACGCCATCAAGTTCGCGGAGCGGAAGGTCTAACGCCTCCGGGCGCTCTGAGGCGAGATTGCGGCCCTTGATCGTGATCGTACCTTCATCTTGGGAGGCCGCATCACGCTCTGCGCCATAATCCTGCTTGATTCGCTCAGCGGTCAACGCGCCCACCAGAAATTTGCGCCGGGCGTGCAGATAGTCCGTGATGGCCTGATCGAGCGATGTTCCGCCTATGCGTCTCGACCGTGTGAGACAGAGGGCGCCAAGAGAGATCACGGCAGCTTCGGTCGTTCCCGCGCCGCATTCGACGATCATCGTGCCGCAGGGTTTCTCTATTGGAAGCCCGGCACCCACCGCTGCGGCGTAAGGCTCGTTTATGAAGCGCACAGAGTTCAGGCCGGCTTCGCGGGCCGCAGTCATCAACGCGCTTCGTTCCGCTTGGGTCGCATCGGCGGGCACAGCGATCATGACGGAAGGTCCCCCAGCGCGTTGGCGGCCGAGCACCGAAAGGAGTGCGTAACGCAGCAGTTCGGTGGCGGCCTGGATATCCTGGAGAACGCCCCGGCGGAGCGGACGCTTGACTGTAAGGTTCGAGTGGGTGCGATCGACCATGGCCGCCGCAGCAGCCCCTGCCGCGACGAGATGGGGACTACTGTCGAAATCGGCGAAACAGCAAAGCGAAGGCTCTTCGAACACAATTCCATCATCGCGCCGGATAAGGCGCAAATTAGCGGTCCCGAAGTCGATCGCGAGTTCGGGCTGTCGACAGGAGAATAAGGATAGCACAAAAGCGCCTGTAGCAAGTGGCAGTGGCCGTGTCGCGCCCCACGGTTGGCGATACGCCCGCAAGTGACTGGCCGGTCGCAGAATTTGACATCGACCGCCACCGGCACCATCATTCACATATGCAGACTCGCAGCCGTCCTTTGCGCTTCCGCCATCATGGGAAGCAGCTTCTCGCGGGCATCTAGCCCCGGGTCCGGCGCGCATAGGCCCTGGACTCGGGGCTCACTCCTTACAACCACCGCCGCGTCCCCGGGGTACTGCGCGCCAAATTCTTTGAAGGACATTGTTATGACGAGCAGCAGGGCGGCCAGGCGACCGCCTATTCAGATGATCGACGAGGAAGCCGAAGCGCTCACGGGGCTTGCCATTGGAGTCGAGGGCCGCCTGCCTCAGGTCGCAGAACTGCTGCTTGATGAGATTGGTCGGGCAAAAATCTGCAAGTCCGGTAGCATTGCAGCGGATATCGTCGTCATGAATTCAACGGTCGCGTTTCTGGACACGGCGAGCGGCAGAACCTACGATTATCAGCTCGTTTATCCCAAAGATGCCAACATTTCGGCAGGCCGGATTTCAATTCTGACGCCGGTAGGAGCCGGGCTCATCGGCCTGAGCGAGGGGCAATCGATCCTGTGGCCGGATCGCAGCGGCAATGAGCGGACACTGACGATCGTCAAGGTCAGCCAGATACCTAGAGACGGGTGAGGGGCATGCATCGAATGGCTGCCCAAAGATCGGCAGCCTCCGTCATCGAGCGCCCGGCTGACGAACGCGGCCGTGTCCCTCGCCGAGAGTCGCAAACGGTGTGCCGTCACCGTCGGCAGGCGGCCAAGCTCATCCAACGAGACCGCGCCTCCGCCACGACGAAGCCCTTGCTTCATGCTGGCGAGGATCACATTCTCTTCGCCGACCTCGGCATACATATATCCCCCGGTCAGAACAGAAGATCGCCTGCGTCAGCGCCGAGCGAACAGGTCGCGCCGCGTCACACACCAGGCACCTGGCCGCTCAAGCGCTCGGAGATCCCGGCGGAGGACCGTGCTGCTGCCGCAATCGGCTATCTATCGCAATGCTGTGACGCGGGACGGTCCGCCTTTGGTGGACGAGCCGCTACCGGTGGATCAGGCGGCGTCCAGAGTCTTGAGAGTGGCCTGCCGATCCTGCGAGAGCAGAGCGGAATCGCCAGGGACAGCGAAGAAGATCGCATTCTGAGCGGCCGTCCCCGCCACCTCGCCGAGATCATGGCCGATCACGCGCCTCAAGAGAATGCGAGTCGAGCGCAGGGCGATCCGAAGCGGCCCGGTCAGGCCGGGTTGCGCAGGGAGAGGAAAGGCCGGTGGCTCGGTCGCTTCCAGCAGATCCAGCAAGGTCCGCTCGTCATCGGTCAGTATGGGCACGGTCGTGTCACCGGCGGTGAAGCGTCGGCCCGACCAAACCTCATGAATCGCGAGCAAGGCCGCGATAGCGGGCGCGAGAAAGCCAGCCCCACGCATTTCGAGCCGGGCAAACAGTGTCGGGAGGATCGGGCGGTGCCGATCGACCGTTTCGCGCCAGCACCGTGCCGCATCGACGATTATTGCTTCAGGTGTAAGGGGTTCAGCGATAGCGCTCACGCAAGACAAGGCGATTTCCTCTCAAAATCCCCCTGTTCTTTATTGCCCGAGACCCATCTACGCCCTTCATGTTGCGCGAACAAGACAAGCGGGATGCCGCTAGCCACGGCGAACGACGAGATCCACCGCCGCTATCCGGGAGGTTTCGTGCTTTGCGGCAGCGGGCTGAGCGCAAGCCCGTAGCGGCATGTCCCACGTCGATCAAATCGAATTGGTGTTTGTGCAAATCCAGTAGCTCACCCGCCTCGGCGCGACCCATCTACCCGGCGCCCTTGAGAGGCTCTCCAGGAAACCTGCTGCCATCAATTGGCCAGCAACCAATTCAGATTCATCGCGCGCAAATCTTCAGTCATCCCACCGAAAATGCGTTCTTTCCACCGTCCCCGAGCGCGAGCACCTGTTACCAGCAAATCATATCCTTCACGCTCAGCGAACTCAGCGATCCATCGCGCGCCGTTGCCTTTGGGCGCCGCCGCATGGAAATATTTTGCGTCAATATCATGCGCGGCCAAATAGCCCTGGACGGCTTCGAGACACCCGGTCGGCGCTTCTTCACCAAGCCCGACAATCATGATCGTGTGAGCCCGACAGAAAAACGGCAGCGCCGCAGTGAGCGCGAGGCGTGCCTCCCGACAGTCCTTCCAGGCGATCAGTATGCGTTGAAACCCCTCCGGTGGCGTTGTCTTTCCGAGTCTGAGCACTGGCACACCCGTGCGTGCTGCTATGTCGATTGGATCTGCTTGAGCAAAATCATGCTCTTTCGGCGGTCCCATAATCAGTATGTCGGCCAGCAAAGCTTGCTCGCTCAGAACGACGCCAGGTTCGGCAATACGTTCGACCCAATCCCCCGAAACGGTGGAGCTTTCCATCGCGCTATCGAAAGCGAGGCGCGAGGCTGCAACGGCAGTTCGCAATTCCTGCTCCTGAGCCGTAACGTCAAGCGGATTGTGGAGCACAGCTTCCGTGAACGAGGTGCCACGGGGCCAAGCTGAGCAGACGCCGGTGAGAATGCCTTTTTCTTGATCGGCAATTTGCGAAGCCACGTTGATGCATTGCACAATTCGGCTGCCGGGACCGGCATCCACCACCAGGCGCCGTAAACTACCCATCATGCTTCATACGCCTCCAAATTATGCTCGACTAGACTAAGGTCGTCGACCACGATGTTCAACGCTTGGCCAGCCGCGAAAAACGATCGCGGAAGAGATGGTGGCGGTCACTCTAACCGGCGAGCACGAACGGAATCTCGACCGTTCCGCGGACCTGCATGGCTTTTCCATCGCGTCTTGTCGGGGACCAGCGCCATCGTCGAACCGCGTCAATCGCAGTGCTATCCAGGCGACTGTAACCACTGCTGCGTAGCACACGGATATCTTGCACAGTGCCATCCGTCGCCAGTAGCAGCTCGAGGAGCACTGCACCTTCTTCCCGCTGCCGTCTGGATTCGCGAGGATAACGCGGCGGAGGCGCATGAATCATGGAGGCGGAAAGATCGCCGACTACCGTCGGCCGGGGCGGTGCGGCGAAGGGCGCGGGCGATGGCGCCGTTACCGGCACTGTAACCGTGACTGGCACCGGTTCATATGTCGCTCCCACCGCTACCTCAACAGGTTCTGGCAGCTCGAGCACCGGCCGGGGCGTATGGATCTTTGCTGAGGACCGCTGCTGTTCCAGCTTGGGAAGCCGTTCAACTTTCGGCTCGGCAGGCGGCGTTTCGAGCTCGAACATATGGACGGTTAGCGTGCTCTGGACTTTGGGCGGTGCCATGGGAAAGCGATAGGTCGTAAGGCCAGCGAGCAGTGCCCCCTGCATGAGGATTACCATCAGTAGCGCCCGCGGCTCGAACCTGCGCGGCGCATAGCGGGAAGGCGGCGTTGAAGAATCCGTCGAGTGTGAGGGCTGGTGCATCATGCGCCGCGCACGAGCACCGCCCGGTCGATATCCGCAATGGTGGCACACCCCGTCAGCGTCATCGCCAACTCCAACTCGGCGCGCAGAAGGCGCAGCACATGCGCGACGCCCGGCGCGCCGGCCGCGGCGAGCGCATGCACATAAGGACGCCCGACCAACACCGCGGTCGCCCCCAGCGCAATCGCGCGCAAAATGTCGTTGCCGCGTCTGATACCCCCGTCCATCAGCACGGGCACCGCGCCATCGGCCGTCTCGACGATCTCCGGGAGCAGTTCGACCGTCGCGCGCACGCCGTCCAGCGTCCGCCCGCCATGATTGGAGACGATGATGCCATCCATGCCGGCCTCGATCGTCCGTGCTGCGTCCGCTGGTTCGGTGATGCCCTTGAGGAGGATGGGCAGGCGCGTAAGGCCGCGCAGCCAGGCCAGGTCCGTCCATGTCGGCGCGGCCGCCAGCAGCGGCGTGCCGAATAGCAGCGTCTCGGGCGAGGGCGGCGGCGGCGTCCGCATGCCCTGGAGGTTTACCGCCTCCATGCCGGCCCGCAGCGCGGTACCCGCCCGTTGCTCACGGTTACGCAGACCATTGACCGGCGCGTCGACAGTGACGACGAGCGCGCGATAGCCAGCTTGTTCGGCGCGCCGAACTAGTGCCGCCGTGAAGTCGCGGTCGGTCTGGATATAGAGCTGAAACCACAGCAAGGACCGCGCATGCGCGGCGATCTCTTCCAGCGAAATGCTGGCCTGCGTGCTCACCACCATGGCCGTGTCTAGCGCGCCCGCCGCAATCACGCTCGCCAGCTCGCCATCGGGATGCGCGAGCTTCTGGAAGGCGATTGGCGCGAGCAGGATGGGTGCGGCAAGTTCGGCGTCCAGCAGGCTGATCTTAGTCGAAGCGTCGGCCATGTCGCGCAGCACTCGGGAGCGTAGCGGGATTCGACTGAAGGCCGCGACATTTTCGCGTAACGTCCATTCGTCGCCCGACCCACCATTGAGATAGGCCCATGCCGGCTCGGACATGCGCTCGCGCGCCAGCGGCTCATAATCGGCAAGCGAAGCGACCTGCGGGGGGATGCGTTCCAGCGGCGGTGGCAGGCTCATGTCTCGGCCCATTCGCGCAGGAGATTGTGATAGAGGCCCGTCAGTCGCACGACTTCAGGATCGTCAGGGGCGCGCACGGCCAATGCCTGAATACTATCGTCGAGCTCAAGCAGGATGGCTCGGCGGCTTTGTTCGCGCACCAGGCTCTGCACCCAGAAAAATGCGGCATAGCGCGCGCCGCGCGTCACCGGCATGACCTGATGAAGCGAATTGGCCGGATAGAGCAGCAAATGACCGGCGGGCAATTTCACCCGCTCGCGCACCATGCCGAATTCGGCGATCAGTTCGCCGCCGTCATAATCCTCGGGATCGCTCAGGAAAAGCGTGGCGGAAAGATCGCTGCGCAGCCGCTCCGGTGAGCCGGGCGTGCTGAATACGGCGCTGTCGATATGGCGGCCATACGACCCCTCGTCGGCATAGAGATTGAAGCGCGGCGGAAGCACCTTGAGCGGCAGCGCGGCCGCGATGAAGCGCGGCGTGCGGGAGAGCCGCTGTATGATCTCCTCGCCCAGCGAGCGTCCCAGCGGATCATCGTCGGCAAGCTGGCGATTGGCTTTGGCGCGGGCCGCGACATGGCCCGCCGTGGTCCGGCCATCCGGCCAGTTCGCTTGTTCCAGGCGGCGCCTTGCGCTTGCGGCTTCCTCACGCGTCAGCACCTGTGCGATATCGATCAGCATATCCTCGCTCCTGTCCCGCGCCGCCGGTCTGCCCCGACGGCGCGGGCCATCGGATCAGAAGCGGAAACCGGCGCTGAGCAAATAGCTGCGCGGCGCGCCCAGGCTGGCGCGGGTGCCGTTCCAGTTGGTTGTCAGAGCATATTTCTCATTGAGGATATTGTCGACGTTGAGACGCAGATTGATGTTCTGCGTCAAGTCATAAGAAAGCAATGCATTGACGAGCGTATAGGAGGGCAGCTTTCCGAAGATGCCGTTGGGGATCACCCGCAACGCATCGTCGGGGCGGCCGAGATAAGACGATCCGACATGCTGCACGCCAGCCCCGACGGTGAGGCCGAAGGGCAGCTTGTAGCTCGACCAGAGCGTTGCGGAGAGGTTGGGCGTGAACGCCAGCCTGTCGCCGCTGAGACCCGACGCCGGGAAGGCGGCGCTGTAATCGCCGGGATTGCCCAGATTGAGCGCATTCTCCATCTCGTCGCTAAGCTGGCGCTTGCTTTTCATCACCAGCACGCCGCCGAAGATGTTCCATGCATCGGTGATGTTGCCGCTGACGCTGAATTCGCCTCCCTCGACGATCAGCTTCTGATAGCCCTGCAGGCTGTTGGCGGCGTCGCCGGGCCGCCGCCCGACCACCGTGACATTGCGCTTCTCGCCGCGGAAGCCAGCCAGCGCCAGAGAGAGATCTCCATCGAACAGGTCGACCTTAGCGCCGATCTCGTAATTGCGCGAACGGACCGGCCGCGCGCCGGCAACCAGGCCAGGGAAAGCATTGTCGCCCGTGCGCGAAATATCCGGGTTGGACAGATAGGAACCCGGCGGGAGCGCGGATGTGCCGAAGGAGGCGTAAATGCTGGCATTTTCTACCGGTTTCCAGTTGATGCCGACACGGCCACCCCAGGTGAACGGCGAATTGCGAAAGCTGTCGAACGCGCCGGTCGGTGCACCGGCAACGGTCCGGCTTTCGATCGTGACCTTGTATCCTTCGCCACGGATACCGCCGCTGATCTCGAAATGATCGCCGATCGAAATGGTATCGTAGAGGAAAACGGCCAGAGTCTCGATGTCGGCGCGCGCAAGCTCCGTCGCCACGAACGGCGCGGCACCCACGCGCGCCGGATCGGGGGCGAACAGATTGGCAGTTCCCGGATTGAACGGATTGGTCCCGCTCGGGCTGGCGAAGCGCGATGCGTTGGACTTCTCCCAGCTGAGTTCCGCCCCTGCCGCGACCGAGTGGCTGAGCAAACCGGTGTCGAACTGGGCGTTCAGCGCCGTGAGGTTGTTGAGGCTCCGGTTCGTCCGATCGTAGAACCAGGTGGCGGTGGGGACCGCGGCAGGCGCGGTGAAGCCGGTGGCGGCCGTCAGGCGGGATCGACGTTCCACGCGCGACCACCGGGTCTGGTTGCTGATGACGAAGCCCGGGAATGGTTCATATTCGATGCGGCCGAAGATGGCGTCGCTGGTCGCATCGTCGAAGTCGGTCGCCAAACCGTAGAAGGCGTCGCGCCGCACCCCCTTCGTCGCAGGATTGTACCGGAACGTGCCTTCGATGCTCGCGCCGGGCACGCCCCAGTCGGGTCGATCGTCACGCTTGACATGCTCCCAGGAAAGCGTCGCGCGAAGGTTGGTGCCGAGCCCCACCGCGACTGATGGCGCCACTCCCCAGAACTTGTTCCTGGCGAGGTCGCGGCCCGGAACGCCGCTATCCTCGATCACCGCGTTGAAGCGGATCGCAGCCGTCCCGCCAATGGGCTGATTGACGTCGATGGAACCACGCTTGCGCGCTTTGCTGCCATACTGGTCGAAACCGAAGCTCAAATCACCGACTATGAACGTGTCGAGCGTGGGCTTCTTGGTGTTGATGTTTATATAGCCGCCAGCACTGCCGCGACCGTTGTCCGCCGAGGCGCCTTTTACGACCTCGATCGACTCAACGTTGAAGACATCCCTGGAATAGCTGCCCGAATCACGCGCATTGTCGACGAACACGCTGCCACTGGTATCGAAACCGCGCAGCGTGAAATTGTTGGAAGACGTGCCGAACCCATTCTCTCCGGCGTCGAAGCTGATTCCCGGCGTGTTGCGCAATACCTCCGCCAGGGTGCGTGCGCCGCGGTCGCGAATTAGTTCCTGCGAGATGACGTTGATCGTCTGCGGGGTGTCGAGCAGCGGCGCGGTGCTCTTGGGCGAAGGCGTTTCGGTGCGGTTGTAGGTATCGACGATCGCAGTGTCGGTTACCGTGACGCCGCCAAGCCGCTGCGGCTCATCTTCGCTCTGTGCCTGCGCCGGCGACATGCCAACGATCAATCCGAGGCAGCCCAGTGCGAGCAATGCACTGGGCGAGGCGGAGGGAACGGATGTGCGACTCAACTCGATATCGCTCACTTTGCTTACCCCTTTTAAAATGATAATCAGTTGCAATTGCTTCGCTAAGGGGGGCTGAGCGGCCCAAGTCAATTCAAGTGGCCATGCTTAAAATTAGAAAATGCAGACGCAACAAACCCGAAACAATCACATGACGGGCCCCTCGATCCCTCGGTTATCTGCGCTGGGACCGCAGACGATCCTGATTGTCGACGACGATATCGGGATGCGACGGGCGCTGCATCGCATTCTTCGCTCCAATGGTTTCCGTTGCCTGCTGGCGGAGGACGGGGCCGCGATGCGCAGCGTGCTCGCCGAGGCGCGGGTCGACCTGATCCTACTGGACGTGATGATGCCGGGCCAAAGCGGCTTCGACTTATGCCGCGACCTGCGGATACGCGACGACAATCCCGTGCCGATCATCATGATCAGTGCGCGCGGAGAACAGACCGATCTCGTGATCGGGCTGGAATTGGGCGCGGACGACTATATTGCAAAGCCGTTCGGCGAGGGCGAACTGCTGGCTCGTGTGCGCGCCATGCTGCGCCGCAGCCGCACCCCTGTCGCGGAACCCGCGCGAACCCGCAGCCGATTTCTGCGCTTCGACGGCTGGACCGTGGATCTAGGTCAACGCGATCTCTTCACGCCCACGGGAGCGCGCGTCGAGCTTTCCGGCGCCGAGTTCGACCTCTTGCTCGCGTTGATCGAACATCCGCAACGTGTAATCGGGCGGGATGCGCTACTGGAAATGTCCAGAGCGCGGATCGGCAATGCATCGGATCGAACAATCGACGTGCATATCTGCCGCCTGCGCCGGAAGCTCGGCGATGAAGAGAAGCGCGAGACGATCCGCACCGTGCGGGGGTTCGGTTATATCTTTACGAGACCGGTAGAGCAGGCGTGAACATGCTGAGATGGTTGCTGGGCTGGTTCGACAGCCTGCGTGGACGGATCGCTATCGCGCTCCTCATCGGGCTTACTGTCCAGTTCATTGGCAGCGACATCATTTTCGAGCGCATCGAAGCAGCACGCCTGGAACGTGCCCGGGCACAGCGGCTCGCCGACTGGCTCTCCTTTGCGGACGAGTTTGCTGGGACGAGGCCTGATGCATTCGAGCGCATGACCAAACTCTGGCAACCAGACCTCATCGTCCGGCGGAGCCTCGCCGCAGTGCCGGAGGGCGGAGTGCGGTCCGACGGCGAAGCCCGGCAAGTACGGCAACTGATACTCGAAGCCCGGCCGCAACTGCGCCATCATGATGTCCGCGCGACCGCTGAGGGGAGGGATCTCGTCGGGTCAATGCATCTCGCCAATGGCGACTGGTTGGTCTTCCGGGCGGAAGACTATTTCACTTTCTCCTCGCAGCTGCAACGCTTCGCGGTGTCGGGGTTCCTGCTCCTGCTCTGCGTGACGTTTATCGTCCTTTTGTTCGGTCGGATGGTCGGGCGCCCCCTCGCCAGGATCGCGAAGGCTG
The DNA here is from genome assembly GCF_000767465.1 of Novosphingobium pentaromativorans US6-1. Lineage (NCBI taxonomy): Bacteria > Pseudomonadati > Pseudomonadota > Alphaproteobacteria > Sphingomonadales > Sphingomonadaceae > Novosphingobium > Novosphingobium pentaromativorans. The sequence continues at coordinate 184,517 of NZ_CP009293.1, forward strand.
CATCACGTGTGGGGTGGGATGAGGCGGTGCCTGTCGACGTGAACGGACCTCGCGAGGTGCGCCAGGTTGCCATCGCTTTCGGCCGCATGCAGTCGCGCCTGATGGAACAGGTCGCTGATCGAATGCAATCAATGGCCGCCATGTCGCATGATTTGCGGACACCCCTTGCCAGGATGCGCCTCAATATCTCGGCGGTCGGCGACGCTGAAGCGAGGGCCGCGTTCGAACAGGACGTCGAAGAGATGGAGGGGTTCGTTTCGTCCATCCTGGACTATCTGCGCGGCGACGAGGCGGAAGCAGAACAGCGTGTTGACGTCGCTTCGATCGTGATGACCGTTGTGGATGAAGCGCGCGACCGAAGCGAGAATGCCATTTATGCCGGTCCGGATCGACTGGAGGCAGTGACGCGGCCGCTCAAGCTCAAGCGGCTGGTGCGCAACATCGTTCAGAATGCCACTCGCCATGCGGACAACGCATGCGTCACCCTGACGCAGGGGAAGCATGATATCCACATCGTCGTCACCGATGAGGGCCAGGGTATACCGGATACCGATTTGGAGTTGGTGTTTGAACCGTTCCGACGCCTGGAAAACGCGCGGAAGCGCCACATCGGCGGCTCAGGTTTGGGGTTGACCAGCGCGAGGCGGCTTGTCGAGCGGCTCGGCGGTACCATTACCTTGGCCAATCGGCCGCAGAGTTGCGGTCTGGAAGTAACGATACGCCTGCCTCTCGTCAAAGTTTGATAGCGTTGCGCGGGATGGGCGCACCGCTCCATCTTGGCTAGACGACCGCAACGGAAGGCCCGGGATGGCTGTTGCACGCGCCTTACGTCGCTGGGATCATTCGTCGCGAATGAAACGCTAGCGTTGACTGCACTTCAAGTCGATTGATGACATGGCGAGAGGAGAGGGGGAACCGCCTACGTTCGCGACTTCCTTATCCACGCAGCGCCGCCTCGGGCTCCGGTCATCCTTTGGCCGAACAGGCACCACATAGACATCGCCATAACCCGGCACGTTGACGACGCGCGCAACCGAGCGTGTATCGTCTGAAGGCACGGGTTGGACGTAGACAGTGCCTTGTCCCGGTACGTTCACAATGCGCGGTTGTGGGGAGGCTTGCGTCTGATCGGACGACTGCGCCGCGCTCGAGGAGCTTGCAACGATCCCCAGCATCAAGGCTGTTATTGTCGAAGCTGTACGGCGCATGAGAGTGATGTGGGTTGAGCCGAGAGGACTATCAAGCATCGCAGGCAGGAGCTACAACGGCACCTCTATAGACTTTGCGAATCAATTCGCATCGGTGGGCGTTCGGTTTCCAACGCTGCATGACAGCTACCACGTTCGTGCCAGGAGGCGGGTCCCTTTTTCCGACGGCGTGGCGATGCGCTGATGGCAGGCACACGATCGCTTAGCTTCTTAACTCTTAGCATTTGGCGAAGAAAATAGCGCGACTATGCATTATCTTTGCGGTAGGAGTTAATGGGCAGGACGAAACTAAGCGTGACCGCACGGGGACAGGTGATGGAGCGGAGCTACGATGCGGTACGGCGCGACTTTGCCGCCGTGGTCCGCCCGGCATGAGCACGCGCAATGGCGTGGTGAACCGGCCTGTGGTCGAAGCGGGCGGCAACTTCGCGGACGGTTTAATCCTTTTTGACGGCCGATTCCACGGTGTCGAAACCTTCGTGTCGTTCGACAAGAAGGCAGTGAAGCTACTACAAGGGCAGGGGGTGACCGCCTCGTTTGTGAAGAAGCCATGAGGGCGATCTTCATCCGCCACGGCGAAAGCACCGGCAACGCCGGTGCGCCATGCCATGATCTCGCGACGATCCAGCTGACAGAGCGGGGCCACGAGCAGGCGCTCCAGGTTGCGTCGAGCTGGACCGAAGCGCCCGCGCTCATCGTCACCTCGCCCTATACCCGCACCCGGCAGACGGCCGCTCCGACGATGGCGCGCTTTCCCAGTGTGCCGGTCGAAGTGTGGCCGATCGAGGAGTTTACTTATCTTCAACCGGGGCGCTGGAACGGCACGCGCAGCGCCGAGCGGATGCCGCACCTCGAACGCTATTGGAGCGAGGCCGATCCCGATTATTGCGACGGCGAGGGGGCGGAGAGTTTCAGTACATTGCTCCGGCGCTGCGAGGCGGCGCTGACGCGGCTTGCCGCCATGCCAGCCGGGTCGCTGGTCTATGTGTTCGGACACGGGCAGTTCATCCAGGCCGCGCGTGCGATCATAGCCAACGTCGATCTGGATGATCAGGCCAAGATGCGAGGGTTCTGGCTCAAGGGGGAACCGCCAGCGATCAGCAACGCGCAACGGGTAGGGTTCATTTGGCAAGGCGGGTGTTGGCATTGTGCCACGGCGACGGCCGCTTAGATTGACAGGCGCAGGCCATCCGAAACGGATAGCGATCGTCGTTCATCGGCCTTGTGGTCGCAAGATCGTCGCTGGCAGACATTGAACAGGCTGCGCTCGGTCGCTGAATGTCGAGCTTGCGCCCTGGCTCGCTTTCTGGCCGGAGAGAATGGTGCCCTTGCCGTCATGACATGTGCCCCATGGCAGATGGAGGCACGGTCAAAAGTTCGCAGGAAGATAGTCTTGCAGATAGCGTAAATGGCTCTCGGATCAACGTAGGAATTTTCTGAACCGCCATAATGAGAACGCGAAAAAGGTCGAGCCGATGGTGATGAGGGCAATCACTTGCGGCCAGACGGCTTCCAGCCCGGCGCCGCGGAAAAGCACCGCTCTAGCCAGCGCCACGAAATACGTGTCCGGCGCGGCCGTCATCAGAACCCTGACGAAGCCTGGCATGCTCTCCACAGGCGTCACGCCGCCCGCTAGAACCTGGAGAGGGAAAAGAACCAGCATCAGCAGGAGGCCAAACTGCGGCATCGAACCAGCGAGCGTGGCAAGCAGAATGCCTAGCGACGTGGTTGCAAAAAGCTGGAGAGCGAGCCCGAGCATGAGTAGCCAGAGCGAACCAGCAACCGGGATGGCGAGCCAGGTCCTTATGACCACCGCGATGGCCACAAGCGCAGCGACGAAGACGACGAGCGCGGTGGGCCACATCTTGGCGATCATGATTTCGGTGGGGGTTACAGGCATCACCAGCAGGTGCTCGATCGTACCCCGCTCTCGTTCCCTGATCAGGAATGCGCCGGCAAGGATGACCGAAAGCAGCGAGACGTTGTTTACGACCTCCATCATCGCGCCGTACCAATTGGCATCCAGACCGGGATTGAAGCGCGGGCGAAGGACGAGTTCCACGGGCGCCGCCGGCGCCGACCGATAGTGCTGGACAAATTCCTCGACCTCACCGGAAACGATCGCCTGGATGTAGCCGGCGCCGGTGAACGCCTGCGTCATGCGCGTGGCGTCGATATTGAGCTGGATCGCCGGTGCGCTTCCCGCCAGCACGTCGCGCTGGAAACCGGACGGGATGACCAGGGCGAAGGTATCGACGCCGGCATCCATGCGGCGGTTCATCTGCGAAAGCGAGATCAGCTGCGGCGGATTGAACTGCGGCGGGTAGAAGGCTGAGCCTATGCGCGAGGATAGCGCGGAACCATCCTCGTCCACGATGGAGATTGGCGCCCGGTTCAGCGTTTCCGGCATGACCGTCGCGGCGGCGTAGATCTGCACCGTGAACGCCCAGACGATCAGGGCCAGAAGCGCCGGATTGCGCGCCAGGCCCCACAATTCCTTGATGCCCAACCGCCATATCGTGGATATCCGCATGGCTACCTCGCCTGCTTGCGCAGAAAGAGGACACTGAGGCCAAGCAACGTTAAAGCCGCGAGCAGCAAGGGCAAGAACGAACCTTGCAGTTCCGCGAGCCCGAGCGCCTTGGAGAAGGTGCCACGCGCGATCGTGACGAAGTGGGTGGCTGGATTGATCGAGCCGATAAGCGCCGCCGATCCCTCCATGGAGGAAACTGGATCGAGCATGCCGGAATATTCCACCGCAAGCAGCATCGTCGCAAGCGTAGCGAGAAAGATCGCGGCGATCTGGCTGTTCATGAAGCTTGAAATCAGGAGGCCCAGCCCCGTGGACGCAAATGCGTAGAGCACCGCACCGGCCGCAAGGGCGATCAGGCTGCCCGTGAACGGAACGCCCTGCACGAAGATCGCGAACATCGTCAGCGTCACGGTGTTGATCAGGGCGAGGGCGACATAGGGAAGTTGCTTGCCGAGCAGGAACTCCAGCCGCGAGACCGGCGTGACGTAGAGATTGACGATAGAGCCCATCTCCTTTTCCCGGACGATCGACAGCGTCGCCAGCATGGTCGGGATGAAGAGGAGCACAAGCGCGATGACCGCCGGAACGATGGCGATGAGGCTTTCCAAAGTGGGATTGTAGCGGAAGCGCGGCTCCAGCTCGAAGTTTCCTGCGACGGCTTTGGCGCCAATCATCTGTCTGGCCTTTTCCGCCAGCCAGTAGGCGTGCAAACCTTCGACATAGCCCTGCGCGGTTTCAGCGCGCGTAGGCATCGCGCCGTCGATCCACGCCCCAATCGTGACGCTTCGACCGGCGGAAAGATCGCGCGCGAATCCAGGTGGTATCTCGAGCGCGAGGCTGAGTTCACCGCTGCGCATGCGCCGGTCCATCTCGGCAGGGCTGGAGATCGGCGGCCGCTCGGTGAAGAAGCGAGACCCGGCGATCTGTTGCGTGTAGTCCCGGCTCAACGTCGTCTGGTCATAGTCCAGCACAGCATAGGGAAGGTCCTCGACATCCATGCTGATGCCGTAGCCGATCACGAAAAGCAGCAGGACGCTACCGAGAAAGGCGAAGGCGGCCCGGATCGGGTCGCGGCGCAGTTCGATGGTCTCCCGCCTCGCATAGCTCAGGAGACGTCGCGTGTTGAGCCCGCCGGACGCGGCCCTTGTTGCATCGTCCGGCGCACCCTTCGCTGGAGACTCGCCGGGTTGGCGGATGGTTTCCCCTCTATTTTCCTCCGACGGGTTGCGGCCATCCTCGCCCGCGATGGCCGCTTCCAGGTAATGGACGAAAGCCTGTTCCAGGTTTGTGCTGCCGCTCATCTCGACGAGCGCCTGGGGGGTGTCGCTGATCAGCACCTTGCCGGCGTGCATAAACGAGATGCGGTCGCAGCGTTCCGCCTCGCTCATGAAATGGGTGGAAATGAAGATGGTGACGCCATCGTTGCGCGAGAGGTCGGCGAAAATCTGCCACAAGGCGTCGCGGGCTATCGGATCCACGCCCGATGTGGGCTCATCGAGGATCAATATTTCAGGTGCGTGGATCATTGCGACCGCCAGCGACAGGCGCTGGGTCAGCCCGAGCGGCAGGGCCGCGGGCAATACGTCGAGAACCTCGGAAAGCCCGAAACGACGCGTCATCTCATCGATGCGCGCCGGGATGTCGCGCGCAGGCAGATCGAACAGCCGGGCGTGCAGATCGAGATTTTGGCGAACCGTCAGCTCCGAATAGAGCGAAAATGATTGCGACATGTAGCCGACCCGACGGCGCGTCGCGATGTCGCCGGTGTCGACCTGCTGGCCGAACAGACGGGCGGTGCCGTCGCTGGCCGGCAGGAGGCCGGTCAGCATCTTCATCGTCGTGGTTTTGCCGCAGCCGTTGGAGCCGAGAAACCCGAAAATCTCGCCACGCGGTAGGCGGAAGCTGACCTTGTCGACCGCAGTGAAGTCGCCGAAGCGCATCGTCAGCCCGTCCGCTTCGATCGCGGGCTGGCCATCGCCGCCAACAGGGCGTGGAGGAATGACGACACCTCGATGGAGCTTGCGCTTGGATTCCGGCATCAGGGCGATGAAGGCCTCGTCCAGAGACGAAACGCCCGTCTGCCGCCGAAGGTCCTCCGGTGTGCCGGTGGCGAGAACCCGTCCGCCGTCCATGGCGATGAGCCGGTCAAAACGCGCGGCCTCTTCCATATAGGCCGTGGCGACGATGACGCCCATGCCGGGCCGACCGGCGCGGATCGCATCGATGAGGGTCCAGAATTGCCGGCGCGCCATCGGATCGACGCCGGTGGTCGGCTCATCGAGGATCAGCAGGTCCGGATCATGGATAAGCGCGCAGCACAGGCCGAGCTTCTGCTTCATGCCTCCTGATAGTTTGCCCACCGGCCGGTTTTCGAACCGGGCGAGGCCGGTCGCTAACAGCAATTCGCCGATCCGCTGTTCCCGCACCGTCCGGGGATGTCCGAACAGCCGTCCGAAGAAATCGAGGTTCTCAAACACGGACAGTGTCGGATAAAGGTTTTTGCCCAAGCCCTGCGGCATGTAGGCAATGCGTGGCCCGACGTCGCGGCGCTGGCGCCCACTTCGCATATCGGCCCCGAGCGTTTCAACGCGGCCATTCTGGACCTTGCGCGCGCCGGCGACCAGCGAGAGCAAGGTCGATTTTCCAACGCCGTCCGGCCCGATCAGGCCGACGATGCGGCCAGCTTGAAAATCGAGCGTCACATCGTCCAAGGCGCGCGTCTTGCCGAAGACGTGGCTGACGCCTCGCAGGCAGGCAATGACGGCGGCCGGGTCCGGCGACGCCTCGTCCGTCATTCGAGAAGTCCCGTGGTCAGATGTTCGGGCCATTCGGCGGCCGGGTCGAGCCGCACATAAGCGACGCCGGGGAGGCCCGGCTTCACATAGTCTGAATATTTTTGCACGAGTCCGGGGGCGATGCGCACGCGCACGCGAAACATAAGCTCCTGCCGCTCATCGGCCGTTTCCACCGTTCTCGGTGTGAACTGGGCCATATCGGAAATGAAGGATACCGTGGCGGGCACCACGACACCCGGCGCGGTGTCGAGCACGATGCGCGCGGGCGCCCCCAGCCGCAATCGTCCCGCCTCCACTGTCGGCAGGAAGAACGTCATGTAGACGTCACCCAGGTCGATCAGGTTGAGCACCCGCCCGCCGCCCGCGACGACTTCGCCGGGCTGAGCGACGCGATACTGGACGCGGCCGCCGCGCGGCGCACGTAGATCACTGTCACCGATGTCCGCCTCGATCCGCTGGAGGGTAGCGCGGGCCGCGTCGACGTTGGAGCGGGCGCCGATCACCTGATTGCGGGCCGTGGCGATCGCCGCATCCACCGAAGCGAGCTGCGCGCGCGCCGCCTCCAACGCGGCGCTGGCGCCGTCTACCTGGGCGCTGTCATCGTCGCGCTCCTGTATCGCGGTCGCGCCCTCTCTGGACAGGGTCTCGGATCGGGCCAGACGCCTGCGCGCCGCATTAAGCTCCGCCTCGCGCTGCCGCACGACCGCGAAGGCCGAGGCTCGTTCGCTCTGGCGCTGCACGACCTGGCTTTGCGCCACCAGCACTGAGTTGCGCGCCTGCGCGAGTTGCGCCTCGGCCTCGGCGCGCTGGGCAGAGAGGATATCGACCTCCATATGGGCGACCACCTGTCCCGCCTTCACCATCTGCCCTTCCTCGGCGACGATGTCGCGAATCCGGCCCGGCGACTTGGCGGACACGTCGATCTCCACCGCCTCGACCCGCCCGTTGCCGCTGACGATCCCTTCCGGGAGCCCCGATGGTCTCAGCGCGGTCCACATCAGGAAGGCCGCAACGGCGAGCGCCAGGACGGCCCCACCGCGCACGATCCAGGTCTTCGGCGGCTTCTTCATGGGTTTACTATCCTGCGTGCAGCGGTCGTGGACGCGTCCTGATAAGAGAAGCCGCCGCCGAGGGCGGAATAAAGCGCGACGACGCTTGCCAGCTCGGCTCGGCGCAGTTGCACCAGCGCCTGCTCGGTCTCAAACAGATCGCGTTGGGCATCGAGCACTTCGAGGTAGGACGACCGCCCGTTGTCGAAGCTCAGCTGCGCCAGCCGCGCGCGTTCGGTCAGCGCAGCCAGCATCTCGCGGGTGGTCTCGATCTGCAGAGTCAGCTGGCGCCGGCGGACGAGCGCGTCCGACACGTCTCGAAAGGCGCGCTGGATCGTTTGCTCATATTCGGCCACAGCGAGATCGCGCCGTGCGAGGGCGACGTCGAGCGTTCTCTTGAGGCGGCCCGCGGTGAAAATCGGCAGCGTGATCGTAGGGGTGAAGGTCCATGCTTCGCTTCCACCTCGGAACAGGCCATCCAACTCGCTGCTCGCGGTGCCATAGGCACCGGTCAAGTTGATGTTGGGCAAAAAGGCAGACCGCGCTGCGCCGATGTTGGCGTTGGCCGCTTTCAGCCGATGCTCCGCACCGATGATGTCCGGACGGTCAAGTAGCAAATCTGAGGGGAGGCCAATCGGCAACACCATGCTGGGCGCCGCCGCGGCGAGGTGGGGGGGCTCGGGCGCGATCTGGACGGGTCGTCCGACCAGCAGGGCGAGCGCGTTGCGGTTCACCTCGCGATCCTGATCGAGCGCATGCAACGCATTGCGCGCCTGCGCGAGCAGGGTCTGTGCCTGCGTCATGTCGAGCTTCGATCCGGACCCCACTTCGTATCGCCGGCGCATGATGCGCAGTGCTTCTTCGCGGGTCTGGATCGTCCGACGGGCGAGCGCGGCGCGCTCTCCATATTCACACTCGAGGAGATAGCCGTTCGCGACTTGGGCGACGAGGTCAGTCGCCACTGCACGGCGCGCTTCCTCACTCGATAAATATTGCTCACGCCCCGCATCGCGCAGGTTGCGTAGCCTTCCCCAGAAATCGATCTCCCAGCCGGCGCTCATCTGCGCGCTCATCTGCCGAATATCGATCGTCTGCGGGCCAATGCCGGGAAGATTAAACAAGGACCGGCCACGCGTTCCGGTGCCGACCGCATCGAGCGTGGGGTAGAGGGCAGCCCCCTCGATCCGCCATGCCGCGCGCGCCTCGGCCACGCGCGCGGTCGCAATCCGCAAATCGCGGTTGTTGGCGAGGGCATCGGAGATCAGCTCGCGCAAGCCCGCCTCGCGAAAGAAATCCTGCCAACCGATCGCAGCCACCGATCGCTCGTTGACCGTGCCGCTCGGATAGTTCGCCGGGATGGGAGCCGCCGGCCGAACATGGTCGGGCGCAAACGAACAGCCCGCTAGCAGCGCGAGCATTGACACCGTAACGAAGATCGCCAGCCTTCCGGAGCTCCGCCTGATCGTCACGCAAAACATCCGGCGGTTCGACGAATGGAACTCGGCGACCAGTGGACCAGACCGGCTTCCCTCGGACATCTACGGACGAAGAAGCGATCAGGCCAACACCGCTGCAGTGGCCTCAGCGCTGATCGAACGAAGCGCGCTCTGCGAGGCGAGCGCTTCAGGCGCCTCGACAAACGCATTGTGGCAGCTGGTTGGACATCGACATGGGGCGCCCCTCCCGATAAGATGCGCGCATGTATCCAATATTTCCCGTTCGGGGTCAAGATGTGCAGGCTGCTGTAAAGGAAGATAAGGGCATGAACGGCGACGTGAAGCGAATTAACTTTCAGCTGCATCTTATGCTTCAGAAGCAAGCTTTTTCCGCACCGACTAGGGGTAGGAAAATGGTGTCGATCCACGCGGTACGAAGATCCGCGTCTGGCGCCGACCAGGTCATCAGCACATGATGCCGGAAGAGATCAGGCAAGAGGTGAGCGATCGGCGGGGTTAGTCTGCCGGCATCAATCTCCCCCCGCGCCACGCCGCGTTCAAGAATTAGCGCCAAGATATCAGGCTCGTCGTACGATAGCATCGCACGAAGATCGTTGGGCGCCTTGCCCTTGCTGCGCGAGTATTCCGTCGAAAAGAGTGTAAATGCCGCCGCCATCGCCGCTGCGCGTTTGGCGGCTAGGTCGAACATCTCGTTGAGCTCCACGCGCACATCGCCGCGATCGGGAACGTTGACGGGGTAATTGGCCATACGGCGCCGAATGGCAGCGATTACAAGCGCTGCCCGTCCGTCCCAACGGCGGGCTAGTACCGGCCGGCTGGTACCTGCTCGCGTCGCCACTGCGTCCATCGTTAGCCCGGCATAGCCATGTGCGTTTAACTCCGCCCAAGCTGCATCAAGGATAGCACCTTCCAGGTCTGCTCCTCGTCTCCGTTCAGGCATGTACCTGTCCTTATATCAGATGCGACCGCGCATCTTGAGCTCATATGGCAGCCATTGGGTACATGAACGCATCTTATCTGAGGCGGTTTCCATGTCGATGCTCGACCTCACATCGCAAGGCGCGCAGCCTCGCGCTCAGATCGAATCCAGCATATCACCGGGCTGCTTGCTTTGTTGGATCGGCATTCAGGGAACAGATGACATTCTTGGAGGCACTGATGCAGTGCTTATTGCAGGCGCTGGCTAAGGCGCAATCGTCACTTTCGTGAACCAATGACGGTCGTTGTCGCCGAGCTTCGGAAGGCCAGACAATGCGATCCTGCTCTATAACGATGTGTCGATTGCGAAACCTTTTCTAATCAGATCCGGAACTTTCCGCTGGTCTACATCGCCAGGCCATACCCGTATGACGGGGGCGATTTGCTCCATCCGTGGATGTGTGACGGCCTTCGCAGCCATATAGACCTCATCCGTGGATCCCATCGCCTCGACGATGATCGTCCGGACCTCGCCGGAGTCGCGCGACCGCGCCTCAAGAATGAAATCCGGGCGGCAGGAGCCGATCGGGGTGAGGGTGTCGAAGACGGGCTTCTCAAGAGCCAGATCAATCCCGATGCGATCGAACGACGCGCGTAGCTTGATAAGCTCGCGCAGCACGCTGCGCTCAAATTCTGAATCGACCGGTATGAACCTGTTGCCCGAATAGATGGGCTGGGCATAGCCGCGAAGCGGCGCATAGCCATGGGCTTCGGGATATTCGCCGGCGACCACGATCGCCAGATAGGGCCCCTTGACCGGGTTGCCACGTATCGAAGGCGACTTGACCCGGTTGGCGAGAACGACGGGATCGCTCCCGGCGACGTGGATCGTTGAGCCCCGGAACTCTTGAGCGAATAGAGCGAGAAACGCTTGTGGCGCGTGGCCGCGAGGCCAGGAGCGGGCGAGTTCACGCAGGCGAGCGTAGACACGCTTGCTCTGAAGCGCATGCGCATGTGTCCAGAAGGCTCTCCCCAGTTCGATGCCAGGGGCGATTTCGACTTTGCCGGCAGCGGTCGCCAACAACTTGAACTCTTCGCCGATCGAGCGTTCCGGCCGCTCTTCGAAGAGGGGCGGGCAGCGATTGAGCCCCGAGAGATTAAGCAGTCGCCATAAGAGACGTGCTAAGCGGGGAATTGACGCCTGCCTGGTCCGGTCGTCGGTGGTATCCTCTTCCGGTCGCTGGGCAAGTTTTTCAGGCGCGGGCCGCAAGACCTCGAAATAGCCCGTTGGCGGCTCGGCCGGACTTTCCTGCGTCCGCACCTCGGTGATGCGGTTGGTCGCCTGATCGCGGAAAAACGGGCAATCGGGCTGGTGTTCCGGCCGGTTGGTGCTCGTGAGACGACGCAGATAATAGGTTTCGGCTTCAGACAGGAAGGCAGGCGTCAGGATAGGCGGTGCTTCGCCAGGCGGGAGGCAGTCACACGCTATCCATTTCTCGCCAATCCGCGCCTGCTGGACAAGCATGATGCCAGCCTCTTCGTCACCGCGCGAGCCCGCACCCACATACCAGCGTACGAGTGCATCCCGCACTGGCGCAGGCAGCGGAATTCTGCCTGCGCCACAGCCGTTGCTGTGCCGCGCAATCAACCACATGACGGTCTGGATGACGGGTTGATTGCGGCCGCCTCCTCGTCCGGGTGATGGATTGACAAGGAAGGATCGGGTGATCTCCACTTTTCCCGTTGGTTAGTTGGGAGGTCATTATGCGATCGAATTTGACGGCCGTTGGGGTGCTGGCGGTGGCGTTGGGCGCTGGTGCGGCGGCTGCATCCCCTCCCGCGCCGACGGCCCGCAGCGTTCAACTCATCGTCATGGGGGCGCCAGCGCAGCCCGATACGACGTCCGTTCGCGGAACCGTGGCCGCGGAAGCTCCCCCACTCCTGGATACCGCCGAGTTGGCCTCGCAATTTCGCGTCCACGATCTCAGTCGGCGGTGGGTCGAACATCAGATGGGCGCCAGCTTTGCGGCTGGCCCCGAGGCGCAGGACGCCTCGGACGGCGATCCCTTCGCGTACGTCGGCATCGCGCAGCCGCTCGTCTCTCCTGTCGGAGTATCTGTTCTTCCGGCGGCGTTCATTCCCGTGCCGCCCTGGATGCGCGGCGGAGCTGTCTATGCGTCGGCCGCCGCGCGCTACGTCCCAGGGTGTTCGCTTGCGCCCTACAGACCGACGGGCTTCCTGAGATTGGATGCGGAGTCGCGCCGTGCCAGCTATTTCGGAATAATGAGTAACATAGCTTGCGAATACGGAATTCCGGTCGGCTTGTTCGATGCCATGATCATTCGCGAAAGCCAGTACCAGCCCGATGTCTATTCGCCCAAGAACGCATTCGGGCTCACCCAACTCATGCCGGCAACCGCGATTTCGCTCGGCGTCAATCGCTACAGTGTTGAAGGAAATCTGCGGGGAGGAGCAAGATATTTGCGCGAGCAGCTTGATCGGTTCGGCCACTACCATCTGGCGCTGGCAGCATATAATGCCGGGCCTGGACGGGTCCGTAATGGACGCATCCCGCCGATCGCGGAGACCCAGGCCTATGTTGATAATGTGCTGCTCAACTGGTCGCGACTGAGTGGTGTCGGTCGGCAGGCGACCATCGTATCGGGTGAGACAGCCTCCTATGCGCAGCCCGGTCTGAAGACCGGAAGGAGAGCTGCGGTCTCGACGTTCTAGCTCGGTCAGTTTCTGATCGCGGTGAATCACGTCACATCTGGGTTACAGGTGAAAATCGTCGAGCTTGGAGAGGCGATCCCTGCGTTCATGGATCGCTTCGATTTCTTCGGCGACTTTCTTGATGAAGGAGTTCTGAAACGCTGGACTCCAACTGTGCCTGACCTCTGTTCCATCAATTCCGCCAAGTGCCTCGAGCACAGGGATCATCTTCTGGGGTGCTCCGACGCATATGTCGCACAGCATGAAGACAACGCCTGAGTAGCATCGCCGGTGGTAGGCATCGAGATCTTTGAAGGCTTTCAGGCAGACGTATGCGTGAACCAAATTCATGTCGAGAGCATGCAGTATTCGTTCGAACTCTGGAAGAGTCATAGTCGAGCGCTTGCCAGGATCGCCGTGCAGCAAGGCGCCCAGTCTGGACTTGCTGATGCCAGTACGCACCGCCAGCTTGCGTTGCGTATCTTTCATTTCGGCCATAGTCGTGAGGATCAGGGGGACATAGTCCCCTCCGAGCTCATCGCTGTCGGCGACCTCCACAACTTACGCCCCTACCTTGGCATGAGACGACATATGATCCCCCAGCGCAGTACGGATGAGGAAAGAAATCATAGCGGAATAGCCAATGCAACCCCCCAGTTAGCGCCAGATCGGCGCCAGGGGGTTAGCTAACATCCGGTTAATGGGCAGTTTTAACTGCGGGGGTCGTCCCCAGACCCGTTGGAACGAGGTTGACCGGATCCGTCGAGTTCCAGCTTTGCGATCACGCTCGCAGCCTTCTGCTGAACGACGTAATCGAAAAGCAGCGCGGATAAAGCGTCCCCAACAGAAATATTTGTCGCAAGTCTCGTTTCAAGAAGATTTCGAACTCGAACAAGATTCTCCGCACTTGTTTCAGTAATTAACAGGTTTATTCGGATCGATCCGTCTGTTGGTAGCGCAACCAAGTGCTGCCGGATATTCTTCGCGTCCTCATCATCGATCTTTTCTATGCCCGGAACGCGACTGTTCACGAGGTCATCGAGAGTTTGAAAGCACTTCGTCTCATTCGAGCGAAGTCGAAGACTCTCGGTCGTGAGACGAAAGAGGGGTTCGGAAATGTCGAGTGTATAGCCTCGTGAGTCAGCGCCCATAGAGCCCACGTCCTGAATTGCCCTGGTTCATTTGAGCCCGGTTATGGTCGGTTGCCTTAGCAGGATAATGAACAGGCAATGGTTAATATCTGACAGGTTTACCCCCAACGAATCTATCGTGAAAGAGGCTTGTCCGCAATTGCGGGGCACGCTGCCCCGTCACCTCGGGCAGATTGCCCCGAAAACCGGGGCAAGGTGTCCCGCATATCGGGGCAAGCCGCCCCGATAATCCAGCCGATGAGCAGGGAAACGAAAAAAACTTTGCGATTCGCGGCGAGCGATCGCGTGCTCGGTTGCGACCGCCCGAACCGATAGCCCAGCTTTTCCATGGGCGCGGATCCGTCGCGTCTTCATGTGAAGGAAATCCCATCATGCACTCTGTCGTAAAAGAGAGCAGGCGCGCGGAACTGGTGGGCCTCGTGCTCGCGGCGCTGCTGTTCGCCTTTTTCTGGTTCGCCGCACCGGCATTCGCCGGCGCCGACACGACCTTCAACACCGCGCTGACCAAGTTCACCGACTTCCTCGAGGGCTCGGGCGGCAAGATCATCACCGTCCTCAGTCTCGCCGGCGGCATCGTCGCGCTCGCCTCAGGTCGTTTCTCGATGGGTCAGATCGCCATCCCCGTCGGCGTGGGCGTTGGCGCCGGCACCGGTATCCCGATCGTCACCTCGACCGTCACGGCGACGATCTGACAGTCCCGGTGATCGGTCGGAGTAGCAGCTTCGGCCGATCCAAAGGAGAGGGTGGTGCAATGGCTGCGGACAAGTACGTCATCCCAACGCATCTGGATGATCCCGAGCTGATCGGGCTGTGGACCCTGGATGAGTTCCTAGCGATGGTCATACCCTTCGCCTGGGGGATCCTGTCTCAGCACATCCTCATTGGCATAGCGCTTTCGGGTGCGGGCTGGTGGGGTCTCAGAAAGGCTAAGGCAGGTCGGGCGACGTCGTGGCTTCTTCACTTGGCCTATTGGTATCTCCCGGCCGGGTTCACCGGCCTGAGAGCCACGCCACCCTCGTTCCTTCGATTGATGGCGGGGTGATATGGAACTCTCGTACAGCCATTCGAACAGCCAGCGGATCCTACGGCAGCGGAATATCCTGGCGATCGCGGCCGCCGGGCTCTGCGCGTTGACGCTGCTGCTGTTGATCTTCGTTGTGTCACGCGACCGGGAGGTCGTCCTGCAACCGATCCTGCGCTCGCCTCTCACAGTCAGCTCGGCCGGAGTCAGCCGCGAATATCTCGAGATGGTTACGCGCGACACGGTCGTGCTGACGCTCGACCGCAGCCCCCAGAACCTCGAATACTGGATGAACGCCGTCCTCGATATCACGAGCCCGCGCATGCAGGGCAAGATCAAGGCCGACCTGCTCAAGATCGTCAATGAGCAGCGCGGATCGTCGATTTCCCAGTTCTTCACAATCGAGAAGATGGGGCTCGACACCAGCAAACTCCGCTCGGAGGTCACCGGCAGCCTGCACACGATCGTCGGCAACAAGGTGATCTCCAACGAGCGTCGGACCTTCCGGTACGACTGGGAATATTCCGGCCTGTCGCTGAAACTCATCGGTTTCGGGATGGTGACGGCCGAAGAGGGGAAGGACAAATGATGTCGGTCTTCGCAATCGGCAGCGCTGCTGCCGGTACCGTCTTCCTGTCGCGTGTCGACTGTGTGCTGAGCCGCGGTCTCGGTGCCGGACTGGTCGCGTTCGCAGTGCTTTTGGTGGCCGATCCGGCATGGGCGGATCAAACTGTCATGGCTTCGGACAGCGCACAGGTCGACTGCATGGCGTCCGCAAAGGATTTGACACGTATCAGTCTCGTCGAGGACGAGTTCGCGTCGGTCTCGAAGATCTCGACGGGCAATCCGATGGACGACTTCTCGGTGGTCAATGAGCCCGTCCGCGGCGACATTTATCTCTCGGTGCCCGACGGATTTGCCCGGCCGGCGCTGTCCTTTTTCGCCACGAGCAAGCGCGGCTACGTTTACAAGTTCGTCTGCCGGATCAGCGGCGAGCAGGCCGCGCAGGTCTTTGTCTCGAACCCTGCGATCGCCAACGAAAAGGCGGCCGAGAACGGACCGGCTCAGAAGCTCGCGCCCAGGGACGCCGCGGTCGAGCTGGTCCAGGCCATGTATTCCAACGCCGTTGCCGATGGTTACGAGATGCGCCAGCGCGCCTTACGACCCGTCTTCGTCGGCACGCTCAAGGTCCAGATGATCGCGGAGTATCGCGGGTCGGACCTCACCGGCAGGGTGCTACGCATCGAAAACAAGGGCGATCAGCTGGTCGAGCTCACCGAAGCCATGGTGGCGCCGGCGAGCGCACTGGCGGTGTCGGTCGCGGAGAACAAGCTCGCCCCAGGGAAGGTCACGACGGCCTACCTCGTTTCCCAGAACGGCCAATACGCCCAGACACAAAGGTGAGGACATGGCCCTTTCCGATTTCTTCAATCGCAAGCGTCCCCCTCTCGATGGAGGATCCGAGGAAGGCGTCTCGCCGCTCTCGAGCGATCTGGCAGCAAACGAGGCCGTTCGAAAAAAGCAGCGCTTGCTCCTCGCTGGTGTTGCGGGCGGCGGACTGATCCTGTCGTCCTTCTGGATCTTCGGCGGCAACGAGGACAAGAAGATGCTGGGCGAGGACGGAGTGGAAGAGGTCACCGTCTCGACCAAGGATCTCGTCAACCGCAACCTCTCCCAACAAGAGTGGATGGCGCTTTCAGAGAACCGCTTCCAATCGACAGAAAATCAATTGAAGTCAATCGACGGTCAGAACCGCCGGCTTGAGATGCTGACCGCGCAGGTCGAGACGCTGAAGGGCCAAAACCAGGCGATGCAGGCCGACGGGCAGCGTGTTCTGTCCGCCTACCAAGCCGAAAACGAGCAGCTGCGGCGCCAGGTCAACGAACACAGGGCCCCCGCCGCGCCAGCGCCGGGACCAGCGGCATTGTACGGCCCCAATGGACCGCAGGCCTACCAGCGGCCAGATGCCGCGGGCGGAGGGGCAGCAGCCGGGCCGTTGCGATCAGCGAGCGAGGTCAAGCTCGTCAATTTCTCGACCGCGGACACCGGCAATGCGACACGGGTGGCCAAGGGCAACACCGTCTATACCGACAGTGTCAATTACCTGCCGCCTAACAGCTTCGCGCGCGCAAAAGTCATCGTCGGCGTCGATGCAAGTGCGGGCGTGAACAGCCAGACCGATCCGCTCCCCGTCGTACTGCGTGTCACCGGTCCGGCACGGTCCGTGTATCAAAATGGCCGCCTTCTCACGACCAAGATCGAAGGTTGCCTTGTCAACGGCGCTGCCCGCGGAGAGTTGTCGAGCGAGAAGGTCTACGTGAAGCTGCAGAAGATGACCTGTCCGCAGCCCGGCGGCCGCTATGCCGTTTCGGAGGTGAAGGGCTTCATCGCTTTTGGTGGTAAGACTGGCGTCCGAGGACGGGTGGTGTCGCGCGAAGGCTCACTCGTGACGCAGGCGTTCATTGCCGGACTCGCGGGTGGCTTCGGCCGCGGCTTTTCGGCGAATGCGAACAGTGTCTTTCGTGGAACCAACATAAGCACGAACGGTCAGCGCAACCAGCTGTCGGCCGGGGAAATCCTCGAAGGAGGATTTGGGCAAGGCATGGCCCAATCTGGCGACATGATCTCGAAATATCTGATCGAGCGCGCCGAGCAATATCAGCCGGTCATCGAAATGCCGACCGGTGTGGATGTCGAAATCGTCTTCCTGGAGGGTGTTTATGTCCGCAATTGATCGTTTTCGTGTCCTCTCGCGGCCGTCAAGGCTTGTGGTCGCGACCGTCGTTGGACTCGGTATCGCCGGTATCGCGCTTGCCGCCGACACCAACCGCCCCGAGGATCGGGTGCGCTCCTTGCTGAAGACACGGCTGCCGAAAACCGCCATCAGCGCGATCGACTGCGGCAAGATCGGCGGGCTGTGCGAAATCACCGCCGGCGACAATCTCTTCTATGTCGACAGCGCCGCCCGCTATCTCGTGATCGGGCGGGTCTATGACATGCAGACGCGCCAGGACATCACTGCCGCTCGGCTCCTTGAGATGAATCCCGACATGCTCGTCGGCTCCGCGGCTCGAGCGAACGCCGGTGCTGCAGACGGCGAGGAAGGCACGCCACAAAGTATCGCTGCGGCGGCGACCCGGCAGGCAATGCCGGCGGCTCCCGCCAAAGCGCGCAAGCTCTCGCTGTCCAGCCTGCCCCAGGATGGCGCCATCGTCTGGGGAAATCCGTCGGGACAAACGGTGACCGTCTTCACCGATTTCCGCTGCGGCTATTGCCGAGCGCTCACCGCTGTACTCAAGGAGATGAACGTCAGGGTGGTCGAGCGCCCGATCTCTGTGCTGGGGAGCCGAGACGTCGCGGATCGCGTCTATTGCGCAAAAAACCGCGAAGCGGCACTCCACGCAGCCTATGCAGGAGAACCGCTAAAGGCGGGCCCTGCCTGCAACACCTCGGGGCTCGACGCGAATGAGGCGTTCGCGCAACGCCACGGCCTCAACGGCACACCGGTAATCGTTCGCGGCGACGGCGCTGTCATCGAGGGCTATCGGCCCCGCGCCTTTCTCGAACAGTGGCTTGGGGAGAAGCAGTCGTGAGCGCTTACGCCCACTGTCGTCGCCGTCTCGCTGCGTCGGCCGGGCTTGTGAGCCTGCTAACCCTTGCCGGCTGTGCAACCTTCGGCGGTAACGTCAAAGGCAGCTTCTCCTGCTCCGCCCCTGATGGAATCTGCGCACCGAGCTCCAACATCGATGATCGCGCGCTGGCGATGATCTCCGGAGATGCATCCGATGGCCAGGCGTCGCCGGCTGGCAGCTTCGAGCAGCGGACGCCTGATCGGATTCATCGCGCCTCCGCCTCGCAACCGCTGCGAATGGCGGCCAGCGATCCGGCACGCACGCACGAAAAGGTCCTTCGCATCGTTTTCCAACCCTATATCGATGAGCGCGGTCATCTCCATGAGGCCAGCGCCGTCCATGCTGTCGTAGCGAGCGGCGATTGGCAGCAGGCGTTTATGCAAACCGGGCCGGCTTCCGGCCGTCCCACCGCTGCATTGCCGGTCCGGCAAGAATCTTTCGCCGAGGCAGTCGACCGTGTCGACCCACCTGGCGGTCTCGCCGCGATCGATCCCCAGCTCCCCGACCCTGCCGCAGTTGCGGCCGCCCGCGCGCGCGCCGCGGATCCGGTCGGCGCGATCAAGGCGGATGTCGCTGCGCGCCTGGCACCCAAGCTGCGGAGTTCATCAGCGCCGGAGGCGGGGACGGGGCAGCCTGCTGCCGATGCGCCTCCTGCTTCGACACCCGCTATCCCCTCAGGGACATCGCCAGTCAGCTCCGCACCGGCTGGCGGAGCCGCGGGCAGCAGGTCTGTGCCTTCCGCAGAAGGCGTGGCGGCTGTCAATCGCGTCAAGGCCGATCCCGCCTATCAAGGTGTTGCAGCGGGCGTCGCCAAGAGCGCGCGGGATGCAGCAGCGGCCGAGAACGGCGCGGAGCCGGCACCGAAGGGCGTAACGGTCAAGGCCGGGAATTTCCCCGCAACTGTATCCGAGGACAACTGATATGCCGGGCGGGGGTGGTCTCTTCGAGAACCTGCTTTCCGGCATCCTTGGCGACGCCAAGCGCCCGGACGCCGGACGGCCGGAACTGGGCGTGCCCATGCTGGCGCACTGGCTGCCCTATCGCAGCTACGACGCCAAGACCGGGATTTTCTACAACAGCGCGTCGCGCGGCTTCGTCATCGAAGCCGCGCCGCTCATCGGCGCCGATGAGCGCACGGGCGAGATCCTTACTCAGTTTCTGTCTGAAGCGATTCCGGCGCCGGGCTGCCTCCAATTCCATCAATGGATGAGCCCGCGCGTGGGCGAGCGCCTGTCGAAGTGGTACCTGCCGCGCTACTCTGCGCGGGGCGTTTACGAGCGCATGGCCAAGCACCGGATCGATTTCCTGACCGACGGTGTCTGGCGATCGTTGTCGGCGGATGCGCCTTTTTCGCTCCGCCATCACCGCGTGGCGATCTCCTACTCGACGCCTGAGGCCTCGAACGTGTCGGTCGAGGAGATTACCGCGGTGATGGACGGGCTGATCTCGGCGCTCGCGTCGATCAATGTCTCGGCACGCAAGATGGATCCGACCGACCTTATTGGCTGGGTCGACGACATCACTTCACCGACGACGGCGGCGGGCGAGGATGTGGTGAACTACAACCCGCTCGACCCGATCGCCAACCAGGCGATCCGTCGTGACGTCGAGCTGCATATTGAGCCCGATCGGATGCTGCTGCGCACTGAGCGCTTCCGGCCAACCGGCAACACGGTCGATGATGCGCCCGAGATCGGCGAGATCCTACCGGATGTCTTCGACGTGCGGTCCTTTTCGGTCCGGAACCTTCCGACGCGCTGGGCGCCATGGGACGTCGCACGCCTCATCGGCGACCTGTTCACCGACAAGCTAAGGATGCCCTGCCCGGTGGCGACCAATTTATGCGTCGAATTCCCCGATCCTCAGGCATTGACGAACAAGGCCGGATTCAAGTTCATGCGGACGACGAGCCTTGCCGATTCAAAGTCCGCTCGCTTCCTGCCCCAGTTGCGCGATCAGTCGCAGGAATGGCGCTACGTGAACGATGAACTTCGGCAGGGCCGCAAGCTCGTTCGCGTCTTCTTCAGCGTGACCTCGTTCTCGCCCAAGGGCAGGGGCGACGCCAACGAACGAGTTCTGAAATCGGTTTACCGCGCGGCGGGCTGGGATCTGCTCGACGACCGGTATCTGCAGATCATGGGCCTCCTGTGCGCGATGCCGATGACAATGGCCAACGGGCTCTCGCGCGATCTCGACCGCATGAAGCGCATGCGTACACTGCTCACGACGACTGCCGCCAATCTCGCGCCCATTCAGGGCGAGTTCCTCGGCGGTCAGATTCCCCACCTGATGCTCATCGGTCGGCGTGGCCAGCCTTTCTTCTGGTCGCCTTTCGAGAACGCTGCGGGCAACCACAATGTCGCAGTGTTTGGCAAATCCGGGTCCGGGAAGTCGGTCACGCTCCAGGAGCTCTGCGCTTCGCTTTGCGGCGCCGGCGCGCGCGTCGTCGTGATCGACGATGGTCGCTCGTTCGAACATTCGGCCAAGCTGCAGGGCGGGGCGTTCGTGGAGTTCACGATCGCCTCGGGCTTCTGCCTCAATCCGTTCAGCATGATCGACGAGGAGCTGGCCGGGACAGACGAGGACTATCTCCTCGACTGCATGGCGATGCTCAAGGCCATCGTGAACCAGATGTCACGGCACATCGACCGGCTCAACGACACTGAGCGCGGTCTGATCGACGGCGCGGTCAACAGCGTCTGGGAAGCCAAGGGACGTAAAGGCTCGATCGACGACGTGATCGTGGCGCTCGATGCGACTGGCAACGGCCTTGCCATGGACCTGGGCATCGCCATGCGCCCCTTCTCTTCGGGCGGCACCTATGGCCGCTTCTTCCAAGGCGAGGTGTCCTTCGAGCTTTCTGCCCAGCTCACCGTCTTTGAGCTTTCGGACCTGTCGTCGCGTGAGGAACTCAGGAGCGTGGTGCTGACGGCGATTATGTTCATGTCGCAGCAGATGATGCGCAAGGTCGATCGCGCGATACCCAAGGCATTGCTGCTTGATGAGGCCTGGCAGATGCTGCGCGGCGGGGCCATGGCGGACTTCATTGAGACCTATGCGCGCACCTGTCGCAAATATGGCGCTTCGCTGGTGACCGCGACCCAGTCGCTCAACGACTACTATAAGTCGGCGGGCTCGATCGCCGCGCTCGAGAACTCAGACTGGTTCGTCATCCTTCAGCAGAAACCCGAGACGATCGCCGACTTCAAGAAGCACGACCGCTTCGAGATGGACGACCATACGGATGCGCTGCTCCGTTCCCTGAAGATCAACGGCCGCGAATATTCGGACATCTTGATCAAGGGACCGGAGACTCTTGCAGTCGGCCGCCTGGTGCTCGATCCCTTCTCGGCTGCGGTCTATTCGTCGAGCCCTACTGTCTATGCGGCGATCGAGAGCCTTGTCGCTCAGGGACACTCCATGGATGAGGCGATCGAGCGGATCGCATTTCCCGATAATCCGGAGAAATGGGCAGTCCATGCCGACACTGGCCTGGCTGAAGCTGCGGAGTGAGTCATGGCCACTAGAACCTCGCAGCCCCCTATTGCGCGAACCAACCGGCGACGGCTGCCCGATGGGCGCACCCTCCTTTATTTCTATCTGCACCTTGTCGGCTTCATCGTAACGACGCTGCTGCTCACCTGGGGCCTGTTCGCGCTTTTCTTCCTCGCCCTTGGCGGCTTCTCGCTCGACGGTTTCATGATTCAACTCGGCAACCTGACTAGCCGCTACATCGCCGCGAGCCCTGACCGGGTTGCTTCGTTCAAGCACATCTTTGTCGCCGCGCATCTCATCCTGGCAGCCGGCCTGATTGTCCTTCGGCGTCACAGGATCCTTCCGCCAGCGCTGGCCAACGGGAGTCACGACCATGGCTGAACAGCCCGAGCTCGATCTACCGGCGCCTGCGGCGCCGTCCCCGTCGCGGCGACGGCCAATGGTCTTTGCCGGCTTTACACGGCCCCAGATCCTGACAGGCCTCGTGGTACTTGTCGCGCTGGTCTGGGGCATGTGGGTGACCAGGTCGCTGGTGACACCCAAGCAGGATCGCATCGTATCGGCGCGCCTTTCATCGATCGTCGGCGAATATGTCCAAGCGCAGGCGCGCTCCGCGTCGCCGCCCGCTCAGGTCGAGACGGAGATGCGCAGGTTCATGGCATCGCTCGACACCGAGCTCCAGCGCAGAAGCGCAAGTGGTCAGATCGTCCTCGTCGGCGAAGCGGTCCTGACGAAGAACGTCCCCGACATCACCGACAAACTCCGGGAAGCGGTTTACGCCGCGGGCGTGACCCGTCCCAAGCAGGCGTCGGCTGCGGAGCTTCAGCAGCTGGAGCAGCAGGCGATGATGGCAGCGCAGCCGCAAGCTGCTTTGCCAGCGCAGTCAATGGTCCCGATGGGCACTGTCGATCCCATGGCGGCCGCGCCGATGCCCCAGACTGGGGAGCCGATGGCCAGTCAGCAATATGCGCCGCCAACGGCATCGGTCTCAACCTTCGGAGGCGGCGATGACAACGGTAGTCAATAACACGCCTGCGCGCCGGTGGCGCCCGAACCCGAGGCTCTGGCTCCTGTTCGGCACATTCGTGGCCGGAAGCGTGACGTTGGGGGCGATAGGCGACTGGCGGGATGGCCATCTCTTCCTGATCAACACCTCGCACTCGCTCCCGAACTGGGCGTTCCTCATCCGCCGCGGCCAGATGCCGGCAAAGGGCGACTACGTATTTTTCGACCCTCCGCAGAGCGCGCTCTTAAGCCGCCATTTCGGCGTGCGGCCAAAGATGTTCGGCAAGATCGTCTACGGCCTGCCGGGGGACATGGTCGGACATTCCGGACCCGACGTTACGATCAACGGCACCCGCGTGGCGCGCATGAAGGCCGTGACCAGGCTCGGCGAACCACTGACCCCCGGCGCAACGGGATCGGTGCCGCCCGGCTGCTATTTCGTGGGCACGCCTCACAAGGACGGTTTCGATAGCCGCTATGCGGAGATTGGCTTCGTCTGCAGGCGCCAGATCATTGGAACCGGGGAGCCGGTCCTGTGAGGGCCGCTCTGGGCGGAGCCGCTGGGGTCGTGACGCTCGTCGCGGCCGCGCTGCTGCTGGGTCCCATGCGCGGAGAGGCGAAGGATTATGGGCAAGCGGGGCAGGCCTTCCCGATAATCGAGCCCGACCTGCTTGCAACTATCGAGGCCCGGCTCCGCCGGGCAGAGGCAAGCGGCGAACTGACACGAATGAATGAGGTGTTTGCCAAGCGAGTGGAAGCCAAGGTTCGTCGTCCCAAGCCTGTCGAAGGGCTCACGCCGGCGCGGATAGCCCGGAGCTGGGACTATGATCCGACCGTCGCCATCGAGCGCGATATTCGCGACCAGAAGGGCAATCTCATCGCCGCAGCGGGTCAGAAGGTCAATCCGCTCGACTTCGTCGCGATCCGACAGGACCTCGTCTTCATAGACGGCGACAACACAGATCAGCTGGCTTGGGCGACAGCGCGCTACACCGATCTCAACGCCAAAATCATCTTCGTCAACGGTTCGCCGATCGAGCAGATGACGGCGAAGAAGCGGCGCTTCTATTTCGATCAGGAAGGCAGGCTCACCAGCACGTTCGGCATCGAGCACACTCCCGCTATCGTCAGCCAAGCCGGCAAGGTGATGCGTGTTACGGAAATGGTCATCAAGTCAGGGAGCCCGGGATGATGCCGCTCTGGCTGGACATGCTGCGAACGCCAATGGCGGCGCCCGAGACAGCGGGCCTGAAGCGACTGCGCTTCATTTGGCAGCTTCTTTGCCTGTCGCTCGCGGCGAGCATCGCGGGTCTTAGCCCGTTGCGCGCGCTGATCGGCCGCGCGGCGCCCTGCATGATCGCGGTGCTGCTCGCTACGACCCTGCTCACGACGCTCATCTATCTGCGCCGGAAGCATCGTGCCGACACGAGCTACCTCCGGGCATTCGAGGAGGGCCAGTGATGCATCTGCTTCGTTCGATCGGGGCTGCCATATTGCTGATGCTTGGCGCGATCGCCCTGCCACAGTCGGCCCAGGCTGCCGGGCCGACCTGCAACGGCAAGTTCGTCAATCCGATCACCGACGTCTGCTGGTCGTGCCTGTTCCCGCTATCGGTGGGCGGGCTCAAGATATGGCCGAGCGGCCGCCCCGATACCCCCAACCCGGCTTCGCCGATCTGCGCCTGCGCTGATCCCTTGCCGCGCATCGGCATTTCGGTGGGATTCTGGGAGCCTGCGCGGCTGGCTGATGTGACGATGAAGCCGTGGTGCTTTCCCAATCTGGGCGGGATCCGCATCGCTCCCGGCTTCGATATCGGCCAGGGCTATCTCGCCGGCCCTTCAATGGTCGGCGGTCGGTCGCAAAGCACCGCCAAGTGGCACGTGCACTGGTATATCTATCCGCTGCTTTACTGGATGGAGATCTTGACCGACTTCGTCTGTTTCGAGCAGGCCTCGTTCGACATCGCCTATATGACCGAGGTTGACCCGCTTTGGCAGGACGACTCCCTTGCGGCGCTGATCAATCCCGAGGCGATCATCTTCGCCAATCCCATCGCCCAGGCCGCCTGCGCCGGAGACTGCATCGCTGGGACAGTCCATCTTCCGCTCGATCCGCTGTTCTGGTGCGCCGGCTGCCAAGGCAGCATGTATCCCTTGAACGGGAACATCCCGTCCTCGATCGGGCATGTCCAGTCCTCGCGGCTCGCACTGTCGCGCTTCGCCTACAAGATGCACCGCCAGGCACTTGCCTGGGGCACGATGGGCTCGGCCGGCCTGTGCAAGAAGTACCTGATGCCGATCATGCGCAAGCAGCAATACCGGTTCCAGATGACCAACCCGATCCCCACCGTGAGCGGTCGCTTTGCCTGCTCGGCGATCGGAGCATCGACTATGCCGCCGGATGCGGGTCGGGCCTTTCCCGCTGCCGGTGAAGACATGGGCTACCTCGTCTGGCGCAAGCGCAACTGTTGCGTGCGAGCGCCGTGACGGCGCAGAAAGGAAATATGTATGTAATACAACAACATATCCTTTCATCGTCTTGCTGACGAATGACCGGTGGCTGCGATGCCACCCCACCCGGCGGAAGGAGTCGGGGCGGAAGGGGGTCTCCAAGGTTTGCCGCGTTCCGGCGGTCGGCCTCAGAGCAGGAGACCTGAACTGTACCGGATGCGGCCCGTCAGCCGCAGGCCGGGCTACCACAGGATCTATGGTGAGATACAAGCGAATGACGTGTCTGAAGCCTCTTTATTTACAGTTGAACTCCCGATCACCTGACGGGGTGGGGAAATCGCGGTGTGAACCGGTTGGCGTGTTGCGCTGCCTTCTGGTGGGTGCTCGCAGAGCACTCGTGTGCGGGTCGTCCTTTCTTGTCCGCACGCCCGAGCCGCAAGGGGTTAAGCGTCGCACCTACGGGTCCAAGGTTGATCGTCGGAACACGGGAACCATCATCGCCCGCCTGCTTCGGAGCAGGCTATCCGCGGAGACCGGGGATGGGCGCTGGTGGGGCGGAGCCTGCGTAGTAGTCCGAGGGCGGGAAAGCCGTCCACATGGCGAAGGCAGGCAGGAAGCCGGTGGGCTGTCATGACGGAGGAACTACCAGTGGACTCTGGTAATCAGGCCGCACAGGTCTGGCTCCTCGGCGTTCAGCGAAAGCTCTACCAGTGGAGTCGGGAACACCCCGAAGAACCATACTGCGACTTGTGGAATTGGGTAACCGATCCCCGCAATCTGCAGATGGCCTGGAAAACGATTGCCGGTAATCGCGGCAAGCGCACTCCGGGAGTCGACGGGGAGACCGTAGCGAGAATTGCATCCGGTATTGGTGCCATGGAATTTCTGCGGAAGCTTCGCGAGGAGCTTCGGTCGGGCGGCTACCGCCCGTCCCCTGCACGCAGGAAATGGATCGCCAAGCCGGGCAAACCGGGGAAGTTCCGACCCCTCGGTATCCCTACAGTCAAGGATCGCGTGGTGCAGTGCGCGGTCAAGCAAGTACTGGAGCCGATCTTCGAGGCCCGGTTCTGGCCAGTCTCTTACGGGTTCCGGCCCGGACGGGGCAGTCAGGCCTGCCTTGAACATATCCGTGTGACCATCCAGTCGCGGGGCAGACCTGCGGCTGACGGTCGCCGACACAAAGCGCCGTACCAATGGGTAATCGAAGGCGACATTGAGGGCTGCTTCGACAATATCGGACATCACCCGCTGATGGAACGCGTGCGCCACGGCGTCGCGGACCGCAAGGTGAACCGGTTGCTCGTGCAGTTCCTCAAGGCCGGGGTTCTCGAGGATGTTTCGTACAGCCCGACAGACACCGGCACGCCGCAAGGTGGAGTGCTCTCACCGCTGCTGGCCAACATCGCGCTTGGCGTGATCGAGGAACGGTATCGGGACTGGGTAAAACGCCCCGAGGACCCACAGCTGAAATCCGATGGGATAAGGCTGGCGGCAATCAGGCGCGACAAGGATCGCAAGGCCGGGCGACCGGTCTTCTATCCCGTCCGCTATGCCGATGACTTCCTGATCTTCGTGTCGGGAACGGAAGCTGACGCTCTTGCCGAAAAGCAGGCGCTGGCAACCTACCTGCACGAAGCGATGGGTCTGACGCTCTCGCCCGAGAAGACGCGCATCACCGCGCTGACCGAGGGCTGTCGATTCCTTGGATGCCGCGTGAGGCTCAAATGGGACAAGCGGTTCGGGCTGCACGCCCGCATCGAAATCCCGCGCGAGCCGATCAACGGATTCAGGATACGGGTAAATCAACTGGCCCGACGGCAGACGCTTCGGCGTTCGCTCAAGGCCATGCTTCAGGAACTCAATCCATACCTTCGCGGGTGGTCTGCCTACTACCGCTACTGCGTGGGGGCGAAGTCGATCTTCGCCAGTCTCGACTGGCATGTGCGGCAACGTCTCTGGCTGTGGCTGCGGGCCAAGCACAAACGTGTCCCCGGGAGGAAAATCGCATCGTGGCGCAGGCCGGGCATCGCCCATCCGGGCAGCAAGGTCTGGGCTGAAGGCAGCACGGAGCAATTCTTGATGAGCTACGTGCCAGTTCGGAGGTTCGATCTCAAATGGATGAAGAAACCCGAGTACGCCAAGGCTTCTGGAGAGCCGGATGCACAACGAAAGGTGCACGTCCGGTTCGGAGAGAAGGCGTGGGAAACTGGGCGTGGAGACACGCCGCAGCGCCCACGTCTTACTCTACTGTAGGGAGGGGATGATGCGACGCTATCTATTGGTTACTGCCACCATCATTGCAGTCGCCAGCGTCTCGGCGCTGCTGGCACAGACTGTTGACGGCATCGACATCCAGGCAATCAAGCAGCGCTCGGCGGATTTGCAAGCGGATGCGGAAGCCTTCGTCAACCAGGTGAAGGACAGAGGCTCTTCATTCCGCGAAGATGCAACCTCTGTGCATGAAGGGGGCACCGCGAACATGCGGCAGGTGTCTAAGACCGAGCTTCCCAAGGGGCCGGCGGGCCCGATCGATTTCGACGAGATCGTCCAGGGGGCCTCGTCGAATCTGGAGGCCGGTAAGGGAGAGGCCCCGCAGTTCATCGTGTTTGCCAGCTTGTCGATGCCGCCGCAGTCGCTCAAGAAGCTGATCACCGATACCGCCAGAGCCGGCGGGGTCGTCGTCTTTCGCGGCTTTCCCAACAATTCTATGAAGCAATTCGCGAGCCGTTTGGGAAAGATCGTCGACCGCCAAGACGACTTCGCAAACGTAGGTATCGACCCACGGTTATTCCGCGCGTTCGATGTGCAAGCGGTCCCAACCTATGTTGCGGTGTCGTCGGATTTCAATCTCTGCGCCGGCTTTTCGTGCCGAACGGTCGTGCCGCCCTATGATCGCATCGTCGGCAATGTCACTGTCGAATACGCCTTGGACAGCTTCGTCGAAGGCAATGGCCCCGGCGCCCGCGTCGCTGCGATCGGGCTTGCCAACTTACGCAAGGCTCTGCCGTGAAGGCGGCTGTCCTCTTGCTCGCCGCACTAGCTTGGGCAAGCGCGATATCACCCGCATCGGCGCAGATGACGCTTGAGGAGGCGCGCCAGCAAGGCAAAGCCATGGGTAACGACGCCAGACAGAACGACACGCTGGTGCCGACAACCAATGCCCAGGCCGAAGCGGTTCCCGGCTACGCGGGTACGTCCCTTCCTGAAGGCTCCTATTTCGACAGTCCAGAACGCCTCGAAGCCGCGGCCCAATCCTCAAAATCGAGCAACGAGCAATATCGTATTGCCACCGACGCTGAGCGGACCCGGCCCACGTTCAGCAATGCAGAAATTCGGGCGACGACAGCGCGCGCTACATCGGTCGAGGACGATCCATCGACTTACCTCGCCGGCGAGGAATTTGCGGGTGAATCTGGCACTTGTACGCCTTTACCTCCCGGATCGGGGACGCAGGGTTCCTATGAAGCGACCTGCAATAGCGGCACCAAGGTAGTGGAGAATCCGGCAAGCTGTTCGATAAGGATGATGCCCGAAGTCAGCACGGTGGAAAGCTATAATTATTATGTTGTGCCGGACAGCGCCTACGGCACGCCGTTCGCACGCTCCGCCACCGCTGCACCCTACATCTCATCAGGTGTCTGCAAGCCAACGGGAGTAATAAAGCGCGCCTGCGCCGCACATCTCGACTATGGCTGGCCATGGCCCGACAACAAATATTGCAACGGCTACAACGCCACTGAGTATGAGTGCACGGCGAACCTTGCGATTGCTATGGAGGTGAGCCCGAAAACGGGCGCATCATGGCACACGAAAAGCAGCGCGAGCACCGTCATCACAAAGAAGGTCGACACATGCGGTGGTCTCGAAGGTGACGACATGTGTACGCTCCAGTCCGCCGGTGACATCTGCACTGAGGGCCCTGAAACGAGGGTTTTTGATGGTGTTCCGGTTACCGAGGCATGCTGGGCGTGGAAGCGGGATTATCTGTGCAACAGGTTAGCGCCGGCGAATGATTGCACTGCGCTCGAAGCCAATGCGGGTTGCACCTTCCTGAGAACCGAATGCCTCGATGATGAGCCCGACGGCGGTCCCTGCAAGGTCGAGGAGAGGGTTTATCGTTGCCCGACGCCGGGCGGAACATCAGCGGAGACGCCCCAATATATCTGCGGCAACGATGTCTATTGCATCAATGGCGACTGCGAGCCGATCGTGCGCGAAGCCTCGACCGAGTTCAAGGATGCGCTCGTCGCACTCCGCTCGATTGATCAGGCAGGCAAGGAGTTCGACGAGACCAATTTCACGGTTTTCAAGGGCAACAGGGAAACCTGCCAAAAACCCGTCTTCGGCCTCATCAACTGCTGTGCGGGCAAGGTCTCGGGTGTTCTGACGGTAGGGGCGGGTGCCGCGGCATTGGCAGGCGGGCCCGCAGCACTCGCGGCACTCGCGACCCCCTTCCTGACGCTTTTCGCCTGTTCCCAGGATGAGATGAAGCTCGACATTCGGGATCGCATGGGTTTCTGTCACAAAGTCGGGACCTATTGTTCCTCGAGCTTCCTTGGCATCTGCAAGACCAAGCGCACGGCCTATTGCTGTTTCGAGAGCAAGCTCAGCCGTATTCTCCAGGAGCAGGGCCGCATCCAGCTCGGAAGGCCGTGGGGTGCGCCAAAGCGCGAGCAGTGCCTCGGCTTCACCATCGACGAATTCTCCCAGCTCGATCTGTCGATCATGGATTTTACGGAGGTGTACGCCGAGTTCGTAGATGCAGCGCGGCTTCCCGACGAGGTCGAGACGATGACCCAGATCCAGCAGAAGATTCAGGACTATTATGACCTGCGCGGCAAGTGAGATGAGTCGACCGCATCTCCTTACGGCGGGGCAGCAATCCGGTGCACCAGGCGAGGAAACAGACCATGCCGTTCCCCCTTTCCCAACTGTCCACCTTCCTCGCGTCACTCATCCTGCAACCAACGGCTGCGGGGCTGCCCCACCACTGCGGCAAGCCTCCCGCAACTGTCCCAGATTGCTGCGCCCGCTTCGCAGCCAGCGAAGACGTGGCAGCGTTCGCGCCTCCCACTCACTCTTCCGCGCAATCCGCCCCGGCCGATGAAAGGACGAAAAGTGATGCTAACGATCGCTAGACTTTCGTTGTTCATTGCCTTGTCGGTGAGCGCGGCGACGCCGCTCATCGCGCAAGACGCTGCGTCTTCACGCGATGTCATTGAGGAGGGCCGGCCAGACGATTTCTACTGCGGCGAGCGAAAGCTCGGTCAGTGGTTCTACTGTGCAAAGCCCAGGCCGAAAGCGGAGGATACGCAAAGCTCACCGCCACAGCAGAGCGCCGTCGATCGCATGAGCGCAATCACGCGCGAACTCGACGAATTGAAGGCTCGCGCCATCCTCGATCCCAGCGAGGAGAATGTGATCGCCTATGTCCGCTTCCAGCGTGAGCAGCTCGACCGAGCGTCGACCTTTTCGGACACCTGGCAGCGAGCGCTTTGGCAAAATCCCGACCTCGACTACACGCTGCAGCGGCCGGTCTCCACCGTCGGCAAACGCGCCTGGCTCGACAACCGGAAGGCTGATCGCGACGCCGTCCTCACCAATCTCGGTCAACGCTATGGCTTGTTCTACTTCTTTGCGCAGAGCTGCGGCGCTTGCGATCTGTTCTCGCCGATTCTCAGGTCGGTTGCGGACAGCCACCGCATGGCTGTGATGGCCGTATCGATGGACGGAGGCCCGAGCCGCGATTTCCCGAACTATGTCGTCGACGCGGGACAGCGGGCGCGCATGGGCGTGCCGGGCAACGAAACGCCTGCTCTCATTCTCTTTGACACGATGACCAAGCGGACCATTCCCGTGGGCTACGGCATCCTGAGCGCCGATGAGATTATGGATCGCATTTTCGCGCTCACCAACACCAAGGTAGGGAGCGATTACTGATGGCACAGCTTCGCCGCAAAGGCATTTTGCACCGGGTTCTTCGCGGCACGGCAGGCTGGGCCGGGCTGATCGCCGCCGCTAACCTGGCTCTCATCGGTACGGCGCGGGCGGATGTCGCCTCCGAGATGAACAATTTCTTCTCGGAGGCCGGCGGCGCCGCTAATGTGACCGGCCCTTCGGCCTTTCAGGGCCAGTCGGCAGGCTACTATTCTCTCGGTAATGTTTGGACGCGGTTTCCGCAGAAGAGCGTACAGCCGTTCAATCTGCAGCTGCCGAGCGCCCGGGCGGGCTGCGGGGGCATCGACCTTTTCAGCGGCAGCTTCTCCTTCATCAACGCGTCCGAGATCATCGCGATGCTGAAGGCCACCGCCAACAATGCGCTCGGTTTTGCTTTCAAACTGGCGATCGATTCCGTTTCGCCTGAGATCGGCAAAGTCATGGACGAATTCAGCCAGAAGGCCCAGCTCCTCAACCAGATGAATATTTCGAGCTGCGAGACCGCGCAAGCACTTGTCGGCGGAATCTGGCCCCAGATGGAAACGACCCGCGCGACGATCTGCGAGGCCGTCGGCAACAGCCAGGGCGTGTTCTCCGACTGGGCTGCAGCACGCCAAGGCTGCAACAACGGCAACCGCCGGGATTCGACGATTGCCGGCAACACCGATGCCTCCATGAAGGACCAGCTGGTGGGTGAGCCCCACAACTACACGTGGGAGGCGCTGAGGAAGTCGGCAAAGTTCGGAGCCTTCGACCAGACATTCTCGGAATATGTCATGACTTTGGTCGGCACCGTGGTGACGACGCCGTCGACCGATCCCAGTGTGGGTGGGAAGGTTGTGATGTTCGGACCGGCTGAAGAAGCCGTGGTCACTGCACTTCTCGACGGCACCGCAGACGCCCCGCCGGTCAAGATCTTGCGCTGCAACGACCAGAACTGTTACGATGTCGGCGAACAGACGCTGAGCGTGCCGGCATCCATGGCCTTACGGCCGCGGATCGCAACGATGATCCGGTCGATGAGCGACAAGATTCGCGCAGACACGCCGCTTGATGCAGCAGAGAAACAACTCCTGAACCTTGCCACGGTCCCCATCTACAAGATCCTCGCCGTCCAGGCCTATGCCCACTACGCACTTACCCAAGGCGAGATCGAAACGCTCTCCGAAATCGTCGCCGTCGATCTTCTATCGGCCATGCTCGACAACATGCTCGATCGGGTCGAGCAGGCGAAAGTCCACTATCAGACCTTCGATCAGGAAACCGCGGCGCAGTGGAAGCAGCAGATTGCGGCGACGCGTGCAAAGTTCAGCCAGCGCGATGTCAAACTGACCAACAAGCTGCAGGTTACCATGCAGATCATCAACCGCAGCGTCATGTTGGAATCAACGCTGCAGAACTCGATGACACCGGGGATGGCGGCGGCACTCAACTTCTCGCGCGGGCTCAACGCTCAGGGACTGAACTAGGCGTGGGGGCAGGGCGATGCTTGAGGTTTTTACGGTTGGCGGCGGCGAGTATCTCGTCAACATCTTCAATGCGGTCGCGGCCTGGTCGGGAGGAGGGGGCTATCGTTCTCTCATCCGCGTCGTCATGGTCATGGGTCTCATCTACTCGTTGCTCGTGGTCGCCTTCACGCTCAACTACAAAGCGTGGATGAACTGGTTCCTGCAGGCGACCGCAATCTATCTCTGCCTGATGGTACCCACGGTCGACATCAAGGTCACCGATCGGCTCAACCCGAGTCTGGCGCCAGCTACCGTGGACAATGTTCCCATGGGCCTGGGTATCCTCGCCAGTTTCACGACGCAGGTCGGCGACTGGCTCACCCGGACCGCCGAGACGGTTTTCGTCATGCCGAGCGAACTCAACTACTCTACCAACGGCATGGTCTATGGCGCACGGCTGTTCGACGCCACGCGCAATTTTGTCATCCGTGATGCGGAGTTCTCAACGAACCTTGAGAACCATTTCAAGAACTGCCTGTTCGGCGACGTCATGCTTTACCGGAAGTCGCTGACCAATCTGGCGAAGGCTACCGACCTATGGGCCGCGATTGGACCGGGGGCCGAAGCACGTTCGCAGCAATGGCTCGAGCGTCAGGGCGACGGGACGGTCAACAGTTACATCATCACTTGCCGGCAAGCCTATCAGGCGCTCGATGCACAATGGGGCCCAATGATTGAGGCCAATACGCCGCTCTGGGGCAAGGAGACCTACCCCAAGCTCAGCAATGCGCTGGCGGCCGACAAGCTCAAGCAGGACGTGCCGATCATCAGCGCGGCCTTTACCGGCGCGAGCACGAGCTACGCCGAGGTGATGCGGCAGAATACGGCAATCAACGCCTTCATGCAGGCGCGTAACAGCATGGCGGGCGGTGCTGGCGCGGCCTCGATCGACACCTTCGCGCAAACCCGTGCGGACATGCAGGCGCGCAACACTTACAATTCCATTGCGCAGCAGGCGATGGCTTGGGTGCCGATTCTGAACATCGTGCTGACTGTCGTCTTCTTCGCCATGTTCCCGGTGATCTTTCCGCTGTTCCTGATGCCGCAAACGGGCCTGAGCTCGCTCAAGGGCTACACCATGGGGTTCTTCTATCTTGCCGCCTGGGGTCCGCTCTACGTCATCCTGCATATGATCTGTATGACTCGCGCAACCTCGGCTGCGACAGGCGTCGCGGGCGGCGGCGTGACGCTGGCGAGTTATGCCGGGATTGGCGCGGTCAATGGCGAGACAGCGACGATCGCTGGCTTTATGCTCATGAGCGTGCCCTTCCTTGCCGCAGGTCTCGCACGCGGCGCAATGTCGATCGCGGGGCATTCCATGTCGATGCTGGCGCCGGCACAGAATGCGGCGGAGGCCGCCGCGCTCGAGCAGACAACCGGCAATTACGCCTATGGCAATGTGAGCTGGGCAAATTCGACCTCGAACATGCGCCAAGCCGACCAGTGGACCACGGCACCGAGCTATATGGGCGGCGCACCCAGTGTCGGATGGCGGCAGGACAACGGGGCAATGGTCACGGGCTTCGGCAATGGCCAGGAGGTATTCGACACCTCCGGCGCGATCTCGCGTCTCGGCTTCACGCCGACAATGACCACAGGTTCGGTGGCTGAATGGCGGGAAATGGCCAGTGAGGCGCACCGGCAGGCGCAGGCCTATGAGAATGCCGCGGCCGAGGTCCTGACCGCCACGCATGCCAATCGCAGCGCCTTTGGCACCTCGACGGAGCGTTCATCGGGCTGGGATTCAAGCAGCGGCCGTCAGGCGAACACGTCGGTCGATCAATTCGACCGGCGGACGGGGAGCAGCTCGCAGGGTCTCGAGGAGCGCGATACGATTTCCCAAGGCCAACGGATAACGCAGGGACATGACCGCCAAGCGCAGACCAACGACCAAGTCATGGGGTCTATCACAGCCAATGTTGGTGGTCGCCAAGCTGGGGGTCAGACAAGCGGTCGTGGCGGCATATTGGGACGCATGCCGGGCATTGGCGGAAGCGTCTCTAAATCTGGGAGTCAGATCGACGGACTGCGCTATGGGACGGACGAGACCCGCGGTAGCGACAATGCCAGCACATCGTCGAATGGGGTGCGGGATGAACATTCCAGCGGCAGTGGCGCTTCGATGTCTGACGGAACCTATTCGCGCAGCGGGAGCTTCAGCCGGGCATCGGCCACAGCGTCCGCTTCAGCGAGCACCGAGGACTCGCTGGCGCTGGCAAAATCCTATTCGGAAACGGCCCGCCGCCTTGAGGAGCTCTCCCAGCAGCTGTCGCGCGACGCCAGTTATGCGGAGACGCACGGCATGCAGCTCAGCGAGAATCTGAGCCAGGATCTCGCCCAATGGTATCGACGCCAGCAGGTCGAGAATCCGGGTCTCGACGCGCCCGAGCTTTGGGCAACCGATCTGACCGACCAACAGCGGCTCGTGCGACAGGAAATGATCACGCGCTGGATGCACGACAAGCAGGACGGCATCCGAGCCGAGATCGCGGGCCGTCTTCATGATCCGGACCTTGTCGACGTGAGCCGGCCGAGCGTTTCGAGCGCGGCGGACGTCAGGGCTTCCTATCAGCCGCACGGGCCTGGGCGTCTGGCTCCCGGCCCATCGGGTGGCGGCGACGTGGGAGCTGCTGCAATCATCGAGGCCGGCCAGACCGAACTCAGTGGCGATCGGGCGGGGGCGCAGACGATGCGCGGACAGCGCGTGCAGGGTTCCGCTGATCTGCAGCAGGAAGTGAACCGCGATCATGATCGCGGCTTCTTCCAGGATCCCAAGCTTCGCGAATGAACATTAGAGGATATAAAACATCATCCCGACAAAGCCAGCCATCAAAGCATAGGCGAGCGCATAGCCGATCAAGCCGCCTCGCGTCGGATTGCCTTCATCATCGGTAATCATTTCGATGTCAGCGAGTTCCTCTTCCACTACCGCATAAACAGGTCCTCCAGGAAGATCCTTTGTCTGATTGTAGGTATGGAGGTCGAATTTCTGGAAACGCATGATCATCTCCTGGACACGAAGAATAGCCTTTTTGTACGTCAATCTCAACCCAAGGAGAGAAGTTATAGAGAGATTAGCAAGTTTACAGAAAAACGATAAACTGCCATAACCTCGCTATGGATCCACGCCGCAACCCCTTCGCGCCCGGTGCCGGCACGCGTCCTCCCGAGCTCGCCGGTCGAGACGCACTGCTCGAACGCAATGCGGTTGCCCTAGACCGGATCCGCATGGGCCGCGCCGCGCGCCCCAGCGTTCTCTACGGCCTGCGCGGCGTGGGCAAGACCGTTCTGCTGACGGCGATGCGGGACGCTGCGGAAGGGGAGGGCATGGCGATCGTCGCGATCGAGGCACCGGAAAACCGGTCCCTTCCTGGCATTCTGGTGCCCGCCCTTCGGGCCACGCTGCTGAGGCTTGATCGCATGAAGCAGGCTTCGGAGGGCGTCAGGCGGGCGCTTCGGGCGCTGGCGGGATTCGCGAAGCTCAAAGTCAAATATGATGATCTCGAAGTCGGGCTCGATTTCGACGTTGAGCCAGGCCTAGCCGACAGCGGCGACCTGGAAGCCGATCTCGCCGATCTGATGGTGGCGATCGGTGAGGCGGCGCGAGAGAAGGGATCGGCCGTCGTACTCGTGATCGACGAACTCCAATATGTCCCGGAAGAGCAATTGGCCGCTTTGATCAGTGCCCTCCATCGCGCCAGTCAGAAGCAGCTTCCGTCACAATGATCGCCGCCGGCCTGCCGCAACTTGTCGGGCAGCTGGGCCGGGCCAAGTCCTATGCGGAACGGCTTTTCGAGTTTGCCGCCGTGGGCCCACTCGATGATGCGGCCGCCCGCGATGCCATTCGGCTTCCAATCAAGCGGGAAGAAGAAACCGTCAATGATGCGGCTCTGGATGCAATTCTCCAGCAGACCCAAGGCTATCCTTACTTCCTGCAGGAATGGGGAAAGCATAGTTGGGATGCTGCCATAGCCTCCCCGATTACTGGTGACGATGTCGCGGCTGCAACGCGCAGCGCTCTTGCCGAACTGGACGCCAGCTTCTTTCGTGTGCGGTTCGATCGTCTGACACCGGCGGAGAAGCGATATCTGCGCGCAATGGCCGAGCTTGGCGCTGGGCCCCACCGATCGGGTGACATCGCAGAAGCGCTAAGCGTGAAGGTGTCGAGCGTGGCGCCGACGCGAAACAGCCTTATCGCGAAAGGTATGCTCTACAGCCCAGCGCATGGAGACACGGCATTCACCGTACCTTTGTTCGACGCGTTCATGCGCCGCGTGATGTCTGAAGGATAATTGATGCGCTTTAGCTTGTTCCAGGTGCTGGCGCATTGGATCAGACGGATATGCCATGAAGGTAGTTCGCGCCGATAAATTGAAATCATTGCTCGATGCATGGGAGCCCTGCACCGTGGCGACGAACCCGCATCTCGAGGCTCTTGGGCTGACGGCGCAGAATCTGTAGACTCGCGCCCTCCCGCAGTGGCTGGTTTGGTTGGGCTAAGCCCTTCTTCCCCCATACCTATCTCCAGCCCAGAGCCACAGAGGAAGGACAGGCTCGATATCCAGGACGGCGAGGATCTGCCCAACCTCCTGGCAGTTCCTGTCTTGCTCGGCCATCACCTTCCGTTCCGCGCTTCATCCCGTTCAGGATTGCAGCCCTTGTCGGCGACCCTTGCAGTATCGAGGAGAGAACCGTATATGCTATGCCGTAAAGGTCGTATTTTGGTTATCGCAATGCAGCCGATTGTAACGCAGATTGTAAAGCGCCTGGAAGGGGGCGAGACATTGAGCCGCGCGGATTTCGCGCTCGATGCCGACTATGATTCCGTTGGCAGGGCTCTGCGTCAACTGGTCGCGGACAAACAGGTCGTGCGGGTCGGACGTGGGCGATATCGCAAGGCGAGCGGACCTGCGGGTGGTTCGTCGCTGGGCACGATCGCGGATGCGATCGAGAAGAAGGTGCGCCGCTCAAAGCGCAACGTCTTCCTGCGCGGCGATTTCGCTGACCTCGGAAGCTATGATGCGGTGGGCAGGGCCCTTCGGCAAAAGGCCAGGGACGGCAAACTCGTCCAGATCGGGTACGGACTCTATGCGAAGGCGGAACCTTCGCCGTTCACGGGCAAGCCGGCACCGGTCGTTGGCATCAAGCGCCTCGCTACGGAGGCATTGGGCCGGCTCGGCAAGAAGGTATCCTCGTCAAGCTTCGAGCAGGCCTATAACGGCGGCCGCTCGACGCAGGTGCCGACGGGCCGCATCGTTACGGTCAAGGATCGGGTTCGCCGCCGGATCGGATATGACGGCAATTATGTCATTCTCGAACGCACCCGATGAAGACCGGCTAGGCCGGGTCGCGGGTGCGCTGGCGGTCGATGAAGCCTTTGTCGAAAAGGACTGGTACGTCATCCAGGCGATCGGGCGCCTGAGTGAAATGGCGACCGACAATTTCGTGCTGGTCTTCTCTGGCGGCACATCGCTGCTCAAGGGTTATGACCTCATCCGCAGATTCTCCGAGGACATCGACTTCAAGCTCAGCCTCGCAGAGGGTTTCCTCGACCTGTCCCGTAACCAGCGGAAAAACGCGCTGAAAACCTTTCGCGAGAGCGTGGTCGCTGGCTGGCATGATCTCGGCTTCACGGTCACGTCATGCATTTCGCGCGATGAGTATCGGTTCATCGAGCTGGAGATGAACTACCCCAGCATGCTCGCACCGCATAATTCCCTTCGTCCCCATATTCTTGCGCAGATCTCAGCGAAGCCTCCCAGGCTCCCGGTCCAGCAGCGCGCGCTGTCGTCCTTTGTGGGGCAGGCGTCGAGGTCCGGTCCCGAGGTGCCAGCAATCGCTTGCGTGGACCCGGTCGAAACAGCGGCGGACAAGCTGAGCGCATTCTCCTGGCGGATGCTACTGCGCGATCGGACGCATCCCAATGATGATCCAGCAATCGTCCGCCACTTGCACGACCTGGCCGCGCTCGAGCCGCTGGCTATGGGCTATGACGATTTTGCCGAGTTGCTGCGGACCGTGCTGGTGGAAGACAGCGCACGCGGGCAGGGCGGCGTCGCGGAGCTCGGTCCAGTGGCCCGGCTTGCCGCCATGCGCGCCAGGCTCGCGGACGATCCGGTCTACGCCGAGGAATATGCGCGCTTCGTTGGCGGAATGGCCTTCGCCGGCGAGGCGCAGGTCCCCGACTACGAGGCGGCGGTCGCGGCCATCGGCCGATTGTGTGGTCTGCTGACCGACTGACTGGCGATTATCCGTCTCGACATCTTGACGGGAGACATCCCGATCCGAAGATGGTCCTCATGGACTGCTTTAGGATCGACGAGAGCGGCTATACGGGTTTCGACCTGCTGAATGCCGACCAGCGCCTCCAGGGCGCGAGCGCGATTGCCATCAGCGACGATGACGCTGCTCGACTGATCCGTGATCATTTTCCGACCCTTCAGGCGGCCGAGCTCAAATATCGCGCGCTCGCACGCCGCCCGGCAAACCATCCGCGTCTGATCGGGCTCATGCGCGATGCGCTGAGCGCGCACAAATGCACGACCTACGTGTGCGACAAGCGTTTTCTGCTCGCCCTCATGTTCGTCGATTATGCGGTCGAGCCTTTCTACTACGAGCGGAATCTCGACCTTTATGCCGATGGCCGCAACTATGCGATGGCCTCGCTTCTCCATAGCGTCGGGCCGACCTTGTTCGGTGCCGGCTCCTACAGGCGCCTGATGGCAGCTTTCCAGCGAGCCATGAAGGAAAAGAGCCCGACCGGCTTGAAAGCCCTTGTCGCCGCGGCGCGCGCGATGAACTGGCAGGCGCTCGACGAAGTGCTCGGGCCGCTCGCAACAGGGTCGAGGGCGTGCCTTGCGGCGATCGCGACCCCTGGCGTCAGTACGGATGCTGCGATGGTGGTCTTGCAGGCGCTGATCACCCGGATGGAAGAGATGACCGATGGGCCCTACCGCATGGAACACGATCAGTCGAAGAACCTGCTCACCTATCACGGGCTGATCCAGAAGCTGATCGAGCACGAGGATGAGATCGAGTTTCGCCAGTCCGAGATTGCACGGATGAAGTTTCCGCTGAAGCTGGCGGAAGTGACCCAGGTGGACTCGAAGACCAGCCCGGCGGTGCAGATCGCAGACATCCTGATCGGGGCGGCCATCGAGGCGGGAAATATGCGGGCGGGTCTGCGCAAGGGCGGACCCGATCCGCTTGCAGTCCTCTCGCTCTATGCCGAGGACCAGTTCATTCATCTGCTGCCCTCGATCGACTTCGAAGAACAGCATCGTTTCCGTTCGGGCACCCAGGCCTCGGAGTTCATCGACTATTATGCCGCGAACTTCGGTTCGATGTCGTAGGGAAGGGGGCGCCTCGACTCCATCGGAGCGAGGCGCCGGCCGCGAATTAGCCGTTGAGCTTGTCCTTGACCGCCTTCGCCACGGTGAAGGTGAGCTTCCGGGAAGCAGCGATCTGGATGGTTTCGCCATTGGCCGGGTTGCGGCCTTCGCGCGCGGGCGCGTCCTTCACCTTGAACTTCCCGAACCCGTTGAGGCTCACTTCCTCGCCCTTGGCGGCAGCCTCCGCGATCGCCGCGAAGACAAGGTCGACCGCCTTGCGGGCATCCGCCTTGGTCGTGCCCGTCTGGCTGGCGAGGGTCTCGGCGAGCTCACTATTATTCATTCGAACGGTCCTTCATGGCAGTGGAAATCGCTCACTGCATAACCGCCTGAACCGGCCCGCGCCATCGGCGTGCTAGATCTGCATGAAAATGTCGGCCTTATAAGTGTCCGACAGGCTCATGACACGATGGGCGAATGCCTCATTCTCTTCCGCGGCCTGATCGATGAGACGCGCCAGCTTCGCTAGGTTGTCGCGCTGCGGTTCGCTGAGCGCCGCGTGATCGGCACGAACGGTATCCAAGTCGGTGCCGACCACATAGGAGAAGAATTTGCCCAGAAGTCCGGCGACGACATCGCAGACCTGGATCAACGGCTCCTCC
The DNA here is from genome assembly GCF_000767465.1 of Novosphingobium pentaromativorans US6-1. Lineage (NCBI taxonomy): Bacteria > Pseudomonadati > Pseudomonadota > Alphaproteobacteria > Sphingomonadales > Sphingomonadaceae > Novosphingobium > Novosphingobium pentaromativorans. Next base: position 225,381 of record NZ_CP009293.1, read on the forward strand.
TGCGAGTCCACGAACCGGAAACTGTCGACCGGCACGCGGTCCCGCATCAGGGGATCGGCCATGAACTGGCGGCGGACGACCTCCTCGAGGTCGAGCACATGCGTCGAGTTGCGCAGCAGTGCGATCCTGTGCCGGAAGAAGATGTCGAAACCCTCGATGAGGATATGCCGATCCTCATCGCTGCCTTCGATGAATGGGAAGCTCTCGCGCTGAATGGCGTCCTCGAGCACCTGGGCAAGGAGACCCCCATAGAGGGGATGGAGCTGGTCTGCTTCCTCTCGAACCATCTGCAGCAGAACATGGTAGAATTGCGGACCATCGCGCGGATCGAGCGCTGGATAGTTGAAGAAGCGGAAGAGATCGGTGGTTGCCTCAATGTCCCGGCGAAGCGCGATGTTGAGCATGTCCTTGAGAGCCGGCGCAACCAGCAGTAGCTCTTCACGCTCGGCCGCCATAAGCGCGGCGTCGACAATGTCGACCAGCGACCAGTAGATCATGTCCAGGCACTGGTAGTGGAGGAATAGGTCGTTTTCAGCGATCCAGTCGAGAAGGATGCCTAGACGCCGGAAGCCCAGCAGGTCGAGGAAATCGCCCTTGCCGATGTGTGCGAGCTTCATCTCCTTGGTAGTCGGCTGCAGTTTGAGAGCGATGCGCAGAGGGGCGATGTCGATCGGCCTGCAGGCACCCTGATGAGCGATGCCGGCGAGAACGAAGCATCCCGGCTTATCGACATTCAGGCCATCGGCCGTGACATGCAAACGGCGGATGTTGTTCGTCTCGTCATAGTAGAGCGTGTAGGGTATATCGGCGCGATGCAGCCCGTGGAGCCGGACATCGGTGCGGCGGAGGTTGTCGATATCCATATCTCAGTCTGCTTGGCCCTATCCGCGCATCTCAGCGGTTCGTACTCCTGAGGCCCAGAACCCGGCGCCAACGGAGCTGAACAATCCCGATGGCTTGGCGGGCTCTAGTGCCAACTGTGTCACTTTACCTCGCGCCGGGTAAAGTGACGTAGATGGCAAACATTGCGATCGTCGCTTGCGGTTCAAGATGCGTATGATGTTCATGAAGGCCACGACAATGCCGATGGCCATCAGGATAAGCAGGCCCCCGGGAACCTCCCGGCGAAGCTGTCGATGATCCAGCCCAGCAAGGCGCCGCCCGCAACTCGCGCGAGGAAGCTCCGACAGCAGACGGTTGCCAAGCCTGTAGTGGGATCGGCGGGACGCGATCGTTCCTCCTCGGCCGAATGAGCTGCCGTCCGGCTGAGATTGCTCCCCGACAATGTCGAGATTTGATTCATTAGTGCTCATGCAGCAGGTCTAGCATGGCGTGACGACAAGAAGATAATGGGCTCGGGTGAAGTGACACGGATGGCAAAAGCGCCGATCGGCGTTTCCATGAGCATTTGGGGGATTCACAAGAGTCCAACTTTGTGCTTGATTCGTTCCATGATCCAGCAGGACCTCTTCACGGCGGCGGCCCCTCAGCGGAAGACGGGCATGCCCGACGTCGTTCGCACCATCGCGGAGCATTCCGCGCGGCCGCGCTATACCTTCATGGTGCTTGACCTCATTGCGCGGGTTGCCCGGGCAAACGGACAGGCGGGGCCGCTCGTTCGGGAAGGCGAGGCACTCGTGCCGATCCGCGAATGGCTGGCCGCAACAATCGCGCCAAGCGGGGCGCGCCATCATCAGCGCCGCGCGACCGCGGATAAGGTGCGGGCCGCGCTAGTTGGCAAAGGAAATCTGCCGGGCGACGCGGCCGAGGCCGATCGCCTGGTCGAGGCGGAAGTCAACGAGCGCATCCGCGAAACCGGCATGACGGCGATCAGTCGAGCGGTATCGGAGTTGGTGAGGGCAGGGCTCATCACGCGCCACTATCAGGGCTTCTTCGTGGATCACGAAAACCGGGGTGCCCAGCGTCATGCGGTGTACACCGTGACGGATGCGGTCCGGGCCGCGCTTCACCCGAGCATGGCCACCAGTGAAAATCGGCGGCAACCCTATGTCCGCGGGCCGCACGGGCAGCGCCGGGCAGCGGCAGCGCGCGCCGCGGGTTAGATGTCCTGCCCGTGCTGTGGGAGCGCGCGCTTCTCCTGGCGCTCCCAGGTCTCGATCAGGAACAACGCCAGCGAACTGGCGGCGTTGATCGCGAGGCGAGCGATGCGTGGATCGATCCGCCTGAAGCCCTTTTCACGCCCATGGGCGTCACCACCATGCGTTCGCAACGCACCGATGCCTTTCGCGACCGACGTCAGGCCGCTCAGAATCTGGCGGATGTCGCCCTCTATTTCAGCGGGTAGATCGGTGCGGCCCGGCGACAAGTTCAACGGCTCCTGAACGGCGCGGATGAGGCCATCGATGTCCTTGCGGGCCGGCAGGGGCAGTCCGAGCTCGATGAGGATGGAGCGGCAGACCGCCTCGATGAGCGAACAGGCGGCCGTCACCGCATCTTCCGGGTCGTCCTGAAGGTTGGGGAGGGCGCGCGCGATCTCCATCTGCACCGTGTCGAAGTCGAGTGTCGCCACCTTCTGGATGAAAGGCTCGACGATCGTCCCGGAGCTCTGGCGTCTGGTCAGCACCGCCTTGCCGCCGACGATCACCACCGCCAGCTTATCCGCGGCGAGCGCCTTGTTGAGATGCTCGCGAACCGCGTTCGCCTTGTCGGGCTCGGTCAGATATTCGCGCGGATCGCAGACTTTCTCGATGATCCGGGTGATGTAGATGTCGCCTTGGCCGTCATGGTGATTGGAGGTCTGGCGCAGGAAATCCGTCGTCGCCGGCACGCGCGAACTCGACCCAATACGCATGTCGAGGCCGCAATCGAGGAAGAATTGTTCGATCTTCGGGCCCGAGCGATAAATGCCGATTGCCGGGCTATTGTCGTTGCCCGCGCCGCCGGTGATCGTGTCGACCAGTGCCTTGATGACGAAGGTAGAGAATTTGCCGCTCATGGCTTGGTTGCCAGGAGAGCAAGGACCGATTGCTTTCCATCCATCCAGGCGGCGGCGATCTGGCTTCGCCAGGCGATCATGTCATGTATCCGCTGATAATCGTCGTCGATGTTCCGCGTGAACACTGGCTCATGATGCGCGATCCGGTTGCGCAGCAGCCGGATGATACGCAGATCCGCATGTGCTGTCGCACGGCACTGCGCGATGGTTTGAGCCGGCGGCGCACCTGGAAAGCAAGCGCGGAAATGCGCGTTCCATATGCGACTGTCCTGCCCTGCGGTGAAGAGGGTTTCCCAGAACGCGAATTTGAGTTCGGCGATGACTTTGCCCGTCGTAGGCAGGCTGGCTGCGCAGGTTTGCAGGTCGATTGCGGGGTTGTAGCGGAACCGGCCTTTGGGGCGAGGCAGGCTTCGGATGAAGCCGTTATTCCAGGGCCAATTTGCGCCGTGGACGCGCTCGATCGCTTCCGCAACGCCATTCCGGACCGCGACCTCGCATACCTGAAGCGGTACGATCAGGGCCGCGGAAAGGTCGAGATTCCATTCGTAGAGTGCGAGCGCCTGCTCCCGATCGTTGCCCATTGCTTGCAGATAGGTTGCAAAGCGGGGTGCAGAGATGACGATTGGCAGTTCGTGTATCTCGTCCTGGGAAAAGGGCAATGTAGGCGTCCTGTCGGAGGCTATTGACGATCCCGTCAACAACCCTATATAGAGAAGGCTGGCATTGAGAACGCGGGCTTACGCCCCCCCTCATTGCTTAAGGATATCGAAGGCCCGCCGTAAGGTGGGCCTTTTTTTGTGCCAAAACGTGGAGCGAATCGGCCCGAAAGGCAAGTGCAACCTAAGCCCAGATCAATCCAATATATATTGGATCCAGAACCGGGCGGGTAGCGCGGGGTAAGGAAGCCCGATACTCAAGAGCGTGCGCATTACAGAATCGGTCGATGCAACGGCGCCGCTCGTTTCGTGAGATGATGCCCCTTCTATCGTCGTATCGGCCAAACCGCTCGTGAGCACACGGAGGAGCGGGACGCTATTCTTTCGGAACATCGGTCTCGCCTGCCCTGCGGTCCCGATACAATGCGGCTCGCGCTAAGAGCATGAGGGTAACCGGCGTCGTCAACGTCACGAATATGCCGATCAGGATTTCATGCACCACAGGCCGGGATTGCAGCACTGAAAAGCAGGTGATCGAGGCGACCAGAATGCAAAGCGTGCCCAGCGTAGGACCTAAAGTGGGGGCGTGAACTCGCTCGTAAAAGCTGCTCAGCCTGATCAAGCCCAAGGTGCCCACCAAGGTAATCAGCGCACCTAAAAGCACGAATATCCCGACTATGAGCGCGGCCCAGAGCGGAAGTTCGGGCGCTTGGATCATTCGATTACTTCTCCGCGCATGAGAAACTTGGCGAAAGCCACCGTTCCTGCGAAACCCAGAAGTGCAATGACAAGGGCCCCTTCGAAAAACAGCGTTCGGCCGGTCTGTATGCCATAGGTGAGAAGCAGGAGCATCCCTGCGAGGTAGAGCGCATCGAGTCCCAGAACCCTGTCCTGCGCTCGCGGCCCGCGCATCACTCGAAAAGCTGCGCAGCCCATGGCGAGGCCGAGGATGATCTGCGCCGCGGTAATGGCCAGAGCCAGGATCAACGTGTTCAACCGAATATCTCCGTCAGAAGCGTCTCGTAGCGGTTCTTGATGAGCTCGATCCATTGCGCTTCGTCCACCAGATCGAGGACGTGGATCAACACGATCTTGTTGTGGGCTTCGTGCTGCAGCCACAAGGTGCCCGGTGTCGCGGTGATGATGATCGCAAGTGTGGCCAGCGCATAAGGGTTATCTAGCTCGATCGGCAGACGGATGAAGCCGGACTTCCGTTCGGACGGTCGAAAAAGGACGATACGGGCTACGGCGATATTCGACCTCACAATGTCCGCAAAAACGATGGCGGTGAGCTTCATCAGGGCCTTGCCAAACCGGATACGCGGCCGTGCGGGCGCGAGGGGCAGCATGACGCGCGAGAGCAGGATCGCGATCACCGCTCCGAGCAGAATATGACCAAGCGAGAATCCGGTCAGCAGCACCCACATGCCGAAGATCGCGGTTGCAAGCAGGGGAAATGGTAACAGGCGCTTCACGATGGGTCCTCGCCGGCGCGCGGGGCGGAGCGGACGATATCGATATAGCTTGAGCGGTCGGCGAGTGCTGCAGCGGTGGCCTCCATGTAGCGATACAGGGGCCCGGCTCCCACCATCAACGCCAGGCAAGCGGCGAGCAGGACACCGATGGGCGCGACTTCGATCACACTCAGTCGAGCCGGAGAATCCTCTCCGGGTGTCCACAGCAGATCGATGCCGGCCCGGGTCATGGCTATTAGCGTGGCCAGGCCGGAAAGGATGATGAGAGCGATGAGGATCCATGCGGCAGGTTCGATGATGACGTCATCGAACAGGGCATCGATGATCGCGAATTTCGCGATGAAGCCCGACAGGGGCGGCAGTCCGGCAAGGAGGAGCGTGCAGAAGATGAATCCGCCGCCCAGGATCGCGATAGTGCCAGGAATGACCACGCCGATTTCGGTTTCTTCCCCCACCACCGCGCCGGTATATTCGTCGTCGAACACCGGTTCGGCGATACCCGCGATGATGTCTTCCTCGTCCGCGTTGCGTTCAACGGGCTCGATGATCAAGTAAAGCGCGCCCACCGCGAGGGTCGAACTCACGAGGTAGAACAGCAGTGCTGCGGTCAAAGCCTGGCCACCCAGGCCGATAGCCGCCAGCAGCGTCCCCGAAGAGACCAGCACGTAATGACCTGCGACGTGTGTAAGTGAGCGGGTCGCAAGGATACCCAGCGTGCCGAATAGCATTGTCGCGAAACCTGCCCAGATCAACCATTGGTCGGCGAACCCCGCTGCGTCGCCCGATGTGTCGTCAAACATCAGCGAAGTCAGGCGCAGGACGATATAGATGCCGACCTTGGTCATGATTGCGAAGATGGCCGCGACTGGCGGTGCCGCCGCGGCATAGGTGCGCGGCAGCCAGAAACTGAGGGGCCAAATACCCGACTTGACGAGAAACGCGACGCCAAGGATCGCGGCACCGGCTTCCAGCAGCATCAGATCACTGGCCGGCACCATCGGGATCCGCGACGCGAGATCAGCCATGTTGAGTGTACCAGTCACAGCGTAGATTATTGCCACCCCGATCAGGAAGAGTAGCGATGTTGCGATGTTGATAGTGATGTAATGAAGGCTCGCCTTCGTCCGTTCCGCGCCCGAGCCATGCAGGATGAGACCATAGGAGGCCGCCAGCAGAACCTCGAAGAAAACGAAGAGGTTGAAGATATCGCCGGTGAGGAAGGCACCGTTCACTCCGGCCACCAGTAGCAAGAACAGCACGTGAAACCTCGGCCCCGAGCGGTCCCAGCGCGCCAAGGCATAGAATAACGCAGTGAACCCGAGTACGCTCGTGACGAGCAACATCAGGGCTGCAAGCCGATCCGCGACCAGCACTATTCCGAAGGGAGCAGGCCAGTTGCCGAGAAGATAGGCTCCTGCAGGACCGGTGTCACCGATAGCGAGGCGACCGTCGGCCTGCCACAGAAGCAAGGCTGCAATGACGACCAGCCCGGCCATGGTGGTCAGACTGAGCACCCGCTTCAACGCCCGCCGCCGCTCGTTGAATGCAAGCATGACGGCGCTGACCGCCATTGGCAAGACGATCGGGGCGATGATGAAATGCTGCATCCAGCCTGTCATTGATCGTCCTCCTCGCCGTCTACATGGTCTGTTCCGGTCAGGCCTCGTGAGGCGAGCAGGACAACCAGGAGAAGCGCCGTCGTCGCAAAGGAGATGACAATCGCCGTCAGAACGAGAGCCTGGGGGACAGGGTCCGCGTAGAGCGCGGGGTCGGCGACCTCCTTGCCGACGATCGGCGGTGCGTCCATACGCAACCGACCGGCTGCGACGATAAACAGGTTAACCGCGTAGGAGAGGAGCGAGAGGCCCAGCACGACCTGGAAGGTGCGGGGCCGGAAGAGGAGCCAGAGCCCGGAGGCCGTCAGGAAGCCAATGGCAAGTGCGAGCACGACCTCCATCAGGCGGACCTCTCCTGGCTGTCGCTGTCAACCGGAGAGCTTGTCGCCGATCGGCGTGCCGCTGGCGTGCGGATGGATTGGTGCGCGAGCGCGATAAGGATCAGAACGGTCGTACCCACCACCACAGCGAAGACCCCGATGTCGAACAGCAGAGCACTGGCGATGGGGATCTCGCCGATGATTGGCAGATCGAGATAGCTGGAGTGCGTCGTCAGGTAAGGGTAGCCGAATAACCAAGCGGCCGCGCCGGTCGCAGCTGCGCACAAAAGTCCGGCAGCGATCCAGCGAACCGGTTGCACATGAAGCCTTGCCTCAACCGATCGAGTTCCGTTGGCCATGTAGAGCAGGATGATTGCAATCGATGCCGTAACCCCGCCCGCGAAGCCGCCACCAGGAAGATTGTGGCCACGGGCCAGGAGGTAGAGCGCGCAGGTCAATATGAACGGAAATAGCCATTCCATAATGACTCGCGGCACAAGCAAATAGTGTTCGGCGGTATCCCCAAACGCATTGTCGTCATGGGCGTCATCGAAGGCATTCTGCACCTTCTGCTGGTCGGGTAATTCGATGCTCTCGGCGGCAGGGCGGAACCGCCGCAAGAGCGTGAACACCGTCAACGCTACGATGGCCAGCACCGTTATCTCGCCCAGCGTATCGAAGCTTCGAAAATCGACCAAAATCACATTGACAACATTGGTCCCGCCACCGCTCGGATAAGCCCGCTGCATGAAGAAGTCCGAAATACCGCTCGGTGCAGGGCGAGTCATGATCGCGTAAGCGATTGCCGCCACGCCGACGCCGCCCATCACGGCCAGTACTAGGTCGCCGCTGCGGCGGACGCGCACCTTGAAAGGGACCTGATCGTCACGCCAGAACTCTGGGAACCGCTGAGGCAGCCACCGCAATCCCAGCAACAGCAAGACCAGCGTCACGATCTCCACAAGCAGTTGGGTGAGGCCAAGATCAGGAGCTGACAACCAGATAAAGCTGATGCAGGTCGAAAGACCGGCGACCCCTACCATGGCGAGCGCGGCGAGGCGGTGGAATTTGGCTTGAATGGCCGCGCCGATCGCCGCCGCGCTGCCCAGCAGCCAGAGCACGGCGAAGACCGGATCGAGTAGGGTGGGGCCGAGCGTGCCGAAGCTATAACCAAGCGAAAGAAGGGGCAGGCCGCCTGCTGCGATCGCGGTGACGACCAGAAGGCGCAACTGGACCTGTTGTCGGCTTGTACTCACCAGTCGATAGGCAGCACGCGCTCCATCGATGAGGGCTGCGAGCACAACCTCGAACGTTCGTCTGCCCTTCAGCCGGCCAATGATGGGGGGACTGGTCATGGTGTTGAGGCGACCACCAAAGAGCCGGTAGAAGGTTACTCCTCCGACGAGCGCTATCGTGCTCATGAGCAGAGGCAAAGTGAAGCCGTGCCAGACGGCCAGGCTATAGGCGGGCGTCCTGCTGCCCAGCACAGATTGCACCGCCATGTCGAGGAAGGGACCTATCGTCAGGGCCGGGATCGTTCCGACGAGAATGCACAAGAGCACAAGAATCTCGACCGGCAAACGCATCCAGTGGGGCGCCTCATGCGGCGTGCGGGGAAGCTCGGTAGGCGGAGGGCCGAAGAAGGCCTGATGGATGAAGCGTAGGGAATAGAAGACACTGAACATGCTTGCCAGTGTTGCGAGCATTGGCAACGCCCAGTCGAGGAATGTGCCGCTGTGCGCCTCGAGCGCCTCGGCCAGGAACATCTCCTTCGAGAGAAAACCATTGAGCAGAGGCACCCCGGCCATGGCCGCGGCCGCTACCATCGCCAGCGTTGCGGTTACAGGCATGTAATGGACGAGCCCGCTCAGCTTCCGAAGGTCGCGGGTTCCCGTCTCGTGATCAATAATCCCTGCAGCCATGAAGAGCGACGCTTTGAAAGTTGCATGGTTCACGGTGTGGAAGATCGCAGCAACGGCTGCGAGCTGACTGCCAAGCCCCAGCAGCAGGGTAATGAGCCCGAGATGGCTGATCGTCGAATAAGCCAGGAGGCCTTTCAGATCGTGCTGGAAGATCGCAGCCCAAGCGCCGACGAGCAAAGTCGTCAGTCCCGCGGTCGTGACGATCAGATACCAGGTCCCGGTTCCGGCAAGGACTGGCCAGAGTAGGATCAGCACATAGATGCCGGCTTTCACCATCGTCGCCGAGTGGAGATAGGCCGACACAGGGGTGGGAGCCGACATCGCGTGCGGCAGCCAGAAATGGAAGGGAAACTGTGCGCTCTTGGTGAAGGCGCCGATCAAAACCAGGATCAGTGTGGGCAGGTAGAGATCGTGGGTACGGATCAGATCGCCGGCCAACAGTACCTTGTCGAGATCGTAACTGCCAACGATCCGACCAAGCAGCAGGAAGCCGATAAGCAGGCACACTCCGCCGGCGGCAGTCGTGATCAGCGCCATTCGCGCGCCATCGCGCGCACTCTGATTATGATGCCAATAGCCGATCAGCAAAAACGAAAAGAGGCTTGTCAGCTCCCAAAAAAACACGATCTGGAGGAGATTGCCCGACAGTACAATGCCGAGCATGGACCCCATGAATGCCAGCAAGAACGAGAAAAAGCGCGGCACCGGATCCTTTGGTGACATGTAATAACGGGCATAGAGTACCACGAGGGCACCGATCCCAAGGATCAGAAGAGCAAAGAGCCAAGAAAATCCGGTAATTCTGAATGTGAAATCGAGCCCCAATGATGGGAGCCAGGGCTCGATGTATCGAACCGTTATGCCGTCGGAGACGGCGTGATAGAAGCCGAACAGAAGCGCCAAGGCGCCCAGCGTGACCACGCCGGCGAGGATCGAGGCCCAGTTTCTTGCGCGCGCTGGCAGGAATGCAGCGACCAGACTACCGAGAAACGGGAGCGCGAGAATGAGGAGAGCGAGTCGCGCATCAGCCATTCGATGGAAAACGTCCTTTGTGGGCCCAAAGCAACCTCATGAGCATTCCAGCCTTTATGGTTGCAATCCGGCCGATGGGGCAAGGCCTCGAACTATCTTTGTTTTCTTCGGCAAAGTGGGCACCGGCCGGCCCTTGGGTGCCAATCCGACTGGCACACGCACCGCGATACTCGCGCACTAGTTTGACGAGCCAGTGGGGGGGCCGCCGACCAGCGCATCAAAAGGGGCGCAGTTCTCTTGCTTTGACGGTTACATTGGCTTCGGCTTGGGCGGCGTGCTGCCGGCCACCAATTGAGACCGTAGACGGACTGCCAAGAGCTGCAGGCGCCTTCGAAAACCGCCTAGGCACCGCTAGAGCCGGATCGTTTCCAACTGTGGCTCAGAACGGAAAGAAACGCTGTATCGCGAGAATCGCCGCGACGCACGTGATCAGGTTGAGCGGTAGGCCAACGCGGACGAAGTCCATGTAACGATAACCTCCCATCTGATAGACGATGACGTTTGTCTGGTAGCCGAATGGGGTGGCGAAGGCGGCACTCGCCGCCATCATCACGGCGACCAGAAACGGACGCGGGCTGACGGCGAGGCTTTCCGCGAGTGCCACCGCAACCGGTGTGATCAACACAGCCACGGTGGCATTGGACAGGAGCTCGGTCAGGACCATTGTCACGAGATAAAGCACGATCAGCGCAATTAGCGGGCTCAGCCCGTAGACGCTGGCGATCAACATCTCAGATGCGGCGTCGGCGAGCCCGCTTTCCTCCATGGCGATACCGATCACCACCATGCCCGCGATGAGAACAAGGATCTGGGGCTTTAGGCCACTATAAGCTTCGTCCGCGGTGATCACACGCAATAGGATAAGCAGCACCGCGCCTGCGAGGGCCGTCGCGGCAATGGGCGCAGCGTTGAGCGCCGCCAGGGTGTAGCGCGACAAACTGGATGAGGCAATGCGCAGCTCGAAGAGCACCGACGTCTCGGCCTGATCGCGCGAGACGTAGGCGAAGTCGTCGAGAATGAGCAGGTGGTATTTGTCGAGCTTGGTCATCGCGGATTCGAGTGCGAGTTCGCGCCGTGCGACCTGCAGGCGTTGCACGAGGTCGGAAGTTCGGGTGAACAGAACCCTCCAGCCCCGTTCCACCAGAGCGAGGCCAATTGCCGCGGCAAGATGGGTTTTGCCACCGCCGGGCGGACCGAACAGGATGAGGTTGGCGCCTTGCTCGAGCCAGCCATCGCCGGCGCACAGGGCCATGACCTGGGCCTTGGAGATCATCGGCACGGCATCGAAGGCGAAGCAGGCCAGGGTCTTGCCCGCGGGCAGATGAGCCTCTGCCAGGTGACGCTCGATCCGGCGGCGATCGCGTTCGGCGAGTTCGTGCTCGGCGAGCGCGGCAAGGAACCTGCTGGCAGGCCATCCCTCCTTGTCCGCCTGGGCGGCGAAGTCTCCCCAGATGTGCTTGATGGTGGGCAAGCGCAGTTCGCCCAGCATGAGGCTGAGGCGTTGTGCATCGATCATGGGAGCGGCGCTCATGCGGCTTCTCCCTGTTCGATCAGTCCGTCGTAGATCGAGAGCGGCACCAGTTCGACCACGACTTCGGGCAGATCGGCAGGGTCCGGACTAAACCGGGCTCGCAATGTTGTCAGGCACGGCATTCGGCGCGCGGCCAGGTCCTCCGTCAGGAGCCCGGCGAGCTCGGCCTCGCATGCGCGTTCGTGGGCCATGGCCAGAAGTTCGACGGTGGTGCGGCATGCCTCCCGCTCGCCCTGAACTTCCAGCAAGTGGTCGAACATCAGGCGATAGGCATCTCGCGGGAACAGGCTGTCGCGATAGACCAGCCCCAGCAGCGCCATGGGCTTGCGGCGCAAGGAATGGATCACGTGGCGGTAATCGATAACGTGGCCATGCTTCCCGTTCATGCCCGCGCGGCCGCGCGGCAGGGTCATGAGCCTCGTGCCCCCGATGAAGACGTCGAGGCGGTCATCATACAGACGGACCCGCAGACGATGCCCTATCAGGCGGGATGGGACCGTGTAGAACACCTTGCGTAGCGTGAAGCCGCCCGAGGACGTGACCGTCACGAGGATCTCCTCGTAGTCGGTGGTGCGCACGTCCGGCAGCGGCTGCAGGAACTTGCGTTCGGCATCGATCCCGGGGCCGTGCCGCCGGTTGCGCGCATTTACGACCTCGTCGATGAAGCGGCGATAGTCGGCAAGATCGACGAAGTCGCCGCTACCGCGCAGCAGCAGTGCATCCTTCACGGCAGCCTTGATATGGCCATGGGCACTTTCGATCGCGCCGTTCTCATGGGCAATGCCGCGGTTGTTCCTCGTGGGCTCCATTCCATAATGGGCGCAGAGCGCGTCATAGCGCCTGGTCAGATCGATCCTGGCATCGGCGTCCAGATTGCGGAAGGCGGCTGACAGGCTGTCGGTGCGATGAAGCTTCGGCGCGCCGCCTGCTGACCAGAGCGCGTTCTGCAGCCCTTCGGCCAAGGCAACGAAACTCTCGCCGCCCAGGATGATGTGCCCGTGCTCGAAGCCGCCGCAAGGCAGCCGGAAGTGATAGAGCAGGTGGTCCAGCGACTGTCCGGCGATCGAAACTGCCAGATCGTCCATGCACGTAAAATCGGACAGGCCGAGCCGCCCCGCCTCGTGCACTTGCCGGAAAATGACTTCGCGGTCTTGCCCGTTCATGGCGCGCCAGTCGCGAATGCGCCTCTCCAGGGTTCGCCGGGAGCCGAACTCCGTCTCGGGATATCGGCGCCGCAGTTCCTCGAAGATCGCTATGGGCCGAAGGCCCGGAGCAGCCTCCAACATCGGCACGACAACTTCATCGAAGATACCGGCAAGGGGATCAGGCCGGCGTCGACTGCGCGGTGTTTGCCGCTGTGATGGCAGCCGGGTGTCCTGCAGAACCCGATAGCCCGTCGCTGGACTGAACCCGGCCTTCGCCGCCGCCAGGGCGACGGGGTCATTACGTCTGTTGGTCATGAAAAGTCTCACTTGATGATCGTTGATGTGTCGGCCGGCCACACGCCAGGTCCTCCTCCCCGGAAAACCCGATGCATAGCGGCCACCACGACCATCACAGGCACCCCGCAAAGAGCGCCTCCGGTGTGTCGGGACCGGCTACGGGCTACGCCCTCCGCCGATCCCGACACACCGGATTCTCATCTTGATTGTCGCGCCTTCTCATCCAGATCGCCGCGCAACAGCCAGGGAGACTGCGCCGACGAACACCCCCAGTGCGGTCAGGGCCTTGCGCAGCTTAAGCGGGCGTTTCGCCGACCTGGGCGCTGGCGATATGCGATATATCCACCGGTGACACGTCTTCTTCGCGATCTTTATGTTGAAGCAGGCGGCCGCTGATGAGAAACAGGTAGAGTCCACCGACTATGGCCATCGGCAGCCCCACAGGCGTAATCTCGAAAATGCCAAATCGCGGCTGACCAGCGATACGCGCCATGTCGTCGACAAGAAGATTGGTCGAGGTAACGATCAGGGTGCAGCAACCAGTAAGCACGGTGATGTAAGAAAGCGGCATCAAATACCGTTTCGGCGACTGCCGAAGGGCGTTGGCAACGTCGCGGATGACGGGTGCGCCGAGCACGACGATAGGTGTGCTGTTGAGAAAGCAGGAGACCCCGCCGATCATCGAAAGCAGCAGCCAAAGTCCCTTCGGCCCCATCCGTTGGCACAAGGAGACCCCCAGGCTGATGGCCCGGTCGAGAAGACCGGAGAGCTCGAGCGCGTATGCAATGACAAATAGCGAGGCCAGAGCGATGATCGCCGGGCTGGCGAATGCCCCTTGGACTTCTGACGGTCGGACAACCCCGGTCATCAGGAGAATGGCAGCCCCAGTCAGCGCCACGACATCGGCGCGCAGACGATCCCAGATCATCATCACGACAACCCCGGCTAACACCAACAAGGTGAGAACTTGATCTACCGTCATCACAAACTGCCTCGAACGATGGCTTGCACGTGTCAATGATTGGGCTCACCCAGCCGCGTCGATTATGGTCTGGAGAGAACTCATCATTTTGCCTATCAATGGCTGGATGCATGAGCCAAGCCCCAGGACCAGCCGCCTTGTGATTGCCGGCACGCTTGCCGCCACTATGGCAATCGGTACGGCCGGCTACTTTATCGGGCGATCGAGTTCGCCTGGCCCTAGTTCGCCTGCCCTGGCTCCGCAGCAACCGGCCGTGATCGTTACGCCGCGTCCGCCTGAACAGCCCCGCATATTGGGGCGCGCTGATATTCTCACTCTCGGCGATCGTGCGGCCGATGCCTTGGCATCCGAGCGTCCCTTGCCGCAAGATGTCGCCAAGCTTGCGGGACGCCGTTTCGAACTGGCGATCCCTTTCGGCTGCACCGGTCCAGCGCCGAAGGGCGCGGAGCCCCTCTTAAGTTGGCGCTACGATGCTGCAGTCAAGGCGCTGCGTATCAACGTACAGTTGACTGAATGGCAGGCATCGGAATGGAACCTTGCCGATGCGGTCGCCTCATCTCGCAAGATCGAAGGCCTCTGGGTCCGGTGGCCGTGGTCCTCATCGGAAGTCTGCTCGCAAAATGTCGGCCAAGCCGTCGCGACCGATGCGAAGCCCATAACGTTGCCCGGACAGACCCTTGCGATCGGTCTGATCGGACCTTCCGATCTCGCTGGTAAGGAACGGTTCCCACGCGCCTTCGACGCCGTGAAGCAGGTGGAGCCAGATCAACTGAATGCGGCACGCGGCTTCGTGCTGTGGCTGACCGGGCGCGTCGGCAAATTGCCTGATGGTCAGCCAGTTCGCTGTGTTCAGCCAGCAGGTGTCGAGCAAAAGCCGATATGCCTGGTTGCGCTCTCGCCAGAGGAACTGCGGGTCGAGAACCCGCTCTCAGAAGACGTGGTCGCGATCTGGTCGATCGGAGATATTGAGCGAAGAGATTGAGCCATTTGCGTGATCCCGCGCAGAGATTTACCATATCGCAAGTGGCGGTCGATCACTGGGAGGCTCAACCAACAGTCCATGCCGCATCGACGGATTGCTTGGTGATAGGCAGTGCCCCAAGAAATCGGGATAGCTATGTCCGATAAATGGGATTCTCGGACATAGGAATTAGCTCTCAGAGGTTCGTCACGGCAGTTCAGAAATGGTGCGGCGACGACAGATTGACGTGCTTGCGGGGCAGCACGTTCAGGGCGCCATATCATCGCGGAAACGATCCATCTGATGCATGCGCTCATGCAGCACCGAGACGATGCCCACGGTTCCGTCTGACAGGGTCCGCCAGTCGACATAATGATGTTCATGCCGCGCATAAAAGCCATCGACACCGAACTCTGTCGGGATCGCTCGCCATGTGGTTTCACGCCGAGCGATCCGATCGAAGCAATCGAACAGGCCGCGAACATAGCTTTCAGCCTGGGCGTCGCCCCATTTGTCGCTGGTATAGGCAAATATCTCGTCGAGCCGTTGCCCAGCGATCGCGGAAACGCGATAAGCTGCCATGATCAGTTGCGGCGGTTGCGGGCGATCACAGCATCCGCGTCCAACGCGGTGAAGCTGGCTTCGGGCCCATCGAATGCCTGGGTCAACTCGGCCTTGAGACGTTCGAACCGTTCCGCTTCAAGGCGCTCCTTGTCCCGGCGAATGAGATCGCACACATATCCGCTGACATTTTCGTAGCTGCCATCCGCGCCGACATTGGCCGCAACGAAATCGCTCAGCGCGCCGCTGAGCCGAACATTAAGCGTAACGGGTTTGTTAATCGTCGAAGTCTCCTGTGCAGATATTATTCAATATTGTGGACGGTATCAAGACCTCCGGGACGAGGATCGGCGCTTGCGGCCACCTCCCCTGCCCTTACAAGAAATTCTTGAAACTTTCATATTATGGAAGTATTAGGAATTTTATGAACGCCCTCGCCTCCGCCTTGTCCGATGGAAATCTCGCTGGCCGTGTGTTTGATGAGCGTCAACTCGGCGAGGCCGTCGGCGGCGGCTCGGCACGTCGCTATGCGCTCGTCAATCGTGCGCTGAAAGATGGCTCGCTCATTCGTCTGAAGCGCGGAACCTATCTCCTGGGAAGCCGATATCGATCGGATGCCATTCATCCTTTCGCGGTCGCCCAAGCTTTCCTACCGGGAAGCTATGTTTCCTTCGAGACCGCCCTCGCCCACCATGGCTGGATTCCCGAGGCGGTCTACAGTACCGCGAGCGTGACCCCTAGGCGAAAATCGCTGGAATTCGACACGCCCCACATGGGCCGCTTCACCTTTCACCCCCTCGCCATCCAAGACTATCAGTATCTGGTCGGCGTCGAGCGGGAGAAGTTCGGCGCCCTCACTGCTTTTGTCGCGAGCCCTCTGCGGGCCCTCCTCGATCTCGTCGCCCTGCGCAAGCAAGGCTGGACAGGTCTCGACTGGCTCACGAGCGGGTTGCGGATCGACGAAGACCGCCTCCTCTCGCTCAAGCGCAAGGAGTTGGCGAAGCTGACGCCGGTGTACAAGCACAAGCTGGTCAACCACTTCCTGCACGCACTGGAGCTTGCTCTGCCCGCGAGCCGGCCGCGTTCGCCGAAAGGCCCCACTAATGATTGAGATTATCCAGAAGAAGCTGCGCGATTACCGCGCCGCCAATGCCCTCGAGGAAGAGAATGCGACCAAAGAGATCATCCAGGAGATCGCGCTCTATGCGCTCTGGCGCGCCGATTTCTTCGACGTCGCCCTCTTCCAGGGCGGAACGAGCCTGCGCATTCTCCACGCACTTCCGCGCTTTTCGGAGGATCTGAATTTTCTGCTGCGCGCGCCCGACCCGGAATTTCGGTGGTCTCCATACCTCTCCGCGCTGGTCGAGGTGTTCGCTCAGTTCGGCCTGAAGCTCGAGGCTCAGCCCAGAGACAAGATGGACCGGGCGGTGCGCGAAGCGATCCTCAAGGACGATTCCATCGCGAGCCAGCTCAATCTGAGCTTTGCGGGGCCAGGGCGTGCCAGGCCGATCAGGATCAAGCTCGAAATCGACACCAATCCGCCGGCCGGATCGGGGGAAGCGACGACCTTTCTGGATTTCCCTGCCGATTATCAGGTGCGGCACCAGAATCTCGCCTCGAATTTTGCGCTGAAGATCCACGCGCTCCTTTGCAGGCCCTATTTGAAGGGTCGCGACTGGTTCGATTTCTCCTGGTACGTCGCGAACGGCATCTATCCGAACCTCCCGCTGCTCGGCGCCGCGCTTCTGCAGACGGGTCCGTGGCAGAACGAGGTGCTGGAGATCGACGGCGTCTGGCTCGTCCAGAGCCTGAAGGCGAAGATTGGGGCGATCGACTGGAGCGCGGCCGCTGCCGACGTAGAGCGCTTCCTGCGTCCTGCCGACGCCAAGTCGCTCAGCCTGTGGAGCGAGGCCTTCTTCGACGCCAAGCTCGCTCAGCTCGGCCGGGCCGCGTCGAAATGACAGCCGAGCCGCCACGCGCACTAGATCGCCATGAGGCGTCCCTCGGCCGAAGGGGCGGCATGCGAGGTCATGTCTGATGACCCGCGACCTGCTTCCGATTTCAAATAATCTTCCGCCCGATCTGCTCTCGGAGATTGAGGGCGCGCGCGACACGCTGGCGGCGTCCAAGGCTCATTCGACGCAAAAGGCCTACGCCACGGACTGGCAGCGCTTTTGCGACTTCTGCGACGCACGCAATGTCGAGGCGCTGCCCGCGCATCCCGACATCGTCGCACTGTTCGCGCATGTCGAGGCCGAAGCGGGCATCGCGCCCGTCACGATCGGCCGTCGCGTCGCGGCGATCAATCACCATCACAAGGAGGTGGGTCTCGCCTCGCCCAGTGCGCGGGACGCTGCTGGCGTCATCGCCCAGATGATGGCGGGCGTGCGCCGTAAATATGCGCGCAAGAAGGACCAGAAGACGCCGGCGGCGGCGGATGTGCTCACCGCCATGCTCGCGACCATCACGGGCTCGGGCTTGCGCGCCAAGCGCGACCGGGCGATCCTGGCGGTCGGCATGGCGGGCGCGTTCCGCCGTTCGGAAATCGCCGCCATGCTCTTGTCCGATCTCGCCTTCGAGGCGGGCGGCGTGCGGATCACGATTCCGCGCTCGAAAGGCGATCAGGAGGCTGAAGGCCAGGAAATTGCGATCCCCGAAGGCCGGCATATCCGACCAGTGAGCTTGCTCGGCGACTGGCTGGAGGCAGCCGATCTGAGGGGTTCCGATCCTGTTACCGGCAAGCCGCGGACAGGCCCGGTCTTCCGCCGGCTCACGCGGGGCGACGCAGTTACGGCCGATCCGATGACAGACAAGACCGTATCCCGCTTAGTGAAAACCTGCGCATCGGCAGCGGGCTATGACCCGGCCCTCTTCTCCGGCCATTCTCTCCGCGCGGGCTTCCTTACCGAGGCGGCCGCGAGGCGAGCGAACCTTTTCAAAATGAAGGACCATTCGCGTCACAAGTCGCTCGATACAGTTGCAGGCTATGTCCGCGATGCGGCTAGGTTCGAAGACCATGCCGGCGACAAGTTTCTTTGATGCCGGGTTGCGCGGCGCCGGCTAACCTGTCTCGCAGCGAAATCCAACAACCTTGAAGAGCCGGCAATGAAAACGGCGCCAGAATGGCAGGCCTATGCCATGCCGAATTACCATCCGGCGATGGCCCAGGCATCCACAGCTCTGCAACAGCGCATCCTTGTCGACTCCGCCTATCGGTCTTTCGACCGCCCCGCGAGTGGAATTGCGCCGTGAAAGCCCAGACGAGGTTCAGAGTTCGATCAGTGTGTAGCCACGGTCAGAAAGGAGCTTCTTTGCCCAGGATTTGCTGATCGCCACTCCCTCGGCGCGCAGCGTGATTGCATCATCGGCCCGATCGAAAAGCGCGATGCATAGCTCGTCGCTATCGAACCGCGATCGGTACTGAATGCCGTCAAGGCTCGTGTTCTCATAAACGCGGGCGGAAATCTGCTGCGGCACCGCATAGGCGCCTGGATTGTCAACCGGATCGAAGTCGGCCGAGACACTCGCAACGGTAGTCCTGAACCAGCCGAGGCCCGGTCCATGGACCTTGGCCAGTCGGATGGGCCTGGTCGTAATGAAGGTTGCCGCGCGTCTCCTGGCCACCTGATCCCAAAGGACATCCCGGTCGTTTGGCGTCCGCAGCAGAGTTTCCGCGAAAGGACCTATGAGCGTCTTGCCAAGATAGAGAACACCGAATTTGCCTTCTGGATCGTCCCACCGCCAGGTCGCGTCCATGCGGCCATACCATCTGGCAGCGACCGTCGCGCCGTGAACCCGATGGAGCACCCTGCCCGTAGCGGTCGTTGCAACGGGAATCCTCCCTTCCGCCGCCATATTCGTCAGTCTTCGAGGGCACGGGCGAACCGCACGATGCGTTCGACCTCTGCGTCGCTGCCCTTGAGGAGTTCGATGGGGCTCATGCCATCAAGACCTTCATCGCCGCCGATGAGGAACTGCAGGATGGCCCAGCCAGTCGTATGCGGAGCGGCACTGAGAACCTTCGCAATTCCTGGGAGGATCGCGTTGCCGTCGAACTGGAACACCGGGAAAAGCTTGGTCCCATTGTCCTCGACCATCAATAATCGCCGGTCCTTCACAGCCTTATAGACGGCCTGGATCGTCTTGTGTCCGAGCAGCGTGCGCACCCTCTCTGCAGTCAGCGCGCCGCCCGCCGCGTCGATCATCCGTCGCTTGAAAGCGATGGCATTCGTGATCCTCTCTGCAGCTTCCGGGTTATCCGTTTCGACCGCCGGAATGCCAAGAGCGAGATGAAAGACCAGGCTGGGCACGTCGATACTGCTGATGGCGGCGGCCTTTGCCGCCGCCGGCATCATTTTAATTATGCGGTCGGTGCTTGCCACGATGCGGTCGTGGAGGACACGATCCGCATCTACGAAGCCCATATTTCCCGGACGAACCATTTGATCATTCCTGTTGAGTCAGTTACATATAGATTGAAATCACCACAGTTTCAACCAGGGCATTACCCGCCGGCTTAGTTCGCTGCCTGGTGAAGCGTTGCCGGCACCTCGTCTAGACATCGAAGGTGGGACGTAATGCGTGCGCGCCGCTTCATTCGAACATTTCTGACTATGGTGGGGGCCTACGCCTTCCTTTGTCTCTAACGCGCGTGAACTCCTCAAATCAGGCTTGTTGAAAAACCGCGGTCACGGCAGGCATGGTGTCCGAAGGACTCAGTCAACGGCCACCTTTATCGAAATATTCCGGCGGGCAGAAACGTAGTCTCTTGCGTGCCTCTGCTTAGGCACACTGCGCCAGCACCAGACGGATTGCGAACAAACGGTCCAGCTTTGAGAAGAATAGCCTTGGTCAAGTTTGCAACCAAGGCTGACGAGTTGCATCGCCTAGATTTCGTTCTCAATACCAGGCTTCGAAGGTGTTGGTATCGGTGTCGTCCGGGAAAAGACGGCGGAGCGCCCGAACAAAGGTGAGCGCTTCACGTCAGGCGATGCTGTATTGCGCGCTGAACGGGAGAGCGAGCTAGCACCGTGCTCATATGCCGCAACCAGTTCGACCAGTCTGCCTTCATCTTGACGGCCACGCGATGGCCCCAGAACGAGAGCGCTATATGGGGCTCGGCGCTCTCCAATTCGGCCGCATGGGAAGCGTTCCATCTGGGCGCCTGCGGAGATCGATACCGTTGCCGCGACCGCGCGTGAACGTCATCGGGAGTGTGACGGTCTCATAGGTGGCCGAAAAACCGAAGAACGCTTTCTGGCCGTACCAGCGTTGACCTTCCGCAACCTTCATCTGATAGGTGCCCGGTGGGACTGCGACGGTCGCGTGGTCGTTCTTACGAACATAAACCGAGATCACATGCCGCCCGCTGCGAGGTTCAAAGAGCTGGACTACCGCATTGGCGTTGGACGTCGTCACCGCCATGCGCGCGGACGCAGACACTGGATTGACGGCAGAACTGACTGTAACGCTGCCGGTCTCCGGGAACGGCAAGTCCGGTCCCGAATGGGGAAACCATCCCTCCCGCTTCAGGGAGTGCCAGGCCGGTATTGCGACCAACAGAAAGCACAGCGCGAACGGCAGCCAGCGAAATATGCCACGACGCTGAGGGCGGGAACTGCCATTACCGGCTGCGCTGCTGTTCGAAGCCATGGTTGACGGGATCGAACCAGGCTCCCTCGACCCGTCCGGCGCGGTCATTCCATCTGGTGTCTCTGGAGCGAGCACGGTAGCGCTCGCGCATATAATCCCGGTCATCCAGTCCCATCGCCGATTATCCTTCGAAGGCGATCTGAAGTGACTCTTCCCGAAGCGGGCCAACCACCCGAAGCACCGCCGGGATGGTGGGCCGAGCCGATGCGGGAATGCGAAAGGTGCGATAGCCCGCACCAGATGTCATGGCGTCGCGGATGCGGTTCCTCGCCGCGCTATGCGACCAGTCATCGACTTCGATGAGAGCAACCACCTTGCCAGTGGTCGGGTCTTGAACCACGAAGTCGACGATCTTTTGCGAGAACGCATTGCGATCGGCTGGCGAAGATCGTCGGCCAGGCCGTGCCGGCGCTTTCAGAAGCGCGCCCATCGCCACCTGCGCATGGAAACGATACATGGGGAAGATCTCCTCGAGCACGACGAGCATGGCCTCCTCGCGCCGGGTCATGAGGGGTTTGGCAACAGGTGCTGGTGGACCGGACAGTCCAAGGGCTCCGCCCAGGATCGCGAACAGGATCGCAGCCGAGCCCACAAGGACGAGCACCGGCACGATCGAACCCAGCATCGAGCCAACGATATTCAGCTTTTCCATGGCCGCGCTCTCAGCCCCAGCCGTCCCGCCTGCCTTCGCCATTGTCTCGCAGGTTTCGCCTGTCGAGCGCCGAGCGGCGAATGTTGAGCTCGATCTCTTCGCCCTTGCGGGTAATCTGGACGTCGCGCGGGTCGATATTGTTTCGTCGGGCATAGTCGTCCGCCGCCTTCTCACTGCCGAACTTACCGGCCTGCTCGAAGTCCCAACCCATTGTTCGTCTCCTTCTCTTCGCCGCGGGCACCACGCCGGCGGTATGTCCATTCACAAGTCGAGCCCCAGGCTGCGCTCCGGCAGCGGCGGCAGTGGATCGCTGCGATCGGACTTCACGTCCGGCGGCGCCTTCGGATTTTTGGCAGCTGACGCCGAGGCCGAGTTGTCGGGCAATGGCGGCAGGTCGGTTACAAGCGGCGGGAGATCCGAGAGGTCGACGCCGTCGATCGGTCCTGGGTCGAATTTCTCGCGGGGCTGAGCGCCGGGTCCCTTTTTGCCGTCGATATCGAGACGGCCGAGCGTCTCGAGCGCGGAGGTCTTATTGCCCGGATTCATGTCGAGCTGACGCTCGAGCTTCTCCTTGTCGTCCACGATCATGGTCAGCTCGTCGCGCACGCGGGTGACGCCGACGTTGAAAAGGCGCTGGTTCGAGAGGTTGCGCTCGTACGCCGACATGACGGTGATCGCCTTGTCGGTGGTGATTCCCTGCGCCATGTGCATGTTGAGGCTGTAGGCAAGGTCGAGCCGGGACAGCATCGGGTCACCGAGGCCGAGCGTCAGAAGCGCCTTGTCTGCAGTCTCAACCTTCACGCCATTGGCATCGACGCCAATAACACGGGCGAGCTCGGCATTATGCAAGCCGCGCTCCTTGTCGTTGGCGGTCCAGCGGATGCGGTCGCCTTCACGCAGTTGCAGATCCTTTTTCTGGGAGAGCTGCAGCCGGTCGCGCTGTTCCGTCGGCGACAGCTTCTGGGGATCGAACCGAATCCTCCTGCGCCCGTCGGCTAGCTCCACCTTCCCATTCGCATGAACTTTCAGGACGTCGTAGCGCCCTGCCCTGATGCCGACGTCCTGCGCACCGCCACGACCGACCTCCAGTGTCTGGCCCTGCCGATAGGTCGAAGCATAGCGCAGCTCCTCGCGGGTCGTGTTGACTCGCTCGTAGACGGTGAGATGGATCGCCTCGCCCTTGACGCTGCCCTCGGCAATCAATCCGTCCTGGATGCGCTGGTTGATGATAGCCCGGGCATCGCGGCCCGAAGCAAAGACGGCAGTCGCCTCGCGCTCTTGCGGGTCAAGCCCAAGCCACATGTCGGCGGCGGCGGCGGCTGGCTCGGCCGCCTCGACCACTCGATCCCCCAGCACCTTCATCGCCGCACCGGCCTTGCCGATATTGGCGAGCGCGGCGACCGTGCGCAGCTGGTCGGTGCGCTGACGGATATTCTGGTCCATGCGGGCCGTGGTGCCGCCGCCCGCCTGGATCATGGCGAAGGCCTTGCCGGCATCGATCGAGGAAAGCTGCTGGCGATCACCGACCAGCACAAGCTTGTCAACGCCCAGGGCCGCGGTGATCAGGTGGAGCTTGAGCATGTCGTTGCTCGAGACCATCGACGTCTCGTCGACCAGCAACATGGTGCCGGCGAGCTTCTCGCGCGCTGCCTCGTAGCGAGGTGTGTCCCGTTCGCTGATGAAGCGCTCGTTCGCGAGCACGAACGACGCGATCGTTTGCGCCTTGATGCCGGCCCCTTCGGCGAGGTCGGCCACCATCTTGTTCTGGAAGGCGAGGCCGGTGATCGTCTGCCCCTCCGCTTCCGCGACCCGCGCCACCGCCTGGAGCATCGTCGACTTGCCTGCACCCGCGACGCCCTGGACAGAGAGCGAGCGGTCAGCGGAGGAGAGAATCATCGTCGCGGCGGCAAGCTGACCCGGATTGAGAGGCAGAGCCGCCGCATCCTGCAGGCGCTGCGGCGCATCGGCCGCCGCCACGATCGGCTCGGCTTTCCCCTTGCCCTTATCAACAGCCTCGAGAATCTTTTCCTCGGTGCGCAGCGCTTCCTGCGTGGTCACCATACGGCCGGTCCGGTCCGCGACGGTCGCGACGCCCGGAATGAGCTGGCGGTTCGCCACGAGCTGGTCGATCCGCTTCTCGATCATGTCGACGGTGACGCCCTTGAGACCGAGATCGAGGGCGGTCTTGCTCAGCAGGTTGACGGGCCAGGCAGCCTCACGTTCGGAAAGCATTCGCACCGCGGACGCGACCGCAAGCTGCGCGCGCGCTTCCCCCGGCGACTTGACCGCCCGGGCGAGCGCATTGTCCACCAGAGGGTCCTGGGGACGAAGCAGCGCTCCCAGCGTCTGGCGGGCGCCGTCGACGGCATCGACGATGGCGCGGTAGCCGCGCTCCAAAGCGCTTTCGGGAGCCGCCAGCCCGGCACGGGCCTCGGCTGCTGCGCGCAAGTCCTTGCCGTCGAAGCCGTGGGCGGCAGCCTGATCGATCCAGCCCTGCTTGAGGGCCGCGCGGTCCTCGACATCGAGCTTGGGATCGCGCGACCGCTTGGTGATTTCGCGCAGGCCCTCGGGCGACTTGATGCCCAACTGCGTCGCGCGCTCGAGTATCTCCTCGCGGCGTTGACTGAATTCGCCGATCACACCCTTTGGCACGCCCGAGATTTCGAACGTGCCATGCTTGCCCTTGAGGTCCACCTGATAGCCGATCCGCTCGAGCCCAGCGCGCAGGAAGGCATGGTAGACCGAGCCGATGATGCTGTTGTGGCTCCAGAGCTTGTCGGCATGGAGCGCCTGCCATTTGCCGTCGGGCATGCGCGTGAGATTGGCGATCACCGCGTGGATATGCGCCTGGGGATCGAGCGCCCGGCTGGTGTCATGCTGGAACAACGCATAGACGAGATTGCCGGTCTGGACCGGCACCTTGCGGCCTTCGATATCGCGCCGCCCCTCCGCGAGGTTTTTCTCCAGCCAGGCCATGGTCTGCTTGACGGCCGCCATGTTGGCCTCGAGCACACGCTTGTCGCCGGCGACATAGGCCATGATCGACGCCGACTTCGGCATCGAAAATGTGAGGTCGTAGCCCGCGCGCCGGTTCTCGACCTGGGCGACCGCTTCGCCGCTTGGAAGGATGCCGTTGAGGACGCCTTCGAACGCGTCCTTGGAGACCTCGCCGGCGAGTCCGATTGCCTCGGCGCCCTCCCCTCCCCAGGCGCTGATTTCGGACGATCCCTCAACCGTATAATAGTCGTCCTTCGCGAAATAGTTCGCGGCACCGGAAGCGGAGCGGACGCCGGCTACCGAGAGCATCAGATACCCATATCCATGCCGTCATCGTCGCGGCCGCTGGCGAAAGCCTGGCGCAACTCGACAAGGGTCTGGTCCTCGACTTGCGGGCTCGTCTCGCCATGCCGGTGACCGTCGCGGCGATCGTCCCGCTCGCGCGCGGAGACCGGTTGCTCCTCGCCGCCGGCGCGCGCTGCCTGCGCCTTGTCTGCGGCATGGGTACCAGGCGTCGCCTGTTCGTCCCGATCGTCGCCGCGCTGGCCTGCGCGCCGGGCAGCATCGTCGTCCTCCTCGACCTCGGCCGAGAGGATGCTCGCGGCGAGGTCGCGGGCGAGATTGGTGGTCTCGGCCACCTCCTCCACCACCTGCAGCGAGCCGTCGCGCCCGCCGGCCTCCCCTGCCTCTTCCCCCTCGAACGCTTCCTCTCCGCGCTTTGACCGCACCGGCCCGACATCGGGCCGTTGGACGAAGCCCTGGGCGACTTGAGGATAGTCCTTCCATTCGAGCAGAATCCGCGCTGCGGGAAAGCCATCGGGGAACTTCACGAAGCCGTGCATCGAGGGCAAATTGGTGATGTCGTCGGCGATGACGAGTGGCTCGACCTGCTTGCGCGGGGTCAGCGTCGAGGCATCGCGGGTGTTGTTGTAGCCATAGCTGTAGGCTTCATCCATCTGGCGGACCTCGCGGTTGCCGATATAGCGCGCGCACTGCTCGGCGGTGTCGAGATCGGCGGTCGCAAGGATGAGCTTGGAGCGCGCGAGTGAGGCCAGATTGCGAGCCCCCTGCTCGCCATAGACGTCGACCAGCTTCTCGAAGCTGTGGATGCCGAGGATCATCGCGCCACCGAATGCGCGCGCGGTCTGAAGACCGTTCTCGATCGCCGGCAGACGATGGAGCGCGCCAAGTTCGTCAAACATGAACCAGGTGCGCAAGCTGCGCGTGCGCGGCAGCGTCATCAGGCGGTTGATGGCAAGGTCCATCCAGAGCGTCAGCAGCGCCCGGTTCATCGGCAGATCGACATAGTTCGACGTCACGAACAGGATCGAGCCGGGCTTCTTATCGCGGGTAATCCAGTTACGGATGGAGAAGGGCTCGCCCTCGTCCGGCAGGAAGCGCAGGACTTGCGCATTCGTATTGAAGACGGCGCGAATCGATTCCGCCATACGGGCCGCTTCCGGGGCCGTCAGCGGGTCGGCGATGGTGTTGGCGAGGAAGCGGTGAACACGCTTCAGGTCCGCCGTCATCAGGTTCTCGGAGAGTGCGAGATTGCTGGTCTGGCCGCGCTCTATCAAGCGGATGCACATCTCGATGAACAGCGTGCGCGCGGCGAGCGCCCAGAAGGGTTCGGAGGAACCGCCGTCCGAGGGGATGAGCGCCGCAGCGGCGGCGGTAAACTCGCTGTGCGTGCGGCAGTCGTTGAAGATCGACCAGGCCGGGCAGCGCGCGTCCATTGGATTGAGAATCGTGTCGCGGGATGGATCGTAGAAGGCTTCGACATAGGCGCCGGTGAGATCGAAGATGACGGCCGTATCCTGGCGCTCGCGCATTTGACGAACGAGGCTCCTGAGCTCGGTCGTCTTGCCCGAGCCGGTGGTGCCGATGAGCATGGCATGCGACTGCTCGGTGCGGTGCGGGAAAGGGATTCCGGCGAGCGTGTAGGGATGATGGACGCCGGCTTCCTTGCGCGCACGGAACGGTAGCGCCAGAACCTGGCGCGGGGACATGCCCGGGAAGAGGTCGGCGGCATCCTCTTCGAACTTGATACGGTTGTGCTCGTTGATCTCCGCGAGCAGGACGGTGCGGTCGACCAGCATGGCACCGCGTTCGTGGCGTTCCTGAAGGATCGAACGACCCCGTCGATGCGAGATATCGACGAACCAGATGGCCGCCGGAATGGTGATGAAGACCGAGATCAGGAAGGCGCCGATGAGGCCGCGCATGGCAACCCCCCAAGCCGTGATGACCTCGGGGATATAGGGCACCGCTTTCATCACGGTGCGCATGATCTCGCCGTTGGGAAGCGTGACGTTGACGCGCTTGCCCGGATTGAGATCGATCCAGTTCCAGAGCGTCGCGTAGATCTTCATGCAGACAAGCTGGAAGCCATGCTCGTCGAGCTTGATCGACATGATGATGAACCAGGCGGCGAGGAAGGCGAAGAACCACAGAATGAAGGGGAGCCTCGCGCCTGAGAACCACATCAGCATCTCGTGGGTGAGAAGCTGGCTGCCGCGGGTAAAATTACCGGCATTGCGCTGCACGCGGCCACGCGCGGATTGATGGGTGAGCGGGACGGGACGCCCGTCCGTGCGGATGTCCTCACGCGCCATGATATTGCTCCAATCGCTTGTCGGTTTCCGCGATGATGCGATCGCGATATTCGGGGAATTGTTCGCGGATGATGATGTCGAGGGCGAGCTGCTGGAACTCGCTGATACGGGCGATCCGGCGATGGCTGGAGCTCAGCAGCTGGCCCGATCCCAGGAAGGCATCGACAGCCGCGCGCAGCAGGTCGGACGGCGTGCATCCGCGTTCCGCGGCGAGCGCGACGAGGCGATCATATTTGCCGCGGTCGAGGCGGACCGTGCAGTGCTTGTAGGGGATGGTCAAACCGAGCCTCCTAGCAGGGAGGCTGGTGGGGTCTCAGAAACCGGCTCGGTATATAGCGCAATCGCTTCGGTGGAGCAAGGAAATCGGCTTAGCGGCAAGCAGCGTGTGCTCTCGTAACACGCTGAAACGGCGGATTATCGTGGGTTTCGTGAGAGGCTAAGTCCTGTCCCACAGCGGCCCACAGACCAATATAGCCATAACCCATTGAAATTATTTCAGAACCCATGCACCAAAGGTGCGTTCGGTGTGCTTCTCTGCAACAGGGCTGAGATCAGACCCTCGGAGCGTCCAGGACGCTTTCGGAATGGTTGGGAAAGTGCCTCCGGCGGGGCACCTGGCCGGCCTATGGTCGGAATGACGGGCCGGATGGCGGCTGACGAACGGCGCGATCGCGGATGCGGATCGGTGCTTCCGGGAGTGGCCACGAGCGGTTATGGTGAGGCGTTCATAGCCCGATCAGCGTGAACCGAGAGGGCCATCATGGCACGCACGTTGGAACAGGAAAGAGCAGCGATTGAAGAGGAAGGCCGCAAACTTCAGGAGCGGCGGCAACGACTGGAAGAGAAGGAACGTGAGGCCGCAATCCAGGCGGTTGAAAAGACAGGTCTGCTCAAACTCGACGGCAAGCGATTGGGTGGGCTCGTTGCCCGTATCCGGACGCTTGGAATCGAGGAAGTGGAAAAGCGTCTGAAAGCGTGACCAGCCTCCGCCGCGGCCCCTTGTCGCGGCACGGGCATGAGGGGCTCGATGCCCCTCATGCCCGTAACATCGCCGCACAAAAAAAAGGGGAGAGGCGCCTGCGCGCCCCTCCCCGTCTGGCTCAGAATTCATCGATAAGCCCGCCCGGCACGCTGTGGACGATCCGGTCGATGATTGTCATCGGCAGCGCTCCATAATCGCCCTCGTCGATGGTGATGTATCCGGCCTCCTCGTCCGCCACGACATGCTGGTCGAAGTAGCTGTGAAGCGCGCGACGTTCGGCATTCGTGATGGCTGCGAAGAAGGCGGCATTTTCGGCGGCGGCGCTGGTCGAGATCATCTGCATGATAGGCTCCTGTCTGTCTTGAATGACAGGAGCTGCGCGTCGGGCGGCCGAGGCCGGGTCAAGGATCGCGAAGCGACCGCGAAGCGGCGGTGGGGGTCACGATTTTCTTCGGCGGCGACTGACGCCGAAGGAGAAGCGCCATGGTCGATCCGCCGAAGAAAATGGTGGGGCCCCGCCGTCCTTGAGGCGGTCTCGGGCGTCCGACACAATGGGAAGACTGTGAGAGATGTTTCCTCTCGTCGGGAGACCACGGCAAGGCGTAGCGGCGTGCGGACCGACGGGTCCGCGCGGCACGCGAGCGAGCCGGGACTTGATGCCAGCGGTAAAAGAAATGGGACCGAGCGCGAGGCCCGGTCCCGGATGGCGTCAGGGATGACGACCGCAGTGGCAATAGGTCTCGTCGATGCCGCTGATCGAGCAGAGGCCCGGACCGAAGCCGGCCGCCATGACCTCGGGATCGTCGATATAGCCAAGCTCGGTGGCGATCGCGATTGCCTGTGACCGGAGCGCCGGATCGAGCTTGTCGATGGTCGGCTCCAGCGCCTCCGTGAACCAGCGCTCATACATCTCGTAGCTGCCGCCGGTGGTCTGGCGCATCATGTCTTTCGAGATGCGATCCACCTCCTCGCGAAACTGCGCCAGAGCATCCGTTTGTGCGGGTTCTGACAGCGGCGCTTCCTGTGGAGAGTCCGGCTGTGATGGACGCTGTTCGGCTGCGACCTGGTATGTCCTGCCGCAGTTCGAACAGCGGGCGCATTCATCGACCTCGTCATATTGCTCGGGATCGTAGAGCGTCGCGCAGTACGGGCACATCGGAGCGTTGAACAGCGCCCGGAGATCGTCGGAAAGTTTGTCCATAAGAGCCTCCATCAGGATGATGCCGTGCTCCCCATCTTTCATCGATGAGGATGGGCTCATCGGGACGCGGTGTTGAGGCGGTCAGGGACGGCTTGGCCGCCGCGAAGCGGGCAGCGGGGGAACCGATTTTGTTGCCGGGTAGCGGAGCGAAGCGGCGGCAAAATTGGGGGG
The DNA here is from genome assembly GCF_000767465.1 of Novosphingobium pentaromativorans US6-1. Taxonomy (NCBI): domain Bacteria; kingdom Pseudomonadati; phylum Pseudomonadota; class Alphaproteobacteria; order Sphingomonadales; family Sphingomonadaceae; genus Novosphingobium; species Novosphingobium pentaromativorans. The sequence goes on from NZ_CP009293.1 coordinate 255,105, forward strand.
ACCGCTGGTCCTTGACGGGCGAGAAACACCCAGCGTCATGCTTTGGCGATGAAGCTTCGTCTGATGCCGAGATGTGAGAGCGCGCGTGCTTTGTTCTCCTGCCCCACGAGGGTGTTCGGGGTCAACGGCAAAGCACCTTGGTCGAACGTCCGCGAGGTCAAAGTAGCAGGGATATCGGACTTCCCAGTCGAAGGCTTCTTGGTGGGAATCGTGGTCTGTGATAGGGGCCGGGCCGCGCTGCGAAAACGGTGGTGCCGGGGCTCGAAAACCCTGTCGAAGGCGGTACTCGGTGTGAGCTTCACGCCGGGGTGCCTGCGCATATGTCCAGGTACCCGGGTACTAAAAGCGTAGGCGCACTGTTTCGACTGTGTTTTCGAGCCCCGGCTCCCGCGCCCAGTGCGCGGGAGTTTCCGGGGTTTCATATGGTCCCCGTCCCGATGGCCCACGGCTTTTTGACGTATGTCGGAGGGGATATGATCGAGCGGATCGAAGACTTATCGAAGGCTGATCAGACCACGAGGCGAGCGCTCGCTATCGTCCTGATGCGGGAGGTGCTTCCGCTACTCGATATGTTGGGGGAGAATATCGCGGCCGGGCATCTCCAGCTGGCGATCGACACCGTCATGCGGGATGGCGAAAGCGTGCACACGGAAGGATCATGCTAGGCTGACGATGCCTGTCAGGCCCAGGCCAGCCGTGCACCTTCGCCGTCGTTGACGCTTGCGAGGAGACGCTCGATCCGGGGAAGATAGTGATCAACGCCTCGTGCCACCGCGCGGACCGAGGTTTCAGGGTCGGCAAGCCGGTTGCGGAGTTGGTCGAGAGGGATTTCACCGACGCTATCCACGCCGATATCGAGCGCTTCGAGAAGAGCATAGGCGTTTCCGTAAGCGAGATCGAGTTCGAGCCCGCAATCGGATGTAAGCGCGACTCTGATCGTTATTTCGCCCGCGCTCGAACTGTGATGGACGGCGATCCGGCGTCCCCGAAACTGGGCCTCTTCGACGACGCTGATCACAGCCGGATCATGATCGAACTGCGCTGTCACGGCCGCAAGCGCCAGTGGACAGATGCGTGCCTCGAAGCTGTCCCCGAGATATTCGTCGGGTTCGATCAGGGCGATGCCGATCCGTTCTCCCTCGGTGCGTAGATAGCGCCGGAAGGAGGCGAGCTGACGCGCGGTGATGACCGCGTGCGGATCGGTCGTGTCGTCGGCGGGAACAGTGATGCGGAAGAGGACGGACATGGCCTTTGACTCCTTGAGCAAACCGCATGGCTTCACCCCTCTTTTCTTTGGTCGGAGGGGTGCTGCTGAGCGTCTGTCCTGTCGGGCAGCGTCAAGGCGGTGCGCGGGGGTTCGATGCCCCCGCGCACCGCACCGCGCCAAGAAAGGGAAGAGAGGCCCCGGCGGATGCCGGAGCCTCTCGGAATGCACAGAGGTCAGCCCCTGCGCGCCATGCGCTGCGACGAGTGCGGTGCCGGGCGCTGCTGGTCGAGTTTCACGACATGGAGGGGAACGCCTGCCTGCCGCAGCTTCTGTGCGAGGTTCATCTGGATGCCGGAGCCGTCGCAGACCACCGCTTCGACCGGCTTCAGGGCAAGCAGACGGTCGTTGCGAACGAAGGCGGCCTTGGCCCCCAGCCGGCGGTCGAGGCGGAACATGATGACCTTGACGCCGCGCGCTGCCGCCCAAGCCTGGGCGATCGCATCGCACCCTTTGGTCTGGGCGGTGGTGGCGAGGATCATTTCGGGAATGCGGGCCTTGATCGTGTCGAGGCCCTTCCAGAGCATGTCGTGATCTTCCCAGACCTGCCCCCCCGAAAAGGCGACAACGGGGCCTTCGGGCGTGAACTGCTCGCGGCGCTCGCGTCCCCTTGCGGCCAGATAGTCGCGGGCGTCGATCATCGATGCGGTGACGCCGTGAGAGACCCGGCTTCCCCGGGTCGGCGAATAGGGCCGTCCGGTCTCGACGCGATAGACTTCGGCGGCATGGTCGCGCATGCATTCCATCGCATCGCGGCACCCTTGCAGCGTCTGGCAGAGCAGCTGCGCGTCTTCGACCTGCGTGGCGTAGATCTCGCTGGGATCGAAGCTGCGCGCGAGTTCGCCAAGCTCCTTGGCCGCGTCGTCCTCGCGGTCGCTGATCCGCTTCGCGACGACATGGAAGCTGTTGACGAAGCCCCAGGCGAGATCGCTGGCGAAGGGTTCGAGGCGGGTATCGCGGAACACGTCGAACAGCGTCGCCATCACCATCTCGACAGCAGCTCGGGCCTGCTCCGGATCGGGCATTTCGAGCTGTTCGCTCTCGTCGACCGGCGACAGCTTGGCGCGCTCGTCATACTCGATGAATGCGCTCTCGTAGAGCGGGCTGCGCTCGTCGGTTCCGGTTTCGCTGGCGATGAAGCTGGCGAAATCGGCGAAGTTCGAGAAAGACTTGGTCATGTTGGCCTCCATGGCTTTTGAATGTCTCATCCACGCGATGAGGCCTTGCTCAGGGCATGCGGTGGTCAGGGAGGTCGGGCACGTTAACCGGGAAGCCGGCCGCCTGCGGCCGGACCCCGGTTAACGCCGCCGCGCGGGGAGCGGGGGAACCGATTTTTTCGGGTGGGCGCGCCAGCGGCCGCGCGCAAAAATTGGGGGGGACCGCTCATGCTCGACGGACCGCCAACCCCGCATGCCACACTAGGCAGACACAAGAGAGGAATAGGGGTGTACAACCCTCAGCGGGGAGTAACCACGCAAGCGGGATCGTGACCCGGACGGGCGGAGACAGGCCAGGGGCCTGGCTCCGTGAGCTTGGCCGGGGTCCGCTTGCAAAGCGGGCGGCGGCTTAGCGAATAGAGCCCCGGTCCCGTCCGCGCCGAGCGGGCGGGATGCGCCGATCCAGCTGCCACCCCTCCTGGAACGAGCGACAAGCATGGCTCTCTCGGCCATTGCAGGCGCATCGCGCGCAGGACCGCGGCCTCATATCCGCCCGTATGTTACGAGAAAGGATAGCCCGCGGTACAAAGCGCGGCACATGGTGAGACACAACAGTGAAGCACCATGAAACCAACTCGGAGCGTCGTCATTGCGCTGCAATCGCGTGCGTGCGCAGCGGCGCGTGCCCCCGGCGGTCGGTTCAGTTCGGCCCGAAGAGATCCTCGACGGCGAGCGGGCGAAGATCGGGGGTTAGCAGGTCATGGGCGCATTTGATCGCGGGCGCGCTGGCAAAGGAGGCCAGCACCCAGCCGTCCGGATCGCATGGGTTCTCGACAAGGCCGTAGCCATGGTGGCCATGGAAGACGCTACTGCCCCGCACCCATATGCGGCGGGGCCGGGTCTCTTCATCGGGTCTGCACATAGGAACTCCCCTCCGTCGCGTGAACGAAGGGAAGGCCCCTCTTGCCTCTTTCTTCGGCCTGGGCCGCCGCGCGGCCCAGGCGTGGCCCTGCGACCGGAAGCACGGGCCAGCCAAGCGGGCGTGGTTTCAGGTCGGCCTGATCCAGTCCTCTGCCGCGCACCATCCGATGATGTCGCTGCCGCTGTCCGACACAGCATCGCCTGAGATATCGCGCCAGGGCGATCGCGGCCGATAGGTCGGCATATGCCGCGCGGTCAGCAGATCGAACGTCGCGCAGGTGTAGCCGCTCAGCCGGATGGCGAGCACCGGCTGGTTTTCTGGCGGAAGCGCGGTGAAGACCGAGACGAAGCCGCTGGGGACCGGGCGCAGCGTCGCATCGATCATGGTGCGCGCGAGCCGGGTCTCGAGTTCGCCGGGTTCGCTGCCCCAGGGATGGGCATCGATGTCGAACAGATCGGCGCCGCCCATGGTGGGAACGGTGGAGAATTCGCCGGACCAGCAGCGGCTCTCGGGATTGAGCGCGGCGACATCGGCCGCGAGGCCGGGATCGCCGGTCTCGGCGCGGAGCCAGTCGGTCATGCCGGCGGTGAGCTTGCCCGAGAGCTTGCGGGCGCGGACCGGCGCGGCGTCGAGCTCGGGAAACTCGACCAGCCACCAGGCGAGACGATGGTGCATGATGATGCCGTAGCTATGGGCGACGACACATGGTGCGGAAGCGGCTTGGATCATGATGGTGCTCCGTTCGAGGGGCGTGTGACGGGTCAGTGGACCGACCCGTCGTGCGCGAGGATGGTTTCGGGAGTGATCAGCTGGTGCTCGGCGGCGACCAGCGACCAGGCAGCCGCGAGCTCGTCATAATATTCGCAGTCGACGATCGCGTCGGCGCTGGCTTCGCCGAACTGCGCTTGCTCGAAGGCGCGCGTGTGGGCCGCGTCGGCGGCCTCGGTGATGGCCTGGGCCAGGCGGGCGGCGATCTCGTAGCGGCCCAGGCTGTCGGCGGCCCGGCGAATTCGGGCGACCATGCTGGGGTTGGTGACTTCGATCCCGTGGTCGACCCCGGCGATCTCATCGAAGGTGGCGAGATGGAACATTGTGCTGCCTTTCGCAAAAATGAGAAGGGCGGCCCGAAGGCCGCCCGGAGGGATCAGAGGAACTCGATTTCCTCGGCGACGATGTCGGTGTTGTAATAGGTGCGCCCGTCGCGCTCGTTGCGGCTGTAGCGGATCTCGCCGACGACCATGAGCTTGTCGCCCTTCTTCTTGTGGTTGGCGACGGACTTGCCGAGACCGTTGAAGGCCTTGACCGTGTGGAACTCGTCGTAGGTCTCGGTATAGCCATTGTCGTCCTTCTGGACCTGGCCGTCCTTGATCACCGGCTTGGACGTGACGAGGCTGAAGCTGACGCCGCCCTTGCTGTCGGTGCCGAAGCGGCTGATGTCCGACGTGATGCGGCCCGAGAGAAAAACCTTGTTCATGCGCGTAACCTTTCGCGTTGCGCCAGCGGGCCGATCCCGCTGGGATGAACAATCGCGAAGGCCCGTGATCGAGGGGGCGCCGCACCCGCGCCGCGGCGCGGGGAAACCCCCATTTTTCGAGTGGTGCGGGCAGAGGCCGCAAGGCCTCAACACGGTCGGAAAATGGCGGGTTGCGGCGGTCCCGCACGGGCGTAGCGTTCATTCCACCAAGCGGGTGGCCGGATGGCCTGTGAATGTTCGGCGCGGTGATGAGGTGGCTCGCGCCGGCATCTGGAGAGCTTGCCATCGACGCAGCCTTGGCGCGGCGTTGCCCCGCAGTGCGGGCTGGGCCGAGATCATCGGGACAGTGCGCGAAAGGAGAATGGCTCCCGTCAGTCCTTCGTGATCCGCCGTCAGGCGCCGGCCGGTCGCGGCTCGCCAACCGCCCAGGTGGGCGGCAAAGGATTGGCCGCGAAATCACCGCTGCCGCCGCGTGCGTGGGCGTACTGCACCCGCCTGGCATCGCCTGAGGTGCGGGCCGTTCACCGACCCGTCGGCCGGTGGCGGCGCTTCTTGCGAAAACGAGATCGTCACTCTGCGCCGAGCCGAGGCAGAGCATCGACCAGGGCGCCGGCGTTAACCCTGATGCTTCAGGCCGTGACAACCATGACGGCGGCATAACGGGGGGAGAACCATCGGAGAAGAGCTTGCGGGCGTCGCCGGGCGAGAGAGAACGAAATGATCGAGAACCAGAAATTCCGGCCGGCCCGTGTGATTGGACCGCTGGGCGAGCCGCTCACGATGGAGACGCTGCCCGCGCCGGACACCCGGCGCTGGGTCGTGCGGCGCAAGGCCGAGGTCGTCGCGGCGGTCAACGGCGGCCTTTTGACGATCGACGAAGTCTGCGAGCGCTACGGCCTGACGCTGGAGGAGTTCGCAGGCTGGCAGCGCGCGGTCGATCGCTCGGGTATGCAGGGGCTTCGCGTCACCCGTATCCAGCATTATCGCGATCTCTACGAGCGCCAGCAGCGCTATTGAGCGCGCGGGCTTCCGAGATCCTCAAGGCTTGGACGATCATGACGAACCGTTTCAGCCGCCTTGGCTATCATGCTGCTCGGCGGTGTCGCTGGGTTTGCGGTTGCGCGCGTGTCGGATCCCACGGCCGTGTGCGGCGACGGACAGGTTACGCTCCGGTGGACCGCGCCAGCACCGGTCGACGTGCTTCAGGCCAGCGCTGGTGATGTCAGGGTCGCGGCGGCGACGCCGGTATCGATGCGTGACGCGGACGGAACGGCCTCGGTGCGCCGTGGGGCCGAACAATCGCCCCTATTTCCTCCTGCGGGACACGACGGATAGCTCGGTCACGCGAGTCGCGGAACGGCTCGTACCGCTCAAGCTGGGACCGAACTTCCGCGATATCGGCGGGTACGCTGGAACGGGCGGCCGGCATGTTCGCTGGGGCCTGATCTATCGCGCCGGCGCGACGCCGATGCTGTCGGCACAGGATCAGACGCCTGTGAACGGTTTCCACCTGAAGCTCCTGTTCGCGGCCTTGCCGCGCAAGTAGGGCACGTGGCCGATAGCCGGCATCTCCTCGGTGTCGCGGTCCCCCTGGCGATAACCGGGGTGACATGTGGGGCCATGGCAGCTTCGCCGCCCGCGGCCTCGGTTTCGAGCGCTTCGGCGGCAAGGGGCAAGGCCTTTGCCGAAGAGCATCGTTCGGGATGTCGTGCCGTGGTTCCCGAACGGTTTCTCCCAATCCGGACGCGCCGCGCTCCGGGAATGTCGTCGCCAACGTAGGCTTGACGGCCGAAACGCTGACCTAATGGCTGCGGCATTCGCACAACTTCCCCGAGATCATGAATTTCGAGATCGCGGACGATCAGGTCGATGACCTGTCGGCCTATATGCTGATACTCCGTCACCCCCGGCCGGGACGCCGATAGGCTGGGCGAGAACGAAAAACAGGGCCCGCTTCGCCGGGGAGAGCGAAGCGGGCCCTGCGAGGGGCGTGCCCGGCCGGGGAGGCGTGGGACCGAGCACGGCGGGGGTTCAGCTGACGGTTTCGGGCTCCTCCGCCTGCTCGGTCGCGCGCTGGCGGCGCTGCCGGCGGCCGCTTTCCTGCTGGGGCTCACCGCCACCGAACGCGTGTTCGGCGGAGGACTGGCCGAGGCCGGCTTCGGCGCCCTGGCCGCGCTCGGCGGCCTCGTCGGCACCGGGCAGCGGCGGCAGGCCATCGTCGGCCTTGGGCGCCATCTCGGCAGCGAGATCGCGGCGGCGGGTCGGGCGCGACCACACGATGTTGTAGCTGCCGTCCTCCTGACGGAACGCCGAGATGTAGAGCGGCGCGGCCAGGCTCGGGTCCTCGATCTTGCCGTTGAGGAACGCCTCGCCCGTGCCGTTCGAGAACAGCTCGAACAGCGCGCCCACCTGCACCCAAGAGCGCGAGGCCGACAGCGCCAGCACCTCGTACTTCGGCGCCTTTGGATTGGCCGAGTGCACCTCGCGCAGCGCGATCGTCATGGCAATCGTCAGCGTCGCGATCTTGCCGACGAAAATGCCGGCGTCATTCTGCTTGATCGAACCGATGTTCATGGGAAAGTCTCCTGGAAGCTGGTCTCGAACACCGTGTCCGAGCCAAATTCCTCCTCCCCACTCCTCTCCTCGGCCGTTCGGCCGAGCAGGCGCGCAAGCGCCCCATCCGAGGCCCGCGTCCGCGGCCTCGGGATTGCCCATGGCGATATGATGGGCTGTCGTTTTTGGAGCTCGGGTCAGGCCAAAGGCGCGGCCCGGCCATGAGTCAATGGACCCCGTCCAGCCAGTTCTCGACCTTGAGCGCGCGTACCCGCGAGAACTCACCCACATTGGCGGTCACTAGGACCGCTTCGAGGGCATAGGCGTGGGCAGCGATGAAGAGATCGTTGGGGGTGATGGGCTTGCCCGCGGCTTCGAGTTCGGCGCGGATGCCGCCATATTCCGTGTCGGCGGGGACTTGGAGCGCAAGTATCTGCACGCTGTCGAGAATGGCTTCGATCTGAGCGAGCAACCGCGGCGATCCCTTTTTCGCGCAACCGTAACGCAGTTCCGCGGCGGTAATGATGCTGACGCAGATCGTGTCCGGCCCGACATCCGCGATCCGCTTCGCGACGGCGCCCTGGGGATTGCGCGCAAGGTCGGACACGATGTTGGTGTCGAGCATGTAGAGGTTGGTCACAGGACGATGGCCTTGGCTGGCAGCAGCGAATCATCGATATCGGGGAACTGATCCTCCGCCCCAAGGGGTTCCAGTCCGGCCAGCACTTCCAGCAAGTTCTTGCGGCGGATTGGCTCGATAATGAGCCGGTCGCCCTCGCGGTGGATCAAAACGCGGTCGCCGGGAAACTCGAAGTCGGCTGGTATTCGCACCGCCTGGCTTTTGTTGTTGCGGAAAAGCTTGGCCTCTCGAGCAGGGGTGAGGTCGGATTGTGCCATGAGGGCCTCCTTGCATATACATTAGCATATACATGCTCCATGGGGTACATTCAACCGATCCGGCGTAAGGCCGCTGCTTGCGCGGCTACACATCGAGATAGCAGTCATGGGCGAGCAGGAAGGCCTCGGCGAGGGATTCGCCTTCGGCGAGCAGGCGCGGCTCGCGCGAGCCGGCCCAGATCGGACGGGGCAGATCGTCGCCCATGGCGAAGCGCCAGCGGGTGAGGCCATTCGCTGCTTCCAGGACGAAGCCGGCCTCATTCGCATCGAAGCGCTCTATGGTCGCTTTCTCGTTACCGAAGTCGGGCATGTCGAGGATCTGATCATGGCCGGCATAGCGATGCTCCCACGGTGTGAAATCCGCAAGCTGATCGGGATGCACGCCAAGAATGCGCTGGTCGATGACGGCCTTGAGCGACCGGAAATCCTGGGCCGGCTCGATCTGCTCGCGAGTGAGCCAGATCCACCCGTCCGAGCCCGTGAGCGGCAGGACGATCCATGAGCCGCGGTTACATTGCCACCCGGAGAGCCCGACTCCCCCCTGCCCGTAGCTGCCGAGGTGGCTCGAATAGCCCGTGAGCATGCGGCCTTCCGGCCATTTCGGCGGCATGGGACCGATGACGCCGCTGCTCCTGATAGTGCTGAACGAGCCGCGATCCCACAGGCTGTCAGGATTGAGCACACGCCGTTTGGGTCTGCCGGTGCGAGGAAGGTCGAGCACGCGGCGCGCCTTCTCGAGCGGATCGTCGTTCTGGCGGGCACTGATAGCAACCTGCAAGGCGAGCGATCCCGTTGCCGGGCTCGGGCTGTTCTCACAGTTGAGCTCGAGAACGGCTTCGTGCCGGACGGGAGACTGGCCGCTCTCCGGCACGACGGTGCGCTTGGCGGTCCAGTCGATGCGCCGGCGGTCGTACCAGCTTTGGGAGAGAATCCAGCTGCGCGCGCGACGCGCATCCTCGGCCTCGGCTTTGGCGAGAATCCGGTCGGGGACGGGCGCCGTGAAGACGACGTGATAGGTCGGCATGGAGATACTCCGGCTTGAGGGGCCTGAGCGGCGCACTCGACGGCGTCCGCCCAGTTCGTTCACGCAAGCGGTGCCGGCATGGCCAGCCATTCGGGCTGGTCGTTCGCGATCGGCAGGTCGTAGTTCGCGGCCTCGGCCTCGGAGAACACGGTCGCGGTCTCGAGCGAGCCGAAGCCTGTCTTGCTGTTCCAGAACAGGAGGCCCTCTTCGGCATCGCGCGTGGCGATGATCATACCGTTCTCGGGCTCGCCGACGCGGCGCGTCAGGGCCTTTTCGAGGCCTCGGGCCGAGCTGGCGAATTCGATGTCGTCCTCGCGGATCACGACGAAGCCGCCGCCGAATTCGCCGGGCCGCATGCGACCGCAGTCGAGCGCATATTCGAACGCGAAGGGTAAGGTGGATCGCGCCGCCGCCTGGATAAGCGCCGCGGCGGCCTCGATGTCGACCTGATCGCCGTGGATCCAGACGCCGACTGTTTCATCGTCGCCGGCAGGGTCGACCTGCACGGTGAAGCCGAGCCGCGGACAGTCGGGGTCGGGGAAGATTTCGAGGAAGCCCGAGAACGGCTCCTCGTCGGTCGGCGGAAAGGCCGCCTCGAAACCCGGCCCCAGCGCGGCGAACCGTGCGGCGCGCTGATCCGGGTCGAGCGAAGTATCGTCGAGCGCCTCGATGGCGTCGTCGATCTGGCGGAGGACGTCGGCCTCGGCGGGCGTGACGGCGAGCGTGAAGCTCGCCTTGGTGAAGTGATTGGCCATGGAGGAAGCCTCGTGGGGAGGGCGCGCGGGAGCGCGCCGCGTGGGCGGCCTCGGTTCATCCCGGGCCAGCCGCTAAGCTCCCCCTTCCCTTTCATCGCGATCGCCGCGAGGACGCAGTGGCGGCTGGCCGAAGGCCAGAAACCGGCCGGCGCTGTCGTCAATCGGTCTCAAAGTCGCGCCAGCGATGGACCAGTTCGATCATCTCGGCCTTGCGATCAAAGGCATCGGGATAGATTGCCCCCTCGTGCTGGCCGAGGAAGCCGACGATGGTGGTGATATGGGTAGCGATCGTGGGATCGACGCCGAACAGATCGGCGATCGGGAAATGGCCGCAATCCTCACCGTTCCACCAGGCAAGGAGGAAGTTCGCAACGCGGCGCGCCTGGCCCGTGTCGGATCGGGCGATCTCGATCAGGCGGTCGAGGGCATTGCGCGCGGCGGTTTTGCTGAAGGGGCCCCTGTCCATGCGATCAGGCTATATCAGGGATGGCGGCGCGTGAACCGTGAACAGGCACGACAAGATCGGGGTCGAGCCCGGGCGAACCCGCCGGGTTCCCGCGCAGGATCCAGGGCATGGGCTGGATGAGCCGTGCCCAGTCGGCGAACGACGGTATCCGACCGAGATCCTCCTGGACATGGAGTTCGCCAATTAGGCGGACCGGGACATCGCGGCCATCGCTGTTGCGGATCGTGACGCCGAAGATAGCCTCCAAGAGGAAGATACCCTCAGCATGGTGGCGCAAAGCGCGATGGCGCGGATCGGCGATGATCTTCTTGGATTCGTCGAACCATTGGTGGAGCGGGAGATAGTCCTCCGGATCGCCGCCCCATCGCCGAACCGAGCTCAGCGCATGATAATAGCAGTGTGACATGGCTAGATCTCGGCCTCGGTGGTGTCATAGTCAATAAAGCGGCAGTTATGCGTCAGCGTGACGGCGCCGCTGGCGACCTCGATGGCGATCGTCCCGCATGCGCCCTCGCCGTCTTCCCAGCCGGCGTGCCGCGCGCAGACGGCATTCTCGGCAAAAGCGGCGAGCGCGTCTTCGAGGGCGATGGTGCGGGTCGAGGCCTGCCCGTTATATTCGAGGCTGTGATGGTCGCAGAGGATGGACGGGAGCGCGGCGTCTCCGTCCTTATCATAGGCGTGGACCTCGCCGACCGTGCCTTCGTCGCCGCCGCCGTCATAATGGATTTCAACGCGGGCGATGCCATGCGCGTTCAGCAGCGGGAGAAAGGCCTCCTTGCAGCGCGCCTCGACGCTTTGGACGGCCAGGCGCGCCGCCTGCAGGTTGGTGTCGATCGGATCGGGCGTGGCAGAAGCGGCCGCCAGAGTATCGGCGTTCATGGTCAAATCTCCTCGAGAATTTTCTGGGCGGCCTCGGCGCTGGCCGGATAGGCGGCGGCGAGGTTGCGATGGAGGATCTCGAAGTCCGGGATGGCAAAGCGCCCATCGCCATTCGGCCGCGTGGCGATGAGCGCGCCTGTCACGATGTCATCGATCCGGTCTCGGTCGATCGTCGGGGCGTTGCCGTCCTCATAGCGCACGGGCGGAGCGAAGCCGGCCTCGGTCCAGCTTGCGAGGCCATCCTGCGCGGCCTCGGTGTAGGCGGCGACGGCTGGGTTCCGCCGATAGGCGCCGGCATCGACCTTGAGACCGAGCGAACAATAAACGCCGAAGTCGTGGCGGTTGGTGACCGTTACGAGCGCGCAGCCCTCGGGCGGCGGCCCGAAACGGGCGATGATCGCGGCACGGTAGGCGGCAACCTCGAGCCGGTTCAGCCGCTCGAAGTGGGGTGTGTGGCCGAGTTGGGCGCAATCCTCGTTGGCGGGGGCGCCGCCGAGGTCGATGATGTCGGACATTCTGGTCTCCCGTCGCGAATGGACAGGGATCCTCAACCCCTCTTCGCTTTACGGCCGCAGGCCGGTGAGGGATTGAAGCTGATAGCAAAGGGCCCCAGCGTTAGACAGGGCAACAGTCCCGAATAATCTGGGCAGACGTTTCGCTTTTGGCAACCATCACGCTTGTCCTGACATTGCTGTTCACCGTCGTGCCGAGTAGAATGCCGGCCCGTCTTTCGCCATTTTCAGTGCCGCGGCCGCTTGTCCAAATCTCTTGGCTCCGTGATCGGGGTGGTCGCCGACTGGCGGGTGATGCTCGATCCGGACATCGTCTTCCTTCTGCTCCTTCCGCCACTGTTGTTTCTCGAAGGGTGGCGGATCTCGCCCGACGACATGTTCGAGGATGGCGCGACCATCCTCGAGCTGGGGCTGGAGTTCGTCGAGGCGCGCGGTGATGCAATGGCCGTCACGCGCGTTCGCCGGACCACGATCGGGGATCTCATCCAATTGACCGCGAACGGGATCATCGTCGTGATGCCGGGTGAGCAGTTACCCACCATCCAGGCCGGCGCCGCGGACTCGATTCGCGTGACGGGCCATCACGAGCCCGGGTAGCTCGCCATGACGGACGACGGCCTTTCCGGCGCGCGACCTCGCCATCCTGCTCGCGATGGGCGTCATCGTCCTGTCGCTGGGCGCGGCGGCGATCGACTTGCCCCTGATGATGCGCGGCCTCGAGATGCCGGCCGAGCCGTCACGCGACGCCGAGATCGAGGCGGCCCACAGCGCGGTGGCCGAAGCCACGATCGCGAAAATCGAAAGGGTGCAGCATCAGCTTGCGGAGGGCCGCAAGGATGCCGACCTCCATGTGCAAGCTGCGTCGCGGCTGATGGATCTCTCACGCAAGCGCATCAAGCGCGAACTGCGGCTGGCCGCGCGCAAGGTGGAGCGCGCGGAATTCTTCCGACGGGTGAGACGGCGCAGGTTTGGCATCGAGGCTGCGCGAAACTCGTTCGCGACCTCGACCGGGCGCAAGCGCGGCTTGCCGGCTGATCGCCGGTTTGAGGCGCCTGGCACACGCGGAGCTGCCAGATTCGGACGATCAGGAAAGGACCCTGAGACCCAGATGCTCGACGAAGGGGTCGAAGTCCCGATCGTTATGGAGGAGGGTCAAGCCCGAGACGATGCACCGGGTCGCGATCAGCGTGTCGATCGTTTTGCGGACGGTGACACCTTTTGCTCTCAAGGTCCGAAAGTTGCGCGCTGCCTCCACGGCAACATCAGGACCATCGATCTCAATGAACTCGAGCGACTGCAGCAGGGCATGGCCACGATTGAAATCCCGGTCGCTGGTAAAGCCCTGGAGAACTTCCGTAAGGATGATATCGCCGATCAGGAGCGGCTCGTTACCAAGCAAGATTTCGAGGCGGTCTGCCTGAGGCGACGGCGTTCCGCGGAAGAAATCAATCCAGGTGCTGGAATCGACAAGGATCATAGGTCCGTCCGCATGGCGTCGAGGTCGCCATTCCATTCGAACTTGCCGCGGGCCGAGCGCAGCTGGACCTGGGACTGGAGCCTGAGGAGGAGACGCAAGCCGGCTTCCACCGCCTGCTTTTTCGTCTTGAGGCCGGTCACCTGAAGGGCCTGGGCCATGAGTTTGTCATCGATTTCGATATTGGTTCGCATGATGTGTACCTTTTGTCACTTTCTTACACATTAGTAGTTGTCCGGGGATCGGGCAATGCTGTCAAAGTCCTGCGGCAAGCTGACTCTCGGAAAAGAAAAAGGCCCCCGCTCGGATGAGCGAGGGCCTTGATCAGTCACTACTCGAGCTTCAGGCCGCGAACGCGTGTTCGGCGGAGGACTGGCCGAGGCCGGCTTCGGCGCCCTGGCCGCGCTCGGCGGCCTCGTCGGCACCGGGCAGCGGCGGCAGGCCATCGTCGGCCTTGGGCGCCATCTCGGCAGCGAGATCGCGGCGGCGGGTCGGGCGCGACCACACGATGTTGTAGCTGCCGTCCTCCTGACGGAACGCCGAGATGTAGAGCGGCGCGGCCAGGCTCGGGTCCTCGATCTTGCCGTTGAGGAACGCCTCGCCCGTGCCGTTCGAGAACAGCTCGAACAGCGCGCCCACCTGCACCCAAGAGCGCGAGGCCGACAGCGCCAGCACCTCGTACTTCGGCGCCTTTGGATTGGCCGAGTGCACCTCGCGCAGCGCGATCGTCATGGCAATCGTCAGCGTCGCGATCTTGCCGACGAAAATGCCGGCGTCATTCTGCTTGATCGAACCGATGTTCATGGGAAAGTCTCCTGGAAGCTGGTCTCGAACACCGTGTCCGAGCCAAATTCCTCCTCCCCACTCCTCTCCTCGGCCGTTCGGCCGAGCAGGCGCGCAAGCGCCCCATCCGAGGCCCGCGTCCGCGGCCTCGGGGCGACCGGCTCAACGGGAGGCCGAAATGTCGGGCGAGCCTTGCCCCCCTCGCTTCTTGAGCGGCAGCCCTGTGTCGCGACCAGCTTGTGGGCCTCGATCCATGCCCCGATTTGCATAAGTGGACTTCGGGTTTGCCGTGCGAAGGGTCTGCGACGAGGTCTAGTGGATCGAGCCGAACAGGCGTTTCTTGGCCTCGGCCTGGTGGGCGCCGTCCTTCACGCCGACGGTGGCATCCATATCGGCCGCGAGATCGGCTGCGAGCGTCAAGGGAACTTCGGCATAGACCGCAACGACGCGGACGGCGGCCTCGGGGCTTGGAAGCTCGCCCGGTTCAGTGCCGAGCCAGATCGTTGCCTCGCCTTCCTCGGGCTCTTCCTCGGTAGGCGTGAACACCTGGGCGAAGAAGGTCTGGAGGGGACGGTCCCAGCCGATCACGGCCTTGATGACGCCGTTTCCCGCCCTCGGCTTCAGTTCGTAACGGCTCATCCCTGGCTCCTGCGGATGCGGTGGCCGACACGCCGGGCCGCGCTTTCCGTGCTGCGCAGCGCCTGGCGGACCGCCGCGGCGGCGCGGAGCGCACCGCTTCTCGCAAGAAGGTGACGCGCGCTGCGCAGATGGTCAATCGCCTCGTGCACGGCGGCGCGGTCTGCCGGGCGGGCCGCCCTGATCGATCGCATAGAAGGGTCCTTTCTAAAGCCGCGGTCAGGATGCCGGCGCTGGGGTGACGGGCTCGATGCGGATGTCGATCGCGTTGCGCCCGATGACCGCCGCGAACTGCCGCCCCTCTGGCACGAACCATTGCGCCCTGTAGGAAATGATCGCGCGCAGCCGTTCGACCAGCGCTGCGTCGTCGCCAAGAAGCAGGCGGGTCGCCATTTCCCGTGCATCAAGGAGGAAGCGGTCGTTCTGCGTCTCCCAGCTGTCAGCCTCGCGATCGTCGCTGGCGCAGAAGCAGGATGCTTCGAGCAGCTCGACAAGCTCATCCGGGGAGATCGCGTCGCGCGAGGCGAGAAGGATGTTCGCCTCCTCGAAGCCCCAGTGATGTGCATCGTCATAGTCGATGACGACGGGGGCCGCGACGGTCAGCGTCTCGGGCCGCGAGCCTGTGATCTCGACCACGAGCGCGAGCCGGTCGACCGTCCCGCTTTCGAGGTCAGACAGGGTATCGCTGTCGAAGACATGGGCGGCGCCGTCGCGCTCGATCTCGAACCTCAGCACTGTGATCCGTGGCAGAGCGTCGTACCAGCCATATCCCGCCATCGCATCGTCAGGGTCTGCGAGGCGGCCTTCGAAGCGGCCGTCGCGGGCGAGCGCGAAGGCCGCGCATTGCTCGAGCGGCGCACCGAAATGCTCCATAAGGACGAGCTCGCCAGCTGGTATCAGGCCGGAACCATCGCTCACGCTGTTGAGATCGGCCTTGGCCGGTGTCCATCCGCGAAGGAGCGGCGTCGCCTCGGGCAAATCAACGCCGAGCTGCCGGGCCTCGGCCCATTGGGCGAAGGGCAGGCGATGGCTGCCGAGCGAGGCGATATGGCTGTAGATGATCTTCCGGACGGTATCGCGAAGCGCATCGAGAGCATCGTTCTCGACCATTTCGCCTCGAGCGGGGAGCACCAACTGCAGGGCGGGTGCGTCGACGATGTCTATCCGTGCCCACCAGCTCCGCTCCTTTTCGTCGACCGAAGGCAGGGTGCAGGGAACGGTGAGGCCGTGGAAGTTGATGAGCGGCTGATAGTGGGCCGCGCGCGTTGCGTTGAAGAGGCCGATCCGGACCCCGTCGGTCTCGACGATGACGGCTGCGTCGGCGAGCCAATCCGACTGCGCCAGCTGCGAGCCTCTGAATCGGATCGGCGTCGGGCAATAGCGGGCCGCACCGATGGCTGCAACTTCGAGCGTCTTCGCCCATTCGTCATCCAGAAGGAGCCGGATTTCGGTGCCGAAAGGTTGGTCGCAGCGGGCGACCGGGATGGGAGTACCCGATTCCCAGTCGCCGGGCGCGATCGAGACCTGCCAGGCTTCACCACCGGCGCGCGGATGCGAGCGGATTTCGACCTGGCGGCCGGCGAGGCTGAACACGCCCATGCCGGCAGGGTCTTCGCGGGCGGCGATCTCTTCGTCCCAGCCGGAACGGCCGAGCGCGAGGATCACCGCGGGATCGGCGATCCCGGCGCCGTCGTCGGCGATAACGAGCCATTTCCCGTCCTCGGCCTCGGCGACGTCGAGGTCGATACTCGTCGCCCCGGCCCTGCGCGCATTCTGGACAAGCTCGGCGAGCATCGTTCCGAGCGTGTTGTTAAACAGGCGCGTCACCTTGGTGATCGCGGCCGGATCCACCTGGCTGTGGATGACATTGGGAAGGGGCATCGGGGTCTCCTGGGCAAGAGCGAACAGGCTCACCCCTCCCCTGCCCTTCTCCTCTTTCGCTCGGGCCGGCGCACACACGGACGGCGTCGGCGCAGAGGAGTGAAACGGCCGGGGAACCCACGCTACGCGCAGCGACGTTCCTTCTCGGCCGGCGATTCGATGTTGACGTAGCGCTGGCCGCCCCTGCGGCGTTTGCGGATGCGGCCATCGACGAACGCCTGGGCCCAGCGGCTGGCTTCGTCCGCGCGGGCGGCCATGGCGCATTCATCAGCCTGTTTGAACAACGCATAGGCGAGCGCATATTGGGCGCGCTCGGGCAGGGCGAGCAGCGTCGCGGTGACGGGCAAGGCCCCCTCGTAGAATTCCAGGATATGACGGCCGCCACCATGGTGCATCAGGATGGCAAGGAGGCTCCTGCTTCCAGGACCGGTCGGCCTCGCGATCTGAATGTCATGCGAGCCATAGGTCACGGAGGTCTGGGACGCCCCGGGCTCGCCGCGATGGAAGACGCGATCCTCGCGGTCGGGCAAGGGGTGGGCGAGCACCTCGTAGCCGTCGAAATTGTCGGCGCCGCGGATGCGATTATGTCCGATGACGGTCATGGCAAGTTCTCCTCATCCCCGGGCGAAGGTCGCCGGGTTTGGATGGGCACGGGATGGGCGTGGTAGTCGGTCGGGCTTCAGTCGCCGCGCGGGAGCGGGATCGGCACGGCCTGGCCGCTGGCGAGGTTGATGAAGGCGCCGGCGTGGCCGATGGAACCGCGACCGAGCAGATCGAACAGCAGCGCGAGCGCGTGACTGGCCAGCACTCGGTTGACGAAGAGGGACTGGCGTTCGAGCGCCTCGGCCACCGAGCAGGAGGGAGCATCGTCCTCAGCTAGAGTTTCGTCGGCGAGCTCCGGGAAGGCCTCGAGCACGGTCGGCAGGCGAAGCTTCACATTGCCCGTCGGGCGGCATGGGCAGCCGATCAGATATTGTCCGTCGCTGGCGCGGTTGCCGAGGTCCATCCAATAGGTCGGCACGGTCCTGCCATCGCCAAGGACGGCGCCCAATTCGCGGCGGGCCGAAGCGGTGTCGACGCAGGTGATGAGAATGTCGGTGCCGTCGATTTCGACCGCATCGGGGGCTCGCCCATGAACCGCCTTCCAGGCCAGGCCGTGGGCGAGGTTGATCCGTTCGGTGAGGGTGCGCGCCTTCGAGTTGCCGACATCGCAGCGATAGAAGGGCTGACGGCCGAGATTGGCCTCGGTTACAATGTCGTCGTCGACTACGGTGACCTCCAGCGAACGCGAGGAGATCGCGCGCAGAGCCGTGTCGAGCGAGGCCAGGCCCATCAGCATCTGAGCTCCATTGCCGCCGCATCCCACGAGCAGGATCCGGACCGCGCGATTGTCGAAGATGGCGGGAAGATAGTGGCGCTGGGGCTTGTCAGGCTGCATGGAACATCTCCCGAAAATGGGCTGCGCGGCACGGCGAGGAACATGCCCCCGGCGCAGAGCCGGGCGGCCATTACCGGCCCCGCCGGATGGTCGAGCCGGCCGACGACGAGCGAGATCTTGGTGGCATGGGTATCGTCGGCATCGTCGGTGGCGCTGAAGAATGCGGAGCCCCGCCCGTGGCTATGGATGTCGCAGACCATGTGCCAATCGGGCGGCAGCACCGGGGTTCGGTAAACGAGGCGCGAGGGCGTCGCCTCGTCGACATCCGGAAGATTCACCGCGAACTCACCGCTCGCCTCGTTCCACAGTATGAAGGCGGCCGCTTCATTGGGGAGCGCTGCGCGGAAGTGGTCGAGGATCGCGGCCAGATGCTCGCCTGGGATCAGTCCGCAGCGCAAGTCGGCCTTGGGTTCGCCAATGCTGCCATAAGGGATATGGGCGGCGAAGGGCGGCGAAAGGGGAGCGTCAAGCGCCAGCCAGGGGCGGCGCAGGATGAGCATCACGCCGTCTTTACCAACGGCCAGGCCATGCCCGGCGCGACCGTCACGAAGCGCATCGAGCGCGGGCGATCGTCCCGTGGACGGGACCGGATAACAAGGAGCGGCAGCGATCAGCGCCGCCGCGGTGGGATCGTCGGCGAGCATGGTCATCTCCCGGCAGCGGCCGCAATCAGTCTGCCCACGGTGACGGCGTTAGCCGGTGGGCGAGCCTGTCGTGGTCGGGCGGCAGGATGGAAGGGCTTGAGACGTCGGACCGGGAAACGACTGGCGCCGCGTGCGGCGAGATCATCCCAGAGCCTGACGAGGCCGCCCTTGCCGGTGACGGTGTGCTCCTGGCCGGGATTGGGGTGGGTCGACCAGGAGTCGAACACGGCCCGCTCGTATTCCGCGATGGCGGCAACGCCGAGGGTCTTCGGCCTCGGGATATTGCCCCAACAGAGCCCGCCCTGGATGAAGACGTTGAGAATGGGTGAGTGTAGCACCGGTGTGTCGGCCGCCGGGCGCTCGCTTGACGGGAGCGCGTAGACGCCAAGGCCAGTGCGCGCGGCGATGAGAAGATGCGCGGGATAGGGCACGGTGACGGTCGTGCGTCGCGCGAGCGCACGAAGCCCCTCGGGTGGCGACGACAGCGCGAAATAGGCGGGGCGCACCTGTGCCGGCACCCACCAGGCGAGCACGTCGGGATGGGACACCAGCACGGTGTCGGGCAGGATCTCAGGGACCGCCGTGCGGCCAAGGGCCTCGGTCCATCGGCGCAGCTGCGCGCGCGACAAGGGCACGCCGGCGGCAATGGTCGGATGGCCTTCCGCATCGTGCTCGACGGCATGCATGCTGGCGAAAGCCATCGTATCGTTCCTGGGCGCACTGTAGGCGTTCGGAATCGTGGACGTTCCCGCTTGATAGAGCAGGATAGCGTTAGTCAGGAGGAGACCGCCGCCGGTGGCTTCGAAGTGGCTGCTGTGGTCGGACATGAGGGCCTCACGGGTTGGGCGGGTCGAAGCGGACGAGGTGCTGGGCGGCGAGCAGAAACTGGACGCCGAGCCGCAGGCTCTCGAACCAGTCGTCGATCCGACTCACCTCGGGCAGCGGGCAGATGCCGCAGACATCCATGAAGCCCATCTCCATGCCGTGGCGGGCAACATCATCGAGCTCGCGCGCGAACTGCTCGAACGGAACGAGCGTCAGCGGTGGCAGAGACGAACATTCCTCGATGCCCGGCACATATTCGTAGAGAATGTCGGTATCGAAGTGCCAGGCGTTGCGCTCCGAGGCGAGGCGGTCGAGCGCCTTGTGCCCATCGCGAAGTCGGCGCAGAGCGGCGCGAAGGGTTTTCGGGAGGCTGGCGGCCTTCGCCGCGTTCGTGCCGATCATCCAGTCGGGGCGGCGCGCGTTCATCTCCGAGGGCAGTGTCTGCTCTGCGAGTTCTTCAGCACTGAGACCGTGATAGGCGGTCAGGCTTTGGCGCGCGCTCTCGTCGTCGATCTCGCCGTCCCAATAGTACATGGAGATTTCATCGAAGAGATCCTGATAGCCGAAGACCGGAAGCGCGGTGCCGAGCGTCTCCCCGAGGGCCGCGTAGGCGGCGGCGCGCCAGGGAACGGGCGCGTCACCGGTTTCGATCCAGCCTAGATCCAGCTGCCCCAGGCTCTCGCAGACCAAGGCGATTGCCGGCGGATTGTCGTTTTCGCCGGCGAGGACGGCGACCCGCAGATCGACGAGTTCGATTGGCGCCAAGATTTCGAGCACCGCGGCATTGAAGACATCTTCGATTCGCTTGCGGGCGCCGACGCGCGTGTATCGTCTGGTCGTTCCTTCCCGTGCGGCCACCCACCGGCCCATCAGCTTGTGATGATTGCTGAGCGGCTGATCGAAGGTGGCGGGGATGTCTACGGAGAGCGCGACGGACCGGCCCGCGAGATCAGCCGAGCGGGGCGAGCCTGAGACCGACAGGGGGCTGAAGCGGCTCCGCCGCTTCGCCCTTATGAGGGACTTCGGGGAGGATTCGCGCGTGAAGGGCGAGGGCCTGGGCGCTGCAGGGAAGCTGGGGGAAGCCGGTCGTGTTGCCATCGTCGTGCTCGATCCATTCGAGGAGCGTCTTGCGCGGTGCGGCGGGGATGGCCGCGCTCTGGGAGCGGGGCACGGGTCAGCCCTTGGTGCCGACGGCGCGCCGATACTCGATGACATGCGCAGCGCCCGATACGCCGGCGTCGACAATCTCGGCGTTGAGGATCGGCGGATAGAGGGTTGCATGGTAGGCACGCAGGCCGGCGGCATCGTCAGCAAGATGCGGCGGCACCGGAAGGTCGATGCCGTCATATCGGTAGGTTCGGGTCAGGTGGTTGATCTGCATGGCGGCCTCCTGGGCGTGGGTTCGGGAGAGGTTCGAGGGGCTGCCTCACCAGAGGCTGGCGGGCTCCTCGGCCTTGGCGTCGGCGGGCGGACTGGCGGTAGCCGGAACCTTCGCGGCCGTGGAGGCGGGCTTCGGCGTGGACGTTGCGGCCTTAGCCTTGGCGGCCTCGGCCGCGGCGGTGCGGGCGGCATCAGCGGCCTCGCGCTGTTCGGCGAGCTGGTCGGCGAGTGTCTTGCGGATCGTGATGAGCTGTCCGAGCGCGCCGTCTTCGCCCTTGGCGAGTTCGGCATCGATCTCCGCGGCGCTGGCGGTGAGCGAGATCGGGCGGGTCTCGCCGGTCTCGAGCTTGTGCGCGGCGCCTTCCACCTTGCGGGGAATGACGGTCAGGGTGACCGTGTCTTCGGGGCCTGCCACGAGATCGAAGCCGAGCGAGTAGCGCGCAAGCAGTGGGAGCAGGTTGGAAATCAACATGGGTCCAAATCCTTGTCTATGTGAGCGTTGGGGGGTTATGCGGCGAGCTGCTTGATCGGGGCGGCGGCCGGCGGCGCGGCCTTCACCGGCGGCGGCCCATATTGACCGTCGAGCGTCATCGAACTGGGCAGGCGTCCGGCCCAGTCGAAGCCGGGGCGGTTGAGCATGCCGGCGATGAGGTCTGCCTTTTTGGCACTGAGCAGCTTGGCGAAGCCCTTTTCGCCGACATGCGCGACCAGGCCGGATTCCTGGGCGATGAACTTGAGCTCGTCCTTGGTGTAGCGCTCGAGAAAGGCCTTATCGACCTGCCAGACGTCGCGCAGATCGACGTCGAAAGCGCGGGCGAGGTCGGCGACATGCCCGAAGGTCAGCACGTCCTTGGCATAGGCGGCGCCGACAGCGGACAGCACATTCGCTGCCTGCGGCTCGGACAGCGCTCGGATTTCTGTGATCTTGTCGCCATAAGAGATGTCCGGGAAGGAAGCGCCCACGAGGAGGCCGGCACGGGCCTTCAGGGTCTCCGCCTTGATCTGGGGAAGCGTGCCCGACATCGCGGCGACGAGAATGGCGGTATGGGCATGGGCGACATTGGCCGCGAGCGCGCGGGCCACCGCAGTCCGCCAGGTCGCCTCGCGCAGGTCGCTGGTGCGCCCGGCGATCGATTTGACGGTGACGGTCGACTTGTGAGCGCTCGAACCGCCGGCGGTCGATGGCAGCGGGGTCTGCGGAGCCAGGGGGCGGGGTTCGGTTCGGCCGGGGGTTTCGGCGCGATCGACGGACGAGACTTCGGTTTCGGACTCGCTGTCGTCGAGACCGTCATCCGCTTCGCCGTCACCGTCGTCTTCGTCGGCAGCGGGCGGAGCCGCGGCCCGTGCCGCCTTTTCGGCGCGCTCCTGCTCTTCGAAGCGGATCGCCTCGGCGGTCTGGGTCTTCAGCTCGAAGCATCCGGGATTGGTGCAGTGCCCGTCGTCGACATGGGTCTCGAAGAGAGTGCGCTGGGAGGCCGAGTTGAACGGACAGGTTGTGCATTCGGTTTTGTCGAAGCAAGCGGCGGCGAGGTTCTGCGTGACGCGCATGAGGAGATCGCGCGTCTTGCTGACGTCCAGGCCCGAGGCGAGGATCGTCTCCAGGGCCTTGTCCTGCTTGTCGGCGGGGATTGCGGCGAGAAGCTCGGCGTGACCGACCTTGATCCGGCGTTCGTCGAGCGCAAGCTTCACGGTTTCGGACAGCTCCGCCAGCGCCAGACGGCGATCGAGCTTGCTGCGTGACCAGCCGAGCCGCCTGGCGGCTTCGGCGCGATCGTTCTGGCACGCCGCGAGGTAGCGGACGGCGGCATCGGCCTGTTCGGTTTCCGAAGGATCATCGCGGTCGTCATTTTCAGCGATGGCGGCGTCCAGAGCCTGCTGGTCGGTCATCTCCCGGACGATGACGGGAACCTCGGCATCCGCGCCGTAGGCTTCGAGAGCAGCCCGATAGCGGCGCTCGCCCGCGACGATGGCAAAGACGTCCTCCCTGCCGGGCGCGGGGCGAAGCAGGATGGGTTGCAGGATGCCGCGCAAGCGGATCGAGGCTACGAGGTCGTCATGCTTTTTCCTGTCGAAATAGCGACGGGGATTATCGCCCTTCACGATCAGGGAAAGCGGCAGCGTGTTGACGGGGGTCGGTTGCGGAGCGGTCAAGGCGGATCTCCTCGTGGAATGCGGCAGGCTCGCCCTTTCGGCCGCGCGCCTTCATTCTGGCGAGCCTGATGCTCGCCTTCCCCCTTGCCTTTCCTGGCGCTGAGGACCGGAAAGGTGGTGGCGGTGGCGTTCGAAGGAGCAGTCGTGTTGGAGCCGGCGGGCTCAATAGTCTTCGGCGAGCATGACGGTGAGGACGCGGCGCGTGATCGAGGCGTCAGAGGGATCGTCCGAGCCAAATTCCAGCGCCAGGTCGTAGTAGTCGATCTTGAAGAAGATGCGTTCGCCCTTCAGATCGAAGCCGCCGAAATCCCGCTCGGGCCCGTCTCCGGGCTTGAACGCATAGCGGCGCACGGCCGCAAGCAGTTCGGCCTGGGCGAGGACTTCCGCGATTCCGACATCGTCGCCGGTCAACCGGGCGAGGCAGTTACGGGTCACCATGATGCGAGCGTTGGGATCGAGGCCCTGCCGGCAACGGTCGTTGAGCCTGGCGATCCGTTCAATTGCGGGAATTGTCATGTTGCCTCCAGCAAGCCGAGGGCGTGATGGCCGATCTACGCCCTGGGATAGCCAGGGGCGACCCGGTCGAGACGGCCATTCCAGCGCCAATGATCGTGACTGATTTTCGCATGTTGCGCTGCTGCAATCTTGGTTCTGCAGCGCCTGAGACGCTGATCACCGCGAGCGACCCGGTTGGCCGGGTCGTTGCTTTCGGAAACGCTGGTCGAGCCGCACTAGCGAGGCGGTCGATGTATATTCGACGGCGGATGCCGTCGTTTTTTGCGACGCTCTTCGTTACATAATCCAAAGGAGGCGACAACGGGTTCGGATCAGCTAAAAGGACGGTTCGCAGCCGGCTCCCTGTGGACCCGACGCATTGCCGCGATGGCTAAGAGGGCGTCGGCATGAGGATTACTGAGGACGAGACGGCGCAAGCCGGTAAACGGATGGCGACGCTTCGCGAAGCCGGCCATGCGGTGTCGGCGCGTTATGATCGTCGCCGCGCCCGTGTGGTCGTTGGCCTCAATACGGGGGTTGAACTAACGTTTCCGGCGCACCTGGCCGAGGGCTTGGCCGACGCCTCGCCGGACAGTCTGGCTGTAATCGAAATCAGCCCTGCGGGCCTTGGGCTTCATTGGCCAAAACTCGACGCCGATATCTATGTCCCCGGCCTGCTGCGAGGTGTGTTCGGTTCGAAAAAATGGATGGCCCACCAGCTTGGATCCGAGGGCGGAAAGGTACGGACCGCGGCGAAGAATGCCGCGTCGAGCGCCAATGGCCAAAAGGGTGGTCAACCGCGAAAGCTGGCTGATGCCCCCGATCCGATCGAGGCTGAGAATGTTACAAGTTCAGGCCAGTAGCCCGACACGCATAGCCTTCAAGCTCTGGGCCCGGATTGCCATCACCCCCGAACCGACCGGGTTTCGTCGCCACGCGCTTTGCTGCTTCTAAGGCTCGCGTGCCAAGCGCGCGCGCTGCGCCGATCTGTCGCCTGACAGTGTTGATCGGGCGCGTGGGTGGGTACCCCCTGAAGCCTTGTTCCTGATTCCCCGAATTCGGGACGGCTGTTCCTGAAACCCCGATTAGTCATGCACTGTTCCTGAAACCCCGAATCTGGTGTGTGATCTCCCGAACGACTGGCTGCTACCTTAGTACCCTCGGGGCGAGTTCGACGGATGGTAGGTTCGGTGGGACACTTGATTGGCTATCCGATCGGTTCAATATTTTGTTCAGCATTTAGGGGTTGAACCGCTGGTACAAAAGTCGGGCCGATCAGTCCCGTCCGCTCATGTATTTCCTTGCGGATAGGAAGGGTGGCGTTGAAGGTCTCGAGCCACTCCGCCATTGCTGGCCGCTCGGGGAGTGGAACATGCGCGGCGACGTCCTGGAACCTGACGAGATCGGCGGGCGCGTCGCGCATGATGGCGTCGATGTCGGTTGCGGGGAGCAGTTCCTCCGCCCGGATGAAGTCGGTCATTCGGCCGGGTCGGGTTGAGGTCGATCGGCGCCAAAGCCCTTCAACGGTGCGCAGGCGCGGAGCCGCCCGTGCCTCCACGAGGACAATGAGACGCAGGCACCAGGCCGGGAGCGCGCGGACCTCGGCGGGCTTCATTGCAGCGCAGATAAAGCAGCTCGACTTGGGCGGGACGGGAAGGCCCGCAGCCTCGATGCGGGCGATGCAGGTGTCACGGTCCCATTGCCATTCGCGCAAGGGGTACCGGCACTCAAAAAGGTCGTTGGCGATGGTCGACGCGTGGTTATAGCGGCGCGTATCTGCCGGCGAGGCGTCATAACCGATGAGGCGAATGACTTTCTGTCCGCGCCCCCAGGCGGCCTTCGCGGGTTCCCACCCCTTAAGGAAGGCATCTTGCGGGGCCACCTTCCATTTGAGCGAGCATTAGGTCTGTATCGACCTGTCTTATTGGCTCCGCAAAGCCCGTATTTCCGCCATTCCTACTCCTCCTCCCCTTTCAAGACGCCCGATTAGGGCGTGACCGCCTTCAGGCAGCGGTAGGATCGGGCGCTTCGGCGTTGGTGCGGATGGGGACGGGCCGGCGTATCCGATCGAGTTCCTGCACAAGTTGCGCGTTACGGCGTTCGAGCCGCTCCGCGCGCTGCTCGGCTTCAACAGCGCGGTTCAGCAGGCTGGCATTATGTGTCGCGAGGGCGATGTTCTTGGCTATCGCGTCATGAAGAGTGGCGCGTGTGCTGTCGGCCTCGCCGGCGGCCGTTTCAGTGGTACCCTCACGTTGCGATTGAATGTCGCGCAGGGCGTCGAGAACGTCGCTATGGTGCGTATAGATGATGTTGCGGCCGACCCCGGCTGCTCGTGCGAGACCGGCGACCGTTGGCGCGGCGGACGGGTCTTTGGCGAGGAGGGCAAGGGCTTCGCGCAGGCGTGCATTGGTGTTCGCCCGGCGACGGGCCTGCGGGGTGGATGGGTCAGATTCAGACGTCACCAGCATTTCCTTCGTCGAGCCGGTCAAGGATACGGTGGGATTCCTGGATGCGGGCTTCGGCAAGTGCTCGGCTCTCGTGATCGAGGTCATCGCGCTGGATCAATGCGGTGTTCCGTTCAAGGCGCGCTTCCCAGACCGGCCTATGCCGGTCAGTCACGGCGAAGTTGGCGCAAGTCGAGCAGGTGCTTTGTGTGCGAAGCACCGGGTTCGGCTCGCGCTCGCCGCCGAGGCAAGCGGAGGTCTCCCGGCGGTAGAGGCAGTAGCCCCAGTCGCACACGCCGAGGCGCATATCCGTTTCGGCGAGGATCTCGGTGATATAGCCATCGACGTCGCCCGACCGAGTGCGCCCGTGGAACGGCGATCGCTCGGACAGCATGACGCCCGCCTTCCCGGCGACGTTCGGCGCCAGGAGCAGGTCTTCCAGCGCCTTGCGGGTTTTTTCGGCGGCCTGGTCGTCGATCAGCTCGGCAAGTTCGAAGTCTGTGCCCACATAGGCCCGGTCGGTCATCGCGCGATGGACATGGCCGAGATGGCGTTGCAGCGCCGTCAGGCCGGTGCGGTCGCGCCGCCCGATGAACCGCGAGAACGTCTTGCGACCCTGATAGGTGGTCAGGTGCCAGGTGCCGCCTTGGTGTTCCGGCAAGGCAAGGAACGGCGCAAGTCGTTCGTTCAAGCGGATATTGACCATAGGTGATCGCAGTCGAGCGACGGGCATCATCGTCGGAAGCGGCGAGCGTCCCCGGCCGAGCTGGTGGAGCCAGAGGTTCCTCTTCCCGCTAAGTTCGCGAAGCGGAGCGGAGAGACGTTCGAGGATGTGGATCGCCCGCTGGACCGGCTCGGGCGCGAGCCAGCGATGGATGTCCCCATGTTCCGTCAGCGACGTCTTCGTGATCGTGCCGACCAGATAGACGTGTTCCTCGCCGTCTCCATCGGCCGCGCGCCGTTCGAGGCAACCCTCCTCAAGCCTGAGTATTTCGGAGGCTCTCGCGCCAACAAGATAGGCGATGACGACGAAGCAGGCGTCGCCAAGGCGATCGAGCATGAACGTCAGGCGGCGCAGCGGCCATTCCGGATTCGGATACATGTCCGCGTAGGGGCATGGCTCAGACAACATGGCGCGTCTGATATGCCAGTGGAGCCTTCGCCCCTGATGCTGTGGTCGGAACTGCTCATACAAATCTTCGAGACGGTCGCGCAGCGCGAGTATCTGTTCCGCTGGGTCACCGAGCAGTTCCATAGCGCCGCTGATGAGAGGCACAGCGATCTCGTCGGGCGTATAGGGATGGCCGCCATAAGGTTTCCAGTGCCGCTTCTCGACCGAACCGGCGCGAGGCGGCGCCATCAGCGGCGCGTCGTCCAGCTTGTCGCGCTGCATGTGGAATGTGCGGATCGTGCCGAGATAGCCTTCGGCGGTGCTGAGGGAGAGCCGTGAAGCGTTCCTGCCGGGACGAGCGCGCAACATGGCCACGAACCGGTCGACGGCGTCTTGATCGAGATCCTTGAAGCATCGGACGTTCTCGACTGCCATCCATCGAACGAGGAAGCGGATGTGGCTGAAGTGGCCATCGACCGTTTCCTTGCGAAGTGGCATCCGCCCTTCGGGCGGATCGGCTTGCAGCGAGAGCAGGAACAGTTCGGCGGCGTGCCGGAGCGGCGTCCAATGATCATCCCCGAACCGGCTCCCGTCCGGCATTTCGAAGCCCCAGTTGAACGTCGTGGCGGCGGGGACGCCTTCGTTTCCGAGCAATGGCGCCGGAAGTTGGGTAAGCGTGGATGTCGGGACGGAGGCCATGAGGCTATTCCAGGTCCGGCAGCGGCGGCAAGGCGGGTATGAGCCGTTCCGCGTCCGGCATCATTTCGGGCGGGAACGCCGGCAGCAGGTCTTGTGTCAGCACCCGAAGGCTGGGCGCATAAAAGAGGCTGAACCGGATCGGGTCGATGCGTTCCCGCGCCGCTTGAAGATGCCTGGTGGCCTGGACGATGCGCGCCAGATGATCCGGGTCGATCGGGACGATCAGGCCCGGACAGGCGAGGCAGCCTCCCAGTTTCGGGCACATGCGGCCAGGCCGCGCCTGCCCGCCGTCGACCGGTCGAAGGCAGTCGTGGCCGAACAGCGCCGTTACCCGGACGCTGGTATGCGGCCCTTGATGTTGCGAGTCTTGGCAGGGCGTCTCGCCGGTTACCCATGTGATCATCAGCGACTGGAGCCGAGCGATCGTATCGCGTTCGAGACGGCGGACCGCCTCGCCATCGACATAGATATCCGTGGTGACGATGCTGGCATGGTTGAGCACGGCCTTGGCCGCCATAATATCGCCCTGGGACGCTGTGTAATGGGTGCTTGCCATGCTGCTGCGGAACAGCTTGGGCGAGAAGTCTGGAAGCAGGGCACGGGACTTGCCGGGATGGGTTTCGTTCCAGGACGCGATCGCGCCATTATGCCGCTCGTAGAAGCGCAACATTGCCGATCGCAACGTGGCCTGCACGATATGTCCGGCGTGGTGCTCGCGCTCGAGGCGTCCTGTCGTCATGAGGAAGCGGTGGAGGAACAGCCGGTCGCGTTTGGACGGCTCCACATGCGGCAATAGGGGTGCCGTCATCGCAAGGAGCTTTTCGATCAGGCGCGGCGCCGCATAGGGTCGGCGATTGTCGAACGAGCGCCGTTGCATGCGCTTCACCTTACCACCGGCGCGGGGTTTTACCCACTCGACCATGACGCGATGCCGCTCGAGCGGATGCGGCACGAGGCAGTCCCGCTTGATCTGGCGCAGCGGACCGGCATTGGCCGCCGTCTGGATCAGCAGCACCATATAGAACGCAACCAGCGTGTCGGTCGTGAGGTGGAGATAACCCTCAAGCTCGCGGAACCCGCCTACCTCGGCGATCCTCTGCCGATCGGGCTTGTTAAGGTCCAAGCCTCGGTCGGTCGGCAGGATGCCGTGGCCAAGGCGGTGGAGCTTCCAGATCCAGCGATCCCGTTCGGCGGTCCGGCCGCCATGAAGCAGCACATTCGGAAGACCAACAATAGCTTGCCCGTGCTGGAACTTGTCCCAGGCAGTGTCGATGTCGGCATAGCACACTGCCAGCAGCGCGCGCATTGCGCCGGGTGTCAGTCGGTCCTGCGGTAGCCGCTGGACGCCGGCGAGCGGGATCGGATTGTTGGGAACGGCAAAGCCCGATGCGAACAAGCCTGGATTGTCCGCGATCGCGCGCTTGAGCACCGGCCGGATCATACCAAGCTGACCGGATTGTGAGCGGACGCCACGCCTGCGCCCGTTGGTAGGCATCGCCAGCCAGGTGATGAACCGGCGGATCGTTGCCGTGTCGAGGTCTCCCGCGCGCCTGACACGCGCGTCCTCGCGCAGGAACCTCCCGAACACGCGCAGCGCGAACCAGCGCGCCGTGCGGGTCGCAGCGCTGGTTGCTACATCATGATCGCGGAAGGCCCGGGCGATGGCGGCGCCGATATCATCCGGCATTCCGAACAGCGCCGGGTCGAAGCGTTGGATGATCTTGCCCCATTCATCGCGGAACTGGATTTCGGCGATCCCTGCGGGGTGGTCCGCTGGTGCCGGATCGAGTTTCAGCGTCCGATCGAGGCGGCCCCTAGCCATCGGCGGGGATCAGCTCACCATAAAGATAGGCGAGGCTTTCGCTCAGGTCGCGTTCGTGCAGTTCGAGACAGCGCAGATAGATTGCCGTCGTCGTGATCGAGGCGTGGCCGAGCAGCACCTGCACGACCTTGAGCGGGTTGAGATCGGGATTGGTGCGGGCTTGGATCTGAAGGCGGGCCAGCATCGCCATCGCGAAGGTGTGCCGCAGCCAGTGCAGCGTGCCCCGAAGTCCCGCGGCCGCAAACGCTTCCGCGAGCTGTGCCGTCAGGAGTTTCCGCGTGATGGCGCGGCCATGCTCGTTCAGCAGGAGATTGGACGGCGCGCGATAGCCTCGGTCAGAACGGCGGATACGGCGGACGATCCGGGCGCGATCCTCGCCCACATACCAGTGCGTATGATCGAGCAGCCGAAGCGGCGGATAGACTGTCCTTGGCCGGTCTCCTTTGGTGATATGGAGCGGCACGCCGACAAGTGGATCGCTGTCGTGGTCAAGTGGCCAGCTATCCGTGATCTGGTCGACGGCGAGCGCGCAAAGCTCCTTGCGGCGCAGCCCCGCCCCAAGCGCCCATTGCGCGGCAAGTCGAGCAGTAGGCCTGAGATGCGCGAACAGCCGAGACAGTTCGTCGGCGCGCAACGGTCGCGGAAGCTTCTCGGGAAGCGAGACGATCAGCTCGTTGACCTGGCGCCGTTGTAGTCCGGGACGATAGGCGCCGTCCAACATCAGCGTCATCTTCTCGGTCAACCGGAACGGGCAATGGTCGATCAGCTTTCGATCTAGGGCCCAGCTATAAAAGCGGCAGACGGTCGAGACACGCGCATTGATCGTGGTCCGGGCGTAGGGCCGCCCGGTATGCGTGCTGGGATTCTCCAGCATCCGGTTGCGATAAGCGGCGATGACACGTTCGTCGGCTTCGCGCCATTCGATCCCTGATTGTTCGAGCGAGTCGAACCAGTCGTGGAGATGCTCGCCGTAGGTCCGCACGGTGTCATTGGCCTGGGCGCGACCGCTTAGCTCTGAGTGCCCCATGAGCCAGAGGAACGCCGGCTCGATGATCGCCATGTCGGCGTCAAACAGGATCGGGAAGCCGGCGGGAATGCCTGGCTCACCCGCCAAAGCCCGAATGATCGATACCATGCTGTCGGAATCCCCTCGCGCTGAGATTCCGGCGAACAATAGCGCTATTTGGGAGCCGGCAGGCAAACGGTTCGGCGGATCGGTGTCTTTCCGGGATGCATCGCCGCCCGCCGTCGGCGCGGATCACATGTAGAAGCTGTAACTGACCTGTGGTTTCTCGCTGACGCTCACATATTTCATGATGTCGCCGATCTTCTTCGCGCATTCGAGCGTGATCGGGAGGCGCCCGTCCATCTGGGTGTTGTTCCAGTTCATCTTCGTCAGACCGAGGATCTCGTCGCAGAGGCTTTCGAGCGAAGAGTCCTGTTCATATACGGTGATTTTCAGAGGGCTCGGCACATACTGCCCAGGATAGGTCTTGTAGAAGTCGACCGTCCCGCGGGTATATAGAACGCCCTCCGTCTCCGAGATCGTCAGCAGTGTCCCCCGCTTCGGCGGATACTTCTTGTCGCTGAACAAACGGACGTCAGTGTCCGTGATCGCGACGAAATCCTTCGAACGGATGCCCTTCTCCTCCAGCGCCCGCAGGAAGCCCTTGCGCTCGCCGTCGCGGAAACGGCTCGACTTGTGAATCACGATCCTGGCCGGCATGTGTTCCAATGCCCGGTCGTACTCATCAAGAGCGTCACGCAGGAGTTCGTAGGCCTGATCCTCGCTCAGATATGGATGACGGTTCTTCTTATCGATCGACACTGGGGTCCCGCGCAGGATGATCCCATGCCCGAACTCGTCAAAGACCTGTGCCAAGCTGGACGACACGGTCTCACCGTCACGGCTCTTGTAGAAACCAATACCGATGTAGCACGAGCGGAGCTTGGCTGTGTCCTCGACGAGCCGCCAAGGAATTGTTCGGTTGCCCTTGTAGTAAAGCGCCGTGCAGAAGTTCCATGCCTTCGTCGCTGGGTCCTGCTGTTCCCCGGCGAACTTGGTGATCAGGATGGTTTTCTCCCGCACCAGCTGAAGCGGCGTGCCGAGGTGCATGCACTTGGCTTTCAATATCCGCCGGAAATTATGCTCGAGCTCGCTCTCATCCTTCGCGTCGCCAGTGGCCGAGATGGTCACGGAATCAAACATCTCGTTCGGCAATACGCAGACGATGACGTCAACCGACCTGTTCTCCGCCAGGAAGCGGATCTGCTCATAGTAGAGCTCAACAGCCCTCTCTACCCGGTCGGCGCGGGAGGCAAGTTTCACGATTCCGGTGATATCCGACTTCTTTAGTGTCCGCGTATACTGGGGCGAGTTGATCAGCCGGGTTAGGAAGCCGTAGCTCTGGTTCACCCCGCCGAAGCCACGGAACAGGTTGAGAAGTTGCGATTCCTTCTTCCGTTCGATGCCGTCCCGGCACCTCTCGAGCCACTCGTCCAGCAGATCAATGCCCTCGCCTCGACCGACGACCCCGACCCTTAGTTCCGTCCTGCGCAGTTCATCGCGCTTGTCATACACGCCCATGTGCTCGATCCCCGTACGCGGGCATATGTGGGTGCCGGTGCCGAACTCGAGCATCGGCTCCGCGAGAGTCGTCAGCCTCATGCCGCCATCCCTTCGTCGGTCGCATCGTCATCATAGTCGGCGATAGAGACGTCGCCTTCGTCAAGATCGTCATCGACCTCGTCGCCAACGTCGAATTCGAGGAGCGTCCCGAAGCTCAACGGCGCCTCGTCCAAGCCTTCCTCACTGCTGGTGTTGGAGAGGAAGTAGGCGACGAAACGAACCGCGTTCCTGACGCTGAGATTCAGTTCAAGCCGCTTCTGCTTCGAGAGCAACTTGTCGTGCCAGTTCGAGCGCTTGAAACCGTCATAGGAATAATACCAGCTCGGCACGATCTGCGAGAACCAGGTCCCGCCTAGATTTGAAAACGTCAGATCAAACGATAAGTGCTGGTGATGCGCGATCTTGTCAGGGTCCTTCTTCTGATACTTCACTACGTACACGGTGCGTGTCGCGCTGGCCTTGCCGACCCAGGCCTCCTTGCGAAGCTCCTGCCCATCCTCGCCGGGCACGAAGAAGAAGAAGCCGTCCTTTGGATGGGAGCGCACGTTGCGCGCCTTCAGCATCTGCCGCGTCTCGGCCCACATGAGTTGCTTGAGAATGTTCACGTTGTCCGGCTCGTCAGAGTCGGCCAGATCGGATATCTCCAGCCGTTCGATCGTGCCCTCGTCCACGATGCTGATCAGGCCGCTGGCCTCAATATCGGTGAATGAGAACAGCTTGTTGTTGTAACAAACCCATGCGTCCGTCGACACATCGTTCAGAAGGAGCGCCATCTTCACGACAGACCTTCGACTCTTTGCGTAGCCCTTGTAGTTCAGTTCCGCCTTGGCCTGCGCGATCACCGCCTTGTCGTCGATCGTCAGCTCCGCAACGTAGACTGCCTCGGGCAGCCGGATCTCCTGTAGGTTGGTTGTGATCGCAGTTGGCGCCTCAACCGTCTCCGATCTCATGCTGATGAAGGCATCCACCTCGCCGAGGATGTGCTTAAGCTCCGAGAGCACGCGCTCTTGCGCTGTCAGACGCAGTCCGGTCACCATGCGGAGGATGTCGCTAAGGTCGATGATGTGCTTTGCGCAGTTGAACGAGAAATCCTCCGTCAGCAGGGCATTTACGGCGCTCTGACTGTAGGATGCCTGCTTCTTGCCCAGCATGAGTACGTATAGCTCATCGAAGGTGTTATAATACGACCGGCTCATGAATTGCCCGATCGTGAACTTCACCTTCTCCAGCCCGATGGTAGAAGTGACTTGGAAAGCGACACGGTCATGGTCGTCGCCGAGGTCGATGCCGGGGAAGTTCTTCTGCTTCCGGTTGAGATTGATGAGGTGCGGCAGGTTGAAGACCGACTTCAGGATCGGGATGAATGCATCTTCGAGCGCGAGGTTGATGTCGGTCCGCCCCTGCGCGGTCGCCAGTTCTACCTGTACGACAATACGGCTCACTACGTCGCGGAGCTGATTCTCAACCTCAAGCTGCCTCATACCGCCGCGCTCCTCCCAAGATGGCCTCCATGGAGTATGGGAACGCACCAAGAACATTGCAAGCGGGCGATAGCTGATGACGGGCCTTTGAAGCCTGAAGAGCCTTCAACGCCCGCTCTCCGCTAAGCTCAGATGCCTCCGAGTGCTGAGCGGTGGGGAATAAACCGGGATCGCTGGGAGGCAGGCCACCTCATATGGAACGAAAGGTAACAAATCAGATGGGTGACCTCTGCAGATTTCAGCATGCGCCAGCACTTTGGCGGGGCGACTGTGCCCAAAAAGCCATCGCCTATTACAACACAGAACAGGTATGTGTATGGGCATGGGCATGGGCATGGGTAGCGGGATCGAATCGACGCGCGCGCCTCTTTTTCAGAAGGCTCGTAACACACTGTTATTATTTAGAAAAAAATCATCCTTTTATAAGTCGATGTTGCGGAAGTATTAATTCTCTCCCCCTCGACGCGATCGGCCCAGAATGCGAATTATTTCCAAATAATCTCATCCATAATGGATGAATATTCCCACGAATATGTGATAAAATTAATTTATGCAATAAAATCTTATTTTGATTTCAATACATCCATTCGTAATTACCAAATTACGCCGATTTTACTTATGCGTGAAATGAACATCCCAATATTTACAGTGTGTTGGCAAATATTTATCCAAATTCATCGCGGTTGATGGCATGATGGACTCCTTCAAAATAGCGTGTATTATGGCGATGCATCGAAAGGAGTATCCCTATGTCGATCGATACCGAAGTTCGGGCGCCGGAAGCTAGCCCCGAAATCCGCACCGCCCTCCTGCGTGAACAGCCTCTGAATCCGGCGCTGCGCCGGCTGAAGGGTCGCGTTCTCGCCGAAGCGGAAGCAAGCGAAGTCATCACGAGCTACGACCGGATGCATCACCGGCACAATCGCTCCTAAGGACTTCCTCGCATGACCCCCGCCAGGATCACCTCGTTCCTGGTCAAGGTCGCGTCGCGTTGCAATCTCGATTGCGATTATTGCTACGTCTACCACCACGCCGACCAGAGCTGGCGCGCCATGCCGAAGCTCTTGTCGGCGGAGGACCGGTCTTGTTTCGCGACCCGACTAGGTGCCTATACCGCGCAAGCGGAGATCACGCACTGCGCGGTCGTATTCCACGGCGGCGAACCTTTGCTTGCTGGTGCGGATAAGCTGGCGGCGTTTGCCGCCCAAATCCGTGCCGCGACAACCGCGAAGGTTGATGTCGGGCTCCAGACCAACGGGCTGCTGCTTGACGATGCCGCGCTCGATCAACTTGAGGCAGCGGACATCGGTGTCTCGCTGAGCTTGGATGGGCCGCGCGCGGCACAAGACAAGCATCGAACGACGCGCAAGGGGCGCTCGAGCTTCGATAAGGTTCTCGCTGCGCTGGAGCGGCTCAAGAAGCGCCCCAGGCTATTTGCAGGCGTCATCGCCGTCATCGATACCGCGACCTCGCCGGAGGATCTCTTCGCCTTCTTCGACGCGCATCATCCGCCGAATCTCGATTTCCTGCTACCCGACGCCCACCATTTGCGCCTCCCGCCAGGCCGCGCGCTCGATCCCTCGCTCTATGAGCGCTGGCTGATCGGCGCATTCGATCTGTGGCTCGACCATTATCCGCATTTGCCGGTGCGAACCTTTGAAGCTTTGCTCGATGCCGTTTCCGGGCTGCCTTCCCGGACTGACGCATTTGGCTTCGGGGACGTCAGCCTTATCTCGATTGAGACCGACGGAAGCTATCACGATCTCGACGTGCTCAAGGTGACCCAGGACGGAGCGACCAGCCTTGGCGGTTCGGTACGGGATACGCCGATCGCAGACATAGCGACCTCGCCCCGGATCGCAGCGCATCGCGCGCTGCTCAGCAAAGCAGGACTATGCCGCGAGTGCCAAGCCTGTCCGATTGTCGAAATCTGCGGGGGCGGATCGCTCCCCCACCGCTTTGGCACCGACGGCTTCAATCATCCGACCGTTTATTGTCGTGAGATGCTCGCGCTGGTCGAACATGCGCGGGTCCGCCTCGCGGAACTGCTCTTGCCCTCGGATGATGCGCTGGATTCGGCCCTGCCCACTGGCACCGACCTAGCAGCGTTCGATCTCGCGGAGAGTGCCACGGCGATGATGGACGATCTCTGCGCCGGTGCGCGGTCAGCCGCGCGTGACGCGCTGCTGGGGACGGTCCGCGAGTTGCGTGCCACCCACCCCGAACTCGGTCCGGCGATCACGGCGTTCGATGCGCTGTCCGTTTCCGAGCAGGAAGAACTGGCGAGTGCTCCGGGCGCCATCGCGTGGCGGCACACACTCGACATTCAGACCGCCGCCTATGAAGTTCAGGCCGTCGACGGCGCAGCAATCCAAGCCGACGCATCCTATCTGCAGGACTTGCTTGCCCAGCCATCACGCGACGGTTCCGGCTTTCAGATCGGTTTCCCCGATCCCTGGCTTCGCATTCCCTTTGGCGAGGCAATCTATTTTGAGGATGAGGCGACCACCGCTAAGGTCAAGCCGATCGTTGAGGAGGCGCTGCAGATCATTGAGCGCTGGCGCCCGGCAATGGCGCGCGAGATGAGAATGGCTTGCGGCGCAATCCAATTTATCCGCGATCCGCTTGCGCATCCCGACAAGATCGTTTCGTTCAGCGACAACTCGGTCCCAGGTGCTCTCTATGTGTCGGTCCTGCAGGGCGACGATCCGATCGACGCCTACGATCTCGCCGACTCGTTGTTGCACGAGCACCGGCACCAGAAACTCTATCTCCTGGAGCGGCTTGCGCCGACCGTGGCTTCCACCGCGGCGCTGGTCTCCTCGCCGTGGAGAGAGGATCTTCGCCCACCTTCAGGCCTGCTTCACGCCGTGTTCGTCTTTGTCGAATTGCGGCGTTTCTGGCTTCATGTCAGGGACGAAGGGCCTGCCCGCCTCCACAATCGGGCGATCAATCAGCTCCGTGACACCGAGGAGAATCTTCGCGACGCATTCGTGACCCTCGATAGCTGTCCGCTGACCCCACTGGGACGCGAACTGGTTGCTGTCCTCAAAGCCTCCGCCGAACGCGAATTGGCCTGATGCCCGACAATGTGATCACCCTTCCTTTCGATCGGCTTCCGGGAACAGCAGCCGAGCGTCATGCTACGCTGCGCGACTATTTTTGTGACAAGGATGCCTGCGTTAAACGGACTACCGGGGGCTGGGAGCTGACGCTCGGTTGGCCCAATGATGCCGCGCGGCATGTCGATCCCAAATTGTCCGCCGGACTCGCGTGGTGGGGTGAGGGCCTTGAGCGTTCCGATATGGCGCTCTCGATGCGCCGTAGCGGTCGCATTCTCAGTACGCTCTACGACAGTTGGACGCTTCTCAGCTGGAGCGAATGGCTGGAGCGGGCCGGCCTACAGGCTGCGCCGATCGTGGTGCTCCATGTTGACGATCACCGCGATCTGGGCGCGCCGCGGCTGTTCGTGGAGCAGGCGGGTTGGCGCGATCCTATGACTGGCCATCTCGTCGACCTTGCCCAGCCTAATAGCGTTGCAAGCGCGATACGAAGTGGTGCCATCGGCATGGGCAGCTTTCTAACGCCGTTCCTCCACGCATTCCCGACCACCGAGGTTCGCCATCTTTGCCAGCCGCCGAAAGCGGTCGATACTAGAGACTTTCGTGTCGAGCTGACCGAGGAGCAGGACACGCTGCTCGACCCTGGCGCATTGCGCCCCGCTGTCGATCTCGTTCCGGTCGCGCGCGAGACCGGTCCGGGGCGATATCGCATCACGCCTGACCTTGGAGATTGGCTGCAAGGGATCGGCCCTGGACCGATCCTGCTTCACATCGACATGGACTATTTCAACAATCGCTATGATGGCGACAGCGACTGGCTCGACCGGCGCCGAAAGCTCGACCCTTCGCTGGCATCGGTGCTTGATAAGGTCGATGCCCTTGCCGATGCGCTGCACGGCGCCAGGCTCGCATCGCGGCTCGAAGATGTCGTAATTGCCTATTCGCCGGGCTTCTTCCCCAGCGAATATTGGCAGGCGGCGGACGAGCGTTTGCGCGCGGCCTTTGCGCGGCTAGATGTCCGTTAAGCCCTCATCCGCCAAGCAGAGGCAACGGCGCCGAAGGGCCAGCCCGACGCCGAAGCCGCCTCCTGTCGTTGCGCATTCGCCGCTCGGGCCGATCGATCCGGAGAAAGTACGATTGGTCCCGAGCAAAGGCACGCCCAAACGCGGCGGAGGCCCAGGTGGCGAGGCCTGGGCTATCGAGGCCGACGGCGAGCGCGCGGGAACCGTCTTCATCAACCTGATTGAAGAACCCCCGATCGGAAAACATGCCTCGCTCCAGATTTTTCTGAACCGGGAAAGCCAGGGGCGTCAGATCGGCCGTCTCGCCTATCGTGCCGCGTGCGATGCAAGCGAATATAATGTCGTCTACGCCCATATGCGCAAATCCAACATCGCTTCGCGGCGCGCCGCCGAAGAAGCCGGCTTTGCGGACGTGACGCCAGCAGGTCACTCTCAGTTGATTATGAAGCATGTTCGTCGTGAAGGGTCGTCGACCGGAGGCTGAGCGCGACCGCACCGGAATTCTGAAAGGTCCGAATGCGCGCCTATATCGTCATGCCCTGCCTTAATGAGCAACGAGAGCTAGTGGCGACCTGCGCTTCGCTCGGCTTTGGCCCGGGCGCGGCTACGGATAAGCCGGACGGCACGCTGGTCCTTGTCGACAATGGATCGACGGATCGCACGTTCGAACTCTCGCGCGATATCCAGCAAACCTCGCCACCCGGTACCGTGGAACTCACGTACGAACCCGAGCGCGGATACGTTCCCCCGCGCCGGCGCGGCATCGATCTCGTCGCACAGTTGGCGCTCGAGGAAGGGGTGGTCGCCGAGGATGTCCTGATCCTGCAAGCGGACGCCGACACACAATATCAGCCCGGCTATGTTGCCGAGATGCGCGCGGCGGGTGAGACGGCGGGCCCGCAGACGCTGCTCGAAGGACGAGCGGAGGCCGCTCCCGAGTTCGCCCTCGAGCATTCGGCATATCAGGCGCTTTGCGAACAAGTGAGTGCCTCGGTTCGCGCGCTCTGCGTCGCCGAAGCGGATGATGTCATCGTCGACGACAAAATCTGCGCCTTCCGTCTCGCCGACTATCGCGTGTGGGGCGGACACGAGCGGGAGTATGATCCCCATGGTGAGGAGATCCACGCCGAAACCTCGCGCCTGTTTCTGCGGGCCAAGTCCTACAACGCCAGAAAGATCATAGTTGAGAGGGCGACAGCCCAGCCTTCGCGCCGAAAGTTATACGAGAGCCCTGGGCTCTATTTCGCGACCTCTGGGTTCCCACACGGTGCTGATTGGGTGGCGCGGTGGCGCCGCGACTATGCCGGGATCGACAGTTTCGAAGCATTGCATCAATCACATTCCCCAGTGCACGAAGCGATATTGCTCCGCCAATGCCATGACCTGATCCTATTTGGTGTCTTGCCGCTATGGGTCGGTCACGCGCTTGGGACCCTGGCTACGACCGATGCACTGAGAGCAAGGTTCGCACCTTTATTGAGGCTCTTGCCGCCATTGACGCGCGACCAGCTACGCCACACACCCGGGCTTGTTCTCCACACAGCATTGCAATTGATCGATACACAATTGCCGCAACTGAAGAGCTATCTGGCGGAAAATACAAACCTTGGCTGATGGTGCCTGGCGGCCGTTCCGCTTCTCAGAATAGGGCGAAAGGCAGTGGCTCGCTGTCGTCGCTACGCGTGCCCTCTTTGATCAAAACGCAGCTTTTGAGATCAACTGCCGGCGCTCGCCTCACGGATCGCCGATCCGATACCTTAGTGCTTAAGTGAAGGGAGGACAGGCCGGGCGCCGCCAGCTTTTTGGATTAGCGCGTCGCCCGGCCTGTCCTCCCTTCACGGCGAACTAACAGGACACTAGCTAAGCCCAGACCTAAGCTGCAGCTATGGCGCCCCAGCGAGATGCTCGGCAGCGTCGCATTTGTAAGGACGTTCGCCAGGAGGTCGTAATAAGGCGGCCAGTGCTTGAACCGCCGCGGCGTGTAGCGCACAGTCTCGTAACGGATGCCCCGCGCGCCCATCCAGGCGGCCATCATCTCCTGATAGGCGTAGGTCTCTGGCTTCTCGACACCGGGGTCGCCAGTGATCACGAGGTCGGGCGGCGTTCCTCGTGCATCCAGCTCGATGAGCAAGGCGGTGCTGTCGACGCCGATGCCATAGGCGAGCACGATCGGCGGCGGTTCGGACACGCGGATATAATCGATTTCACGGGACTCCGCGGTCAACGCGGAACGATCGGTCGCCAGCATGGAAGTACTCCGGTCTCGCGCAGCCAGTCTGCGCACCGAACCAATCCCACTCCACCTTCTTTCTCGGCAGCATCGGCCGCGAGCGCGCCGGCTCGCGTCAGGCCCTGTCTTGCAGACTGGAGTCGCGGTCGTCGAGGTCGAGGTGGATTCCGAGTTCGGTTCCCTCGGCAATGGTCAGGTCGCGATGATCATCGCTCTCCAGCGCGCTCGCCATTTCGATAACCGGATGGACCGAGACCACCTCGCCCGAAGGAAGTCGGAAAAGGTTCGCCAGGCCTTCAACCGCCTGGGTTCCAACCGGAACGGCGAAACTGCCGCTGATTTTGAATGCAACGTACATGACTATACTCCTTATTGGGACGGATGCGCGCTCAGGTGGCGATGGGCAGAAGCTTCGGATAGGGCAGCCGCGGGAGGTCACGGCCCTGACGGCGCGCGGCGCGCGTGAGTTCGAAACAATAAGTGAAGAGGCCCGAATGCCGATGGCGCGTGAGGAGACCTTCAGTCTGGAGGCGTTGGAGCCAGGCTTCCGGTCTTTCGCGAAGAGCGGGAGCGGGAAGACCGAGCCGGACAATCTGGTCGATGGCTCCGTCCATTCCGCGCTCGCGGAGGCGGATTTTCGACAGCGTACGGTCGGAAATCGTGCGATCGCCAGTCCGAAGGACGATACGCGGACGCGTAGTTCCGCGGTGCGCTCCCGACAAGGCGGCGTAAACCCGGCCAATATGGCCAGCCTCGGGGTCGCTATAGGAGACGACAGCCTCGATCGCGGGGCGGGCCTCTCGAAGAAGCCGGAACGCGCGCGCGCAAAAAAAGCT
Organism: Novosphingobium pentaromativorans US6-1; assembly: GCF_000767465.1. Classification (NCBI taxonomy): domain Bacteria; kingdom Pseudomonadati; phylum Pseudomonadota; class Alphaproteobacteria; order Sphingomonadales; family Sphingomonadaceae; genus Novosphingobium; species Novosphingobium pentaromativorans. Next base: position 296,051 of record NZ_CP009293.1, read on the forward strand.
CTCGCCGTTCTGGGGGACGCTGTCGAGAAGGATCAGGCGAGCGAGGACAGTGCCTTTGGTAGGGTCCAGAAAGCCGGTGTGTCGGGTGATGACGGCGTCAGTCGCCGGCACCGCGAAGACGCAGACGCCCTCGAGAACGGCGCGGCGTCCGAAAAGACCGATGGCGACTTGCGCAGCTGGATAGTTGGGCAGATAGTGATGCTCGGCGATGAAAGCGCGCGCCATGCGGTGCTCGATGAGATCGACCGAATAGGCTCTGGGGTTGATGGTGCGGAAGTCTGTTGCCCACAAGGCGCGTCTTTCCCGCCAGCGCTGGCTGCGTGAGGTTTCCATGTCCGGCCTCGGGTTGAAGGGACGTCGGCGGCTCTAGCCCCTCCGACTTGTCCTTTCGGCCCATTCCCCTCTTCTTGTGACATGGATTGAACTGGTGGCAGTTCATGGAATATTTGCTTTACGGCGATAGGAGTGGCGCGGGGCAAGCCGTGCGCAACTGGCAACTGCGTTTTCGACGCGCCGGAAGCTTCACAAGCCGCTCCGTTCCCGGTAGCGAGCAGTTTTCGGGACTCCTCTGAAAATCGAAGGAAAGCAGATCATCATGAGCGACTTGTCGGAAGGCGATAGCACGCTGATTACCCTGACCGCCGACATCGTCGCGGCTCATGTGACGAACAACAGCGTCGCGGTCTCGGATCTGCCGCTATTGATTCAGAATGTTCATGCGGCGCTGAGCAATCTCGGCAAAACCGAGGCCGCAGCGGTAGTGAAGCATGAACCGGCCGTTTCGGTTCGCGCCTCGGTGAAGCCGGACTATATCGTCTGCCTCGAGGACGGTAAAAAGCTCAAGATGCTCAAGCGTCACCTGATGACACACTATCAGATGACGCCGGCTGACTATCGTTCGAAGTGGAATCTTCCGGCCGACTATCCGATGGTCGCGCCCAATTATGCCGAGCAGCGCCGTACGCTCGCAAAAAGCATCGGTCTCGGCCGCAGGCCCAAGACGGCCAGCGCAGCCGCGCCGGCAAAGACGGCGAAAGCCGCCCCCGCTCGTCGCGGACGCGCAAAATCAACCGAAGGGCCGCCTGCCCAATAAAATCATCTAGGCAATTCCTCTCGAAGAAGGCGGGCTTGGAACAGGGACAGTCAGATCAAAGTGCGTCGTCGCGTCGCTTGACAATATTTGCCTAGCAAATCGAGGCGAGCACCCTGCCCTATCTTGGTGCCGAAACAACCGTTGGCATCGTGATGACCCCGCTGTGCACCCTTCAATCGATCGAAAATTGTTGGGCGGATTGCAGCATGATCTTGCCTAACGCACCCGACTGGCGGTCGAAAAAGGGCTTTCCTTCTGTCGATGCACCGCGGAGCATTTGATCAGGTTGAGTGATCAATGTGACTATCTAGTGGTGAGACATAGTCCCGAACAGCTCTCCGACCCAAAGTTTAAGGTCTATTGGTGACTAGGAACTCATCTTGCGGTGAGATGTTTGAAAGCGAGCCGCGAAGGCCCTGCAGCCAATCAAAACAGGGTAAACTGTTCTCCAATCGTTCGGGGCTTTGCGTCCGGCGGTGGCGTGCAAGGAGATGAGCGATCCCCGGCCCTCTGTGGCGCGGAACGCGGCGGCGGCTCGACTACGCGAGGCTGATTTGCAAGCTTCGCACTCCAACCTCCCAGAATGTGAGCCGGGGTGAACCAATGTTCGCGAACGTCGTTGCTCAGGGAGTTGCCGACCATGAGATGGGCCGGGATGTGCAATAGCGAGAACTGGATATAGGCCATGTGCACCGCGCGCGGGTCTATATCGACCGCTGTCACGTGGAGATGGCGTTGGTAGTTGATGTCGGCTGCGAGCATTGCCTGGGCAAGCGCGATGACCATGGCGCCGGCGCCGCAGGCGGGCTCCATCGCGCGGACATAGCCCTTGTCGGCGATCAGCGCCCGGGCGCTCTGGGCATCGCCGAGCGTGACCTCGGCCATCATCTGGCAGACCGGATAGGGCGTGAAGAACTGGCCCCGGCTTTTGTTGTGGATCTCAAGCGCGGTGAAGATGCTGCCCAGAACATCGCCCGGCGCGGTTTCCAGCGCCATGGTGATCTCGCCCAGGATACGCGGGAACATCTCGATCGTAGGGCGATCATAGCGGCCGACGATCTGGAGATAGCGTGCCTCCCGATGGTCGCGCGAACGGATGTCGACGCTGTTCGAGATGCTGATCGCGATGAGCTCCATGCAATCGGAGAACAGCGTGTAGCGATCATGGCGATGGCCATGGGCCTCGAACAGCTTGAGGACGTTCCTGATGTATCGATCCTGGGGCGGCATGAGGGTTTCCCGAGCGCAGGCCGGCTGGGCAAGCTGACGCGCTTTGTCTGAGTGAATGGTTCGAGAAAGCCGGCTGGCGGCGGCGGAATCACGCCGCGGCGAGCAGGGCCTCCAGCGTCACGGTGCGTCTCGGCCTGCGCCCGAACTGGTAGCCGTGGTTGGTCGCATATTTGCTGAGCGACATGGCTTTGCGGTCGAGAGCGACGGCGAGATCCGCGATCGAAACCCCGGTGCGGAAAGCGATCTCGAGGGCGCGCGTTTCCTCGTCGCTGAACGGCCGGATGTAGCCGTGGACGAGGCCGAGGCTGTTTGCCCGCGAGGTGAGCGCAGCCTTGGTCCGGCCCATGCGCGCGGCAAGAAGCTTGGTCGGAACACGGCCATAGTCCGCGCGCAGCCGCGCCTCCTCGGCCTCGGTCCAGTCCGGACCAATGCGCCATCCGTTGCGGTTGGCATGACGACCGCGCAGCTCCAGATATTCGGCGCGGTGGCGCAGCGAGCCGGATGTGCGGCCGAGCTGCCGCCGCAGCGGCGTCAGGCTGGTGCCCTCGCCATAGGCTTTCTGGAGGAGGGCGTCTTCTTCGGGCGTCCAGGCCCGGCCCCAGCCCCGGCCGTATCCGAGTTTGCGGATCGCGAGCCCGAAGCCCCGGATGGTGCGCTGCGGAAACCCCTCCCTGGCGAGCATGTCAACGATCGCGGTATAGCGGTGGCCTGCTTCGGCGAGCTCAAGCGCGCGTGCCGTTTCCTGCGCGGACCAGTCGGGCGGATGGTTCGCGTGGACGATGCCGAGAGTGCCAGCCCGGCTCGACAGGCCGCCAAAGGGTCGGCCGATCAGCGTCGCGATCTGGGCAAGCGGCACGCCGCGGCGATACCCTTCGACGAGCTGGGCATCTTCCCAAGGCGACCATTCGGGAGGATTGCCCTCGGTCAGGTCGAGAATCCGGGCACGGGCATAGACGGCCGAGCAGGATCGGCCGAGATCGGAAGCGATGGTCGCGGTCGGTTCGCCGCCATAGCGGCGGGTCAGCTCGGCATCGTCGAGTTCGGTCCAGGCCCTTGCCGAGTTGCGACGAAGCCCGAGCAGAGCGATCCGTTCGGCGACCGCCGCCCTGCCCCGGCCGAGCGCAAGCGCCATGTCGGCGATCGCGGTATCGTCGAGAAAGAGCGTCCGGAGCCGTTCACTCTCGGCCGGCGTCCAGGCATCGGCACGAAAGGCCATTTCGCGCAGCGGCTGGGGTCGGGGGAATGGGCCCGGTGCGGGGGCGAGCTCGACGACATCTGCGCCCAGATCGAGCGGCTTCATGCGAGCGCCACCACGGGTATGTCGCTAATCTTGGCCCTGAGCCGTGCATGCAGCCGGGCGATGCGGTCCTCCCCGCGCGGCATGGTATCGACCGCCGCGATCGCAGCCAGCATGTCGAGCGCATTGTCGATGGCCTCGCGTGGGCAACCGAGGTGGCCGGCAAGATCGTCGGCCGTGGTTGCGTTGGGGGCGATGCGCTTGAGCGCGCCGATGATCGAGGCCGCGTGCGGCGCGGACGGATCGAGGAGGAACGCGTCGAGCGCCCGCGTGCCCTTGAGGGTCAGCGTGGTGTCCCGGCCGCCGCTCGAAACCTCGCGCAGGGCGGAGAGATCGAGCAGTCTTTCGGCTTCGTCGCTGTCGATCGCGGCGGCGGCGGTCAGCCGGGGTGTCGCACCGAGATGCTCGGTGATCGTCTCTTCCATGTGGGCCAGGACGGGGAGCGGCGACATGGCCGGCCCCATGGCGAAGAATTCACCGGGCGCGAGTTTGCGCAGCCGGTCGGCTTCCTTGGCGGAAAATCCGAGCAGGTCGGCGGCGCGCGCGATGTCGCGGTCGAAGACGTTGAGGCCGACCAGGAAGTTTTGCAGCTCGGAAATCACCGAGGAGGAGAGCTTGGCGAGGCGCTGGGTGGCGATGACCGGCGCGATCCCGCGCTTGCGGCCGCGGGCGCAGAGGTCGGTGAGGGTTGCGACGCCGAGGCGGCGGGTCTCCGCGTCACGGGCCGATCCTGCGTGATGGGGGGCGAGCAGATGGCCCTCGTCGATGCAGACGAGGACGGTGTGGCTCCAATGCTCGCGCGGCGCGCCGATCAGCCCGGCGAACAGGGCGGCCGCCTTGATGATGCGCTGGTCGGGGTCGAGATCGGTGAGATCTACGTGGAGCGAGAGCCGGTATTGCCGGGCGCGCGCGGCGGCCGCCGTCAGGCCGTCCGACGTCAGTTCGCAGCCCTTGAGCGACGTCGCGCCGATATGCGCGGCGAGATTGCCGAATTCGCCCTCGGGATCGACGAGCACGATGGTCGTGAAGTCGAAGGCCTCCTCGATGATCTTGCGCAAGGTTCGGCTCTTGCCCGCGCCGCTGCTGCCCTGGATCAGCAGGCGGCCGGCGAGCAGGCGCTCGAGATTGAGCATGAGCGCGCCGCGGCTGTGCTTGCCGATCGGCACGGACCATTGATCGGCGGAAGGGTCGATCGAAACGACTGTTGCCATGATGGGATCTCCTGGGCTCGGCCTGTCTGGCCACCGCCCACTCGATCCCCCTTCCCTTTGCTCGTCCGGCCCCTGTGTTCGCTATCGGCGCGCCGGGAGCATCACCCGCCGGGACGCGGGGTGCGATCCTTGTTGCGCTTGTCGGCGACGTAGCTCTGTCCGTTCTCGCCTTTGAGGATCTCGAACAGCCCGGTCGCGGTGAAGAGCGCCGTGAAGTTCTTCACGCCGTAGTTGCGAGGATCGATGGGGGCCTGGCGCTTCGCAGCGCTGCCCGCCGCGGACATGAGCGCCCAGCCGTCCTCGCGCGCGGAGGCTTCGACGGCACCGCGCAGGATCGTCACGAGCTTGGTGTTCTGTGCCAGGGTCTTTTCCGCGGCCTTGGCGGCCGAATGCTTGGGCTTTGCCTTTGCCTCGGCCTTGGTTTCGGTCTTGGCCGCGACAGGCGTGTCGGGAGCTTCGCCAGGTGCCGCTGGCTGGCTCGGATCCTCGAGACCATCGAGATAGAGGAACGTGGTGCAGGCGTTGACGAAGGGCGTGGGCGTCTTGCGCTCGCCGAAGCCATAGACCTCATGACCATTGGCCTTGAGCTGCATGACCAGCGGCGTGAAGTCGCCATCGCTCGATGCGATGCAGAACGCGTCGGGCCTTTGCGTATAGAGCAGTTCCATCGCGTCGATGACGAGCGCGATGTCGGTCGCGTTCTTGCCCGTCGAATAGCTGAAATGCTGGATCGGCCTGATGGCGAAGTCGTGGAGCTTGTCGGTCCAGCCTTTGAGGCCCGGCTTGGCCCAATCGCCATAGGCACGCCGAATGTTCGCCGTGCCGTATTTGGAGAGTTCCGCGAGCATTGCCGCGATCTTCGTGTGGGAGACATTATCCGCATCGATGAGAAGCGCGATGCGCCGATCCGATGTGCCGCGTCCACGATCCTCATTGTCCACGTTCAGTACCTCCCCAATTTGTTTCTTTGCAGCCTTTCATCGTCGTGCGCGGCGCAGGGTCTCAGAGATCTCGATCGACAGGTCGTCCGATCGCCGCAGCGATCAGGGCATCGCGGATCTGTCGAAAGAGTCCCGAGGGGAGAAAGCCATGACTTATCGACGGCTCTCGGCCGCGCACCGGCCGTATGTCGTAACCAGGCCAAGTGAACCTGTTCCATTCGGTGACGATGACCCATGAGCGTTCGCCCGAGAGACCAAGCTGACGTCTTACTGCCTGGGGGACTTCCACCGCTTGCTGACCACGGGTGGGAGGCCGGGTCGTCATGGGCACGACATGAACTTGATCGAACCCATCATCGGATTGGGTGACTAGCACGACGGCAACGGGGCGATCTTTGACGCCCTCGTCGCGACCGTCCTTGTATTCGTACTCCCAAAGATAGCTGTAATTGATAACCTCGCCCGGCTTAGGAAGCGCTAAGTCGAGCTTCCGCTTCGTCGCACTCGGGCGCGGGCTCGACGGCCCGGATCGCGTCGAGGGTTTCTTCATCCAAATCCTCCGCACGGCCTGCAACTCGTTCACGGCGACGCAGGCGCTCATAGTCGTCAATAGGAACCATGACGAAACGCAACCGCCCGTTCCTGCTGACGCCGACGGGACGGATCATCGCCTCGTCAGAGTAGCGGCCGAATTGTTTCTGCAATTCACCTGAAGGAACGATTTCCATGCTCTTCGCCATGAGCTTTGGGCTCCAATCTCTACGTCCGGAAGTGATGCCTGTGCGAAAATAGGTTCGGATATAACTACCAACGATTTAGGCCGAATTTTCTAATCCACCGCTTGGGATATCTGTCGCGCCTTCGTACTGATTTTACCGTCCCGACTATATTTTACGATTTTCCCGGATCATGAGGGCTCGTATTTGCCCGATAATATGGAACATAGGGAAAACCCGGGAAATCGTCAAGATGCGGGTTTGTAGAACCTGCCTGCCGCTTTGGCGGGAGAATGTTGCAGCTTTCTGGTCATTCGCTCGAGCGGCTACGCATGCCCCAGTCGGGCGCATAGTCCTGGCCATAGTTCGCGCTGCGCAGGTATTCCGTGTCGCCGGCCTCGTCGACGAGATAGCCGGTCACTTCCTCGGCATAGTCGGCGTCGAGCGCGCCCTCGGCGGTGGGGATCAACCGCACGCCGAACCTTCTGGCGAACAGGGCCGCGTCGGCGGCACGCATGGCGTCTTCGTGGCTGGCGGCCGTGACGGCGAGCTTGACGCGAACGGTCGCATAGACTTGAACGAAATGGGTGGGCTCCGACATCATCGGTCTCCAGATGAGGAATTGGGGGGTGTGGGCCAGGGTCGAAGCGTTCGACGACCCTTGTCCCGGGAATGCTGCACTGATCGGCCTAGGATTAGAGATCCATGATCGCGGCGCCCAGGACGGCATAGAGGCCGACGTCAAAGCGAAGTTTCTGCAGCGCTCGAAACTTGGCGTCGCGCCGAGCCTCGACATGGAACGCGCTGCGGCCGGTGTCGGCCTCCTTGATGCCGGTCGAGAGCGTGGGGTAGGTCTTGCCGGCACGTGGACCGGTCATGATCTGGGCCGTGGACCGGCAGTCCAGCGTGCGATCGAGCGCATAGCCCAGACCGCGCAATTGCGCTTTGATTTCGCTGAGCGTGACGGGATGCCAGCCATCGGCGGCGCGGGCGGCCAGTTCATTGGCGAGAGCGGGGTTCATGAGCGAAGCTCCTTCGCATTTGCACCGACGGATTCCTGTAGGTCCTCGGCCAATCGTTTGGGGGTGCCGAGCGGCGAACCTCAGGCCAGCGGCACGTCGTAGGCGGCCGCGCAGCCCGGTTCGCCTGGATAGACCCCGTCCGGATCGCACAGTAGCACCTGCAGCACGTCATATTCCTCGTGGCGAAGGTAGCGCCCCGCCTGGAGCGTAAAGCGCTGGCGCGCCTGGGCCGAGGCTTGCCGAACGCGGGCAGGAAAGCGGCCGCCAACGTCGATGTCGCCTTCGAGCGGCCGGCGCGCGCCGCGCATTTTCCGGCCGAGCTCGTTGATGATCGAGCCGGCGACGCGGGGCGAGTAGTTGCCGATGAGCAGGAGTTCCGGCAGGCCCTGCAGCGCGTTTCCGATGGTGTAGGCGAAGGCGGGCGTCTCGCCGTCGGCGAAGATCAGGAAGAGATGCTGACCGCTCCGCGTGATGTTGCGCTCGATGGCGGCGTAGAAGTCTGAAGCATCGATCATGAAATCCTCCTCCGCGATGGGAGCGAATTCAGGCGGTCGCGGGGTGAGTCAGGACTTCGAGATAGTCTGTCTCGACCAGCTCGGTCTTCTGGCTGCGCTCACGCGGCGTCATGTCGAGCTTCACGTAGAAGCCCGCGAAATGCGTCTTCACGATAACGCCGTCGCGGCCGGCATAGCGGTCCCCCCCGACGCGCGGACGTCGGCGGAGACGCACACGCGCACCGATCTCGGGCTTGAGGATTGTTTCGACGGGCGTCGCGCGCTCGGCGAGAAAGATTTCTAGACGCGCCCTGTCGTCATGTTGGTCTTTGGCCTCGCAGCAGGCGCGGGCAAGGATGATCCAGCCGCGCAGGCTCATCGCATCGCCGGCGAGAGGGCGGTCGCGCGGCTCGTGATCATCCGCCGCCAATTGGCCTGCTGACAGATGCGCGTCGGGATCGAACGCGAAAATTGTGGCCGCATGATATTCGCTCTCGCTGAGTGCGACGAAGAGGTGCTCGAGTTGCGGGAGGAGCTTGGCGGCGGCGCTGGCGGCAGGGAGTGAGACGACATTGGTTTCGGGCATGGATCGGGTTCCTGTAAGTGGACGAAAATGCGGGCACCGGCCGCTCAATCCGCCGGCACATTTCCCGGACACCCCCTCCCCCTTGCACGCGCGCGGGATCAGGCCGTGGCAAGGTCGAGGAGATCAGGCGCGCGATTTGCGACAAGCCGCGTGGCTCCACCGAAGGCGCGCAGGCGGGAAGCCATCGCCTTGCGCAGATGAGCCCGGTTGCCGATGACGGTCTCGGGGGACAGCGGTTCGCCGCGGGCTGATACATAGCCGCTTGCAAGCTGCCCGTCCGGCGTCTCGACGGTGATGCGGTGGCCGCCGCCGGGCTGCTTCCCGGCATAACGGGCCGTGAATTCGCCGAGCTTGCCGGTGAGACCCTTCACCGCCTTGCCCCAGCGGATGTGGCCGGCGCCCAGGCTTTCTCCCGGCATGAGCCCGCGATCCAGCCAGATGCGGAAGTGGGCGCGCTGCTGCAGCAAGGTGTTGCGGGTGCGCTCCATGGTCCGGCAGAGCGGCAGCGCCACCGCATGCAGGTCGAGGAGCGCAAGATAGTCGCCTTGGGCGGCGATCAGGATATCGTCAAAATCTCGGCCAGCGAGAAGGCTGCGAAGCTGGTCTTCCAGTCGGGGATCGAACGAGACAGCGTCGCCGCTCAAGGACTCGATCGCGGCCGCGTCCGGCATGGAATTCTGGAGCGCATGGAAGCCTGTGCTCGAAATCACGACGATGGCGAGTTCGTCTTGCCCCTCGCTCGCCTGGAGAGCTGGGAGCAGGAGCGGGGACTCGATCTTCGCGGCCGCGCTTTCGCGGATCCATCCCGCTTCGGGCGCGCCGAGGATAAGGAGGCGACGCGCCCACCGCGCGGGGACCGGATCGTCGGTCGGCTTGGGCCAGGTGCTCGGCAGCGGCCGCCCTGTGGTGGGAACCGGCTGCGCCTCGGGCAACGAAGCTGCGTCGTAGGCGCGGCGCGCGGTATCGAAGAGGTCGTCGCGATTGCCGCCGCCATCGGCGAAGCCCTCCTCGTAGGCCAGGGTCGCGGGCGTCTCGCCTTGCCCTCGCCGTGCCTCCGGCTCCCACCCGGCGGTGGCGGCAAACCATCCCGACGCGTAGCGGACGGCCCGGTCCCAGTCGTAGCGATGAAGGTTGCGCGCGCGCAGGATGGCGCGATCGCGATCGTCGCCCTTGCCGCTGGCAATCCGCGTTTCGGTGAAGGCGAAATTGCGGGCCTGCCGCTCCGCATCGGCGGCTTTGGACATGGCGTCCATGACCGGACGCAGCGCGAGCGCCCGCTGCCGCATCCGCGCGCGCCTGGCTTCCCGATCGGCGTCGTTGGGCAGGTCCGGGAAACGCCGCCAGGCATCGGCCAGGATGGCGGCGTGGTCCGGCCGGCGGCCACGAGCGATCCAGGTGGCCTCATCGGCCGGATCGAACGGCTCTGAGATCATCGGTCGCTCTCCCGGTGAAATCCGAGGCCCTCAGCGGTGAGGTTCTCCAGCGCACGCGAGAGCGGCTCGTAGCGTCCCGACAGGTTGTCGATCGTTGCAAAGAGCCGTGCATTGGCGGGGGCGGCCGGCACGCTGAGACGAAACTGAACGGGTTGCTCCGCCATCTCGGGAAAGACCTGTCCGAGCAGGATCGCCCCCAGGCGATCGGCAACGCCGTCGATGCGCTTGCCAAGGTTGTGCTTGTCGAGGCCCGGCGCGGATCCGAGATGCGACATCGGCGCGATGACGTCCGGAAGCCGGGCAAGGAGGCCGGCACCCATGCCGTAGTCTGAGTGCATCGAGATCAGCGCTTGGCGCTCGAGCGAAATCTCTGTGAAGGGGACATAGACCCGGAAGGAGTAGCTGGGTGGTTCCGTGCCGATCCGGGTGCGGGTGAGGAGGATACGCATCCGCGCCTTCCTCAGGCGACCAGCCGCGGCGCGGCGGGGGTGGCGGCGGCGAGATTGAGATCGCGGCGGATGCGCGCGGCGAAACGATCGGGCTCGACCAGTTCCCGGACCGACGCCCAATGGTTGCGTTCGCCGATATGATCCTGGCGATTGCGGACTTTGCGAAAGCAGACCTCGCGGTCGGGCCCGAACGGTCCTAGCGAGAACTGGACCCAGAGCATGTCGGCATGCAGCGTGATCTCGCCCGACACCGCCGGCCCCGCCTTGTTGGAGCGGATGTCAAAGCTTCCCTCCTCAAGGCCGAGCGCGTCGGCAAGGCGGCGCATCGCGGCGCGGCCTTCGGAATGGAAGAGGCGCTTGGCAGGTTCGTCATAGGCGACGCCGCGCAGGGCGAGCGTCTTGAGCATTGGCCGGTTTCTGAGGTCCGCGATCCGCGCCATGCAGTCGCGGCGTAGCTCCGCATCAGCTGGCCGATCGGCACAGACCTGCGAGAAATGGCGCACGAGCAGAATGACGGCGGGGTCGGTTTCGACCTCGATGCCTGCGTTGCGGCAATCGGTGATCGCTGCCTGAATGGCATGGAGCGTCGTGCCGATGGTGATCAGAGCGCTGGGGTCGAGCGCCTGGCCGTAGCGAAATGCCACATCATAGCTCATGGGGTCCTCCGGGAATCTCGAGCGGTCATTCCGCTCGCGCTCCCAGCCCCGCTTCCCTCTTTTCTGCCCGGCGGGATGGAAGGGCACGTCGCCGAAAGACGACAGCAAGCGATCGAGAGTGTATTGCGTCCTCGCGAAGCGAGGAGCCGGGGCGACGGAGGAAATGGATGGAAGATATCGCGGGTTGGATCGCTTCGATCGCAACGATGATCGCCGCGATGATGACCGCGGCCAATCTCGGGGCGAAGGTCACGGGCTCGGGGTTCCTCGTATTCACGATCGGATCGATCTGCTGGTCGCTGGTGGGTCTCTCGACCGGGCAAACCAATCTGCTCGCGACGAACGGCTTCCTAACCGTCGTGAACATGGTGGGCGCGTGGCGATGGCTGGGTGAGCAGCGCAGATATGAAGAGGGCGGCAAGTCCGCCGATAGGGCCAGCCGCCGCTGTCGAGCGATGAGCTTTTCACCGCGACCGGTCTTGCCGGCATGGAGATCGATGACTGCCACGGACGGCGTCTCGGACGCGCGGTCGAAGCCTTGGTCGAGTCCTCCTCGGCGAGGATAAGCTATGTGGTCATCTCTCGGGGCGGAATTGGCGGGATCGACGAGACGCTGCGCGCCGTTCCTTGTGACGTCGTCTGCTTCGGCGCGCAGCGACTCTCCCTCACGATCGATCTCGCGGGTTTCGAGGGGCCACCCGTCCTCGAAACAGGAGATTGGCCCGCGGAGGCGCCCCGGATGGTGTCAACCACTGACGGCAGCCTGCAGAGCGCTTAAGGTGTGCAATCGAAGCGCCCTTGCGATCATCCCCGCCTGGCTGATCGGATTCGGCCCGCGCCGGGTCCGATGGCGCGGGCAATGTGACCCGCATAGACACCGCAGGCCGCCCAGTACGAGGCGAGGGGCGGCTTGCGGCTGCGCCAGCTCGTTTCTGCGCGCTGCCTCGCATCCTGCTGCAATTCGAGGAGCAAGTCCTGCAGCAGTGCGCGCGTATTAGGGTCGAGCGCCCGCAGCTTGGCAACCGCAGGCAATGTGAGGATCGGATTGCGGACCTCCGCGCGATTCGAGCGTACGGGTATCCGCTCGGTGACGATGAAGGAGTGGGGCATGGGGGGCTCCTCGATCTGCAGGAGCTCTAACTCCCGTCAGGTTGCCCTCGCATCCCCTCTCTTCTCTGGCTGCGGGCCAAGACGCGCTGGTCTCGTCAGCGGGGCGCTGTCGACGACAGCTAGAAGCGACATGGTGACGTAAACGATATCGGTGATGAGGAGGAACATCAGTAGGAGGAAGTCGGGCGGCGTGTCCCCCGCCCCCTTGGCGGAATAACGAGATCGCCACGTCCGCTGGGCGCCAGAAGGAGTTCCTTGAGTGTCGGCCGCACGCGGCGTTGAGACCGATGCCACTCGGCGGCAGGCACCAGAACCGCCGCCTCGATACCTCGCTTGGTGATCATCTGGGGTCCGTTCACCGTGCATGCTTGAAGCATCTCGTTGAAGCGCGCCCTTGCGTCCTGAATCGTCCAAGCCTGCATAATGTTTTCTTCCGCATTGGTCCTCTAACGCGTTCTCCAGCTTTTTTCAGTCCCAACCGAGGCTCAGCCCGTCATGCGCTCGCGATAGATGTCGGCAGCCCATTGCTCGATCCACTGGGCGGTGGTCTCGTCATGATCGAGTTCCCCGGATTCGATGAGTTCGCGGATTTGCTGCCGCGCTTCGGCAATCGCGGCCTCCCAGGGATCGTCGGGCGGCCCGGCATCCGGCGTCAGCGGCTGCATGGGAAGCTGGCGCTGCGGCTGGCGCAGGCGCGCATGCTGGGTGTGGACCCAGTGCTCCATATGATCGGCGACGACGGCGTCGGTCTTCGCGAGGTTATGGCGCCTTGCCGCGGTCCTGGCTGCGACCCCGTAAGCCTGGCTGTCGATCGAGGCGACACGGTGGCGGAAGGCTGAAAGATAGGGGAGCGCTTCCCCTTTCACGCCGAAAAGGTGCAACCGCGTAAGGCGCGGGAGCACGCGGTCGAGATGATCGACGACTGCCATCAGACCTTCGGGCCCGTGGATAGGGCGCCTGCACATGGATCCGACGCCGACCAGTCCTGCCCGCTCAATCGTCAAGGACAGGGCCTCGGCGCAGCGCTCATAGTCGGACGGCAGGCGCCCCTGGATGACTGGCATGAAGGTGTCGAGAATCCCTTGGTCGTCGCCGCGCAGGCGGCACTCGATATTGGCCCGGATCGTGCGCGAAATTCGGTCGAGCACCTCGTCGCGGTCGCCGGCGACCTGATGCTCGACGCAATAGTCGAGGCTGGCCCACCAGCCGAACGGATAAGCCGCCGCAAGGCGGATATAATCGTCCACGGTCCACGGATATCCGCCGTAGGTGACCATCGCACTGAACCCGGCGCTGTCGAGGCAGAGGCTGTGGAGGCCCGCCGCGTTGCCGAGCGGGCGAAACGACCAGCCGGTCCATTCCCGCCAGCCGCGGCGCCTCGACCAGCGCGACAGAGCGTTCGCCGAAATGAGGACGGGCTGCTGGAGCCGCCTCGCCCGATCGAGCAGCTTGCCCTCGGACAGATGGGGCAGCCCTATCATGACCGCGATCGTACTCGGCTTGACCCTACCCGTGTTCATATTACGTTCCCTACGAAAGGAGATACCCGATGACCGATTCCGCCGCCCGCTATCTTGACCATTTCGATCTGGACGTGACGCTGCGCGATGCGGCCCTGGACGAGCAGAACCGCCCGACCCGGCGGATGATCGCCAATGCGGCGATCGGTATGCATGTCGAGGACGCCTTTTATTCGGTCCGCGAACTTCGCGAGGCGGTGAGCTGGATCCACGAGGGCGAACAGGGCGGCAAGCGCAAGCTGGCCTCGATCCTCAGCAATCCGGCCGGCGATGACTTCCAGCGCTGTATCTATTTCTGCCTCGCGGGCCGCGGCGTGGTCGAGATGATCGACGATCTGATGTGGCTGGAAGAGCTGCTCGAGGCGCGCGGCCGGATCGCGGGCGAGATGCGCCGGCGCAAGCTCAAGGCCCGGGCTCTCGTACGTCCCTATGTGGCGGATGAACCCGATGGCCCGGTGGTCTCCATGTCGGAGGATTTTCAGCAGGGTCAGTCCTGGTGGGCCGATCCCGGGCTGAGCGCCTGAAGCACGCGCGGCAGGCGCCTCGGTCGCGCGCCCTCTTGGTTTATCCCTTGTCCGGTGCCGGCTGTCTGGTGCCCGCCTTCAGCGTTCGCAGGTTAGCCTCTCGGCGCGTCGTTACTGCGCCTCGGCGAACGCGTCGGTGTAGTGCGCCGAGCCTTCGTGATGGGACCTCATATGTTGCGGACGATTGACATCCATTCTCCTCAGCGAAGCGCGTTCACGGTGCGTTGGCATGCCGGCGCAGCCGGGATCGAGACGGCCGTGGCGATGGCGAACCACAGTTCTCCCAGCACTGCCGAGCTCCATGATCACCGGCCCGACGACGTTACGCTGGACAAGGTGTAGCGGGTGTTGATCTAGGGTGACGGAAATCCCTCGAAATCGGGTTGCCGGACACTTTCCCAATCCGACAGTGTTTTTCGCGCAACCGGATTGAGGCAACGGTGTGCCAGTGATCGAGATGGACCATCAGCGGCGCGATTCATGTGTGTGTCGTCATACTGATTGCGAAGCAGCCATCACGCGACGGTTTCCACGCCATGTTCGCTCAGGCTCAATCAAGTAAGGCCTGACTGCTTAAGCACATTCGCCAGTTCGTCGGAAATGAACGGGCCGCCGTTCGACAAATGTTTGTCGCTCCACATTTGCGCGCATATTTGGGAGAGGTTGAATACCATCTCACCGTCCCGAATAACGAGTGGTGGGACAAAGCCGTCATTCAAGCTTGTAGTCAAGAATTACGGCCATTGACGGGAAATCTGCGGGCGGTCCAAATCCTTCTCGGTCATAACAAGATAGAAAATACGGTGCGCTATCTCGGGATCGACGTAGAGAACGTGCTTGCCCTTGCCGAAAACACTGAGATCTGAGCCCAATCGCGCCCGTTTTCGGGAAAGAGCCGAACACGGGCGTCTGGAACGAAGCAGTCGTTCGTAAATGTAAGGCGTAACGGCGGCTTATGGTGTTATGTGACGTTTCGCTCCAACGAACATGACCCAGGAATTTGGGCCTTCAATCGCGTATCAAGCGCAGGTCGACACTGTCGCACCACTGATCGCCTAGCCATGACGGGATTGGGGTGCTCGTGGTGGTTCCGACCATGACCAGAATGGGGCGCGTAACCGAAAGGTGCCCTTGACCATATCAACCGGCAGCTCTTGTCGGGGCCAAACATCGCCTCCTCGGATGCGAACGTCTGCGTCAGATCGGCAAGAGCTCCAGAAGCCACTCCTGCGCGTTCTCGTCGGCAATCCTCTCGCAGATGCCAATGTCGCGATAGGAGAATGACCATGGAGATGCCTGAAACCACACCCAATGCCTAAGGCCGGCTTTTCGGCGTGCCCTTCGCCATTTGAAGGGTGACCTTGTTGGCTTGGTTGCTCAAGCTCCTGTCGCCGTTTCATCCCACTCCGGATGGCAACAGTCGCCAAACTGCTCACCATCTTTCGCGCATGACTGGATAGCGTGCGGAATACGGATCTGTCGGTAAAAGCCGGTGAGCCAATCAAGCGAGACGTGCATCCGGATCATTGGCAAACGCGCGATTGGTTGCCAGCTTTTCTTCAAACTCGGCTTTCACCTTGACATCTTGTTCCAGAAGCCGGTCTGCCATTGGCGCGAGAACAGAATCCTCGATGCCCGGCCCCGGCTGCAGCGCAGCATGGAAGAGGCCCCATGCAAACAGCGAATCCTGACTTTCGGTTCCAGAAGTACGGCCGCAAGGAGGTCAAGCGGCTGATCGCTGGGCACCCGTAAGGTGCCGGCCGGAAGTGTCGTGGTGCGATCTTCGTGCACAAGGCGGGCTTCAACCGGTATCCGCCCTTCGCTCGTTAGCTTCAGTTTCGGATCGAGGATCCGGACATGGTCGAGCGTCAATGTGCGCGGCCTTGGGATCACCTCGAAGCGGATGCCGTGCAGCGTGAGCCGTTCGACGACCTCGGTCTGTCCCGCGAGCACCCACCATGCCGTGGGCAACTTCGCCTGTTCGGTCGCGGTCTGGCCGATGATCGGCATTCTGAAGTGGATCGGGCGGCCGAGCCAGCGCTGTTCAAGCCGGCCTGACGCGGGGAAGCGATAGGTTTCGAACGCCACGCTCTTGAATGCGTCGATGAAGCCGACGGCTGCTGCGCCGGCTGCCACCGGGTCATCAGTTCGGCCTGGCGAGCGGAGCGATCCGTCGCCTTGGCGTCGGCGATGCGCTGTGCGTCCTCGCCCGCGAGGCGCAATGCTGCCTCCATCAATACGTAGCTGCCCAATACACGCTGGCGATACGGCTTCAGCGCATGGTTCTAGACCAACACGGTCGGCACGCCGATGAAGTCGCCATAGCCGGTGGAATAGCGCGGCCCTTCCGGGCTGAACCGAATGCCCTTGGCGGGATCATGGGCATCGACCGCGCTGGGATAAACGCCGGGGATGTGCCCGGCGCGCCGAAGGTCATCTCTGACGACTGGGTCGAAGCGCTGCTCCAGCCAATCAGCCGTAGCGCGGTGCCGGGCATATTTTTCCCAACCCGCATAGGTGAAGGTGATATCATACTGGTGGTCGAAGCCATCGCTAACGTGGAAATCCATGTCGAGCGCGGGATCAAGATCGCGCAGCAGCCTCACGATCGCGCGCGTTTTCCGGCGCATCGAGCTTGGCATAGTCGCGGTTCAGATCGAGATTGCGATATTACATATCTTCCCACAACAGGGGAGGTGTTACGAAACACTTCCCGGGTCGTGGCGTCGAAGGGGTGGTCATCGGCTTTTCGTCCGCTAAGCTGGGCGGACAGCAATCATAATCGTAGCCAGTTTTGAGGGTTTCTCGTGGCTGAAATTATCTACCGACGAGCAACCTCTGTCGATCTTCCCGCAATAATCGATCTTCTAGCCGATGACATCTTGGGCGCAGGGCGGGAAAGCGCGGGTAACGGAGTATCACCTCAGTACACATCTGCGTTCGCGCAGATCGAGGCTGATCCGAACCAGCTTCTCGTCGTCGCCGACGACGAAGGTGCCGTTATCGGCACGCTCCAGCTTTCCTTCATTCCCGGATTGTCACGCGGTGGTTCGATGCGAGGCCAGATTGAGGCCGTGCGCGTCGCAAAGGAGCGACGGAGCGAACATATCGGTGAGGCCATGTTCACATGGGCGATCGAAACCTGTCAGGAGCGTGGCTGCACCCTCGTCCAACTGACCACAGATAAGGCCCGGCCGGATGCACATCGTTTCTATGATCGATTGGGATTTCAACCCACGCATATAGGTTATAAGCTCTATATCTGACTGAGCAGCGCGTTCGCGTGCCGCGTTTGCGAGAGCGCTACCGGCGCCGACATGCCTCTCAAGAACGGAGAGCGAACATGCTCACAGGGCCTGCAGCTTCCTGGCAGCCCGCTCCGAAGCATTCCATCGGCAGCTTCTGTTAGGAGCAGACGTAGAAGATGGTCGATTTGAACGACCGGGTCTGGTCGGCTGCCGACCCCCGCGCGAGCGTCGGTTGTCCCCGCGACCCGGCTCCAATCCGGACATTCGCCTATCGGCCCGAGCCGGTCATTCCGCAGTGTGCGAAAGTCAGGCGATTCCCGCTCGGCGCCTTGTTCGGCCCTATGTGGCGATCGAGCCGGTTGTCTTGTCCCCGCCCTCACCGTTCGCAGGTTAGCCGCTCGCCGCGCCGCCACCGGGCGGGTTCCAGCCAGCTTCCGGCGAAGGCTCCGGCGCGTTGCCGCTGCGCCTGGGCGAACGCGGCCGTGTAGCGCGCGGAGCGTGCGGGATCGGACCGCAGATATTGCGGCTGCGGAATGGCGAGTCCGGCGGAGATCATGACTTCGCCGAGGTCTCTACCATCTATCGAGACGGTGGCCACCGGGCGGCCATAGCTCGAGCGCGAAGACAGGCGGATCTGCGCGTCGCCGCCTCGTAAGGTGCGCGCGGCGAGATCCTGCGCGGCCTTGCCGCATTCCCAGCAGGCGCCGGCGCGTTCGCATAGCTGACGCCGTTCGAACGCATCGACGCCGAGCAGACGGAAGTCGGTGGCGACCGTATCGCCGTCGAGGGCGCGCGCCTTGGCGCTGAACGAGGTGTCCTCGGCGGCATCGCTAGGCGTGCTGGCGGCCGCCAGCAGAAGCGCCAGGACGACAAGGCGGTTCATGCGACCATTTCGAGCACGATGAGGCCCGGCGTCGCCGGGTCGGTTGATACACGGAAGGGTTGCAGCGGGTCCGCGGTGCGCAGGATGCTGACCCGTTCCTGGGAATGATCGAAGATCCGGCCCGCGACGCGCATGGCGTTCTCGCGACTGCAGAGCAGTCCGCGCTTGGAGGAGAGGCCGTTCCTTTCGATGGCGATTGTCATGACATGATCCACTTCATCACGAGGATATACGGATTGATGCTCAGGCGAACACCGTCTTGTGGATTTTGGTGACGGGCACGATCGACCAGGCCCGCTCCATGAGCCGGCTGATCCGATAGAAGCAGCCGTTGGCCGGGTCGCGCAACATGAGGCTGCGTTGGCGCTTGCAGACCACGAACTCCTGCGCGACGTGGCCGTCGCTGAAGGTGACCGGCTGCTCGAGCCGGATGCGGTCGCCGTCCGAGAGCTTGCGCGCGCGCCGGGCGATGTTGGCGCGGCACCGTTCGCGCCAGTCGAGAGCATGCTTGTTGTCGGTCGGCGAGAGGAGGTCGAGGATCGAAGCAGGGCAGTCGGCCTCGCACGGTCCCATGTTTTCGCTCATGTCCTTGTATCCAAATTGGTGGCCATCGCGCGAACGCGGGTTCCAGCGCACCAGGCAAACGACGGCAAAGACGCTTCCGGGAACGCCGCCGACCAGTTCCTGGGCCGCGGCGTAATAGGTCCGGTTCCCGGGACAAGAGGACGCCAGCACCCGGAGCCCGCGGGTGGTGCCGTCGTCGAGCGTGCATTCGTAAGTCAGTTGCGCGTCGAGATAGGATTTGGCGCTCTTGTGGCCTCCCATCGACGTGAAGGGCATGAAAAGCCATCCCATGGTTGATTGTCCTTTCTGATGGTGAGAAGCCGACGTCAGGCTGCGAGCGCGGGTGCCGGCGCGTCATCCTCGTGGCATTCGCCTTCAGCTGCCGCGCTGCCGAAGCTCTTGAGGTAGGCGAAGGCCTGCTCTGCCTTGGCGGCCGCATGGATGATCGCGGTCTTGTCGCCGCGCAGGATCCCGAGCCAATGCCCGACATAGCTCGCATGGCGATCGTGCAGCACATTCGGCAGACCCAGATCCGCGCAGCAGAGCCCCGCCCCGATTTCGGCGACGAGCTCTTCGAACGCATACGCCTTGTCGCCGAAGCGCTTGCCGAACGTGCGGGCCAGCCTGTCGGAGTGGCCCGACCAATGGACGGTCTCGTGACATCTCGTCGACGCGTACAGATCCATGCTGCGAAACGAGGTTCGGCTGGGCATCTGGATATGGTCA
The DNA here is from genome assembly GCF_000767465.1 of Novosphingobium pentaromativorans US6-1. NCBI lineage: Bacteria > Pseudomonadati > Pseudomonadota > Alphaproteobacteria > Sphingomonadales > Sphingomonadaceae > Novosphingobium > Novosphingobium pentaromativorans. Next base: position 315,754 of record NZ_CP009293.1, read on the forward strand.
AAGGTCGGCGTGAAGTAGGCTTGGTTGCCGCCATGGCGAACGTCGGCGGGGATCGCGTCGAAGAAGGCGTCGATCGCCGCCTGGCGGGTGGAGGGTTCCACCGGCGTTTCCGGTTCTTCGGGGGCGTAGAAATAGGCCGGGAGCGCGTCGATCTGGTCGGCATTGAAGACGACGTAGTGGCGAAGGAAGCGGATGTTCTTCTCGACCTCCTTGCCGGTTTCGGGATGCTCCTCGGTTTTCTTGAACGACGAATAATAGACCGAGATCGCGCCGGTCTCGCCGCGCCGGACATTGGCGCCGAGCGCCTCGGCCTGGCGATAGGTCATCCAGAAGCGCGAACGGTAGCCCATCGCGTCGCCGAGCGCCCAGAGATAGAGCGTGTTGATGCCGGTGTAAGGCGTCCCGCAGTGCCGGAGCGGGCGGCCGCCGGCGCCGCTGCATCGCCAGGGTCTCGACCAGGGCGGAACGCCCTCCTCTAGCTTGCGGATGATGAGATCCGTGATTTCCGCGGCGACGTCGCGGCTGGATCGACGTGAAGCTGACATGGTGAGAACTCCGCTGTGCGGGAAAGGGAAACCGCCGACGCGTGTCTGCGCGCCGGCGGTCAGCACTCCAGGAGGTGAGAGGCGTCAGGCCGCGAGCGCGTCCTGATCGTCCAGCTGAGGTTCGCCATCGGCGTCGTTCACCGCGACCGTGTCCTGATCGCCACCCTGGTCCTCGGGTTCGTCGTCGACATCGAGATCGTCGGCGGGCGCAGAATCGAGGAACTTCATCGCGTTCGGCACCCAGGCGAGCGCCGCGTCGCGAACCTCCGGCTCGACGATCGCTTCGCCGGCGAAAAGCTTGGCGCACGATTCCGAGATTTCGGACTTCTTCATCGTCGCGTGACGCGCCGTGAGCGCCGCACCGCCGACATCGGCGAGCAAGGTCAGGATCGAACCCTTGCTGACCCGGTCGAAGAAGTTCTCCGAGGTCGGCCGCCACCAGCTTGCGACATCGATTTCCATGATGGTCGCAAGCCGGTTTTGCAGCGGGGACTGCTCGGCGCGGGAATTTGGCGCTTCGAGCGACATCGCGACGATATAGGCGAGCCAGGCCGCCTTGGCGTCGTCGTCGAGACCGCGGAAGGCCTCGAACCGGTCGACCTGCGACTGGTACTCGGTCCAGCCGGCATCGAGCCCGTCATGGGCTTCGGCGAGATAGCTACGGGCGCGGGTCGCAGGCTGCTCGCCGGTGACCGGGTCCTGGGGCGAGCGAGCGCGAATGGTCGAGCCATAGGCGCTTTCGGCGGTCATGCGATCGTCGATCATGACGAAGAGCGCATAATCGAGCGCGAGGGCCGGGTGGCTGAGGAGCGTCGCCGCCAGGACGTCGCGCCGCTGCATCGCGAGCTCGTCGTAGAGCCGCGCGCTGAGCGGCTTGCCGCCCGGAGCCACCGCTTCCGGCCGGGAGGCCGGGGTCGCGGATTCCCTGCCGGCACCGCTCGGCCGGCCGCGCGAACCTTTGTCCGCGGTGTCGCCCGTCTCGTCCTCGGTGCCGCCGATCCGGATAGCCTCCTCGCTGTAATATTCGGCGTCGAGCACCATTTCGCCCTTGGGCGTCAGCTTGAGGAAGGCGCCGACCAGCGGCCGCAGTTCGTCCGGCAGAACTGGCGCGACCTTGCGGATCGCAAGCTCCTCGGCGCTGAGCGCGTCATATTCCTGGTCCAGCGCCTTATACGCGTCCTCGCCGATGGCTTCGTCGTCCATCGCCACGGAAATCGCCTGCTGACGCTCCGCGATCGCCTCGAGCCGGGCCTGCTGTTCCTCGGTCGGGTCCGCGGTGGGCAGGATGACGCGATAGAGGCCGGCGGCGGCGCTGTGGGTATAGTTGGACGCGATCGGACGGATCCAGCCAAGGCCGAGCTCCTCGCCGACAAGCTTGGCTTCTGCCTCCATGATGTCCGCGGCGAGCCGCTGCGCGATCTCGGGATTGACCCACTTGTCGCCGCTGTCGCTGAAGAGGTCGCGATCGACCTTGCCGCCGGCGTCCGCGTAGCGGTCCTCGCCGACCAGGATGGCGACGGGATCGGTCGAGTTCATGGTCTCGTTGGCGATAACACGGCGGATGGTGTCGGCGTTGGAATAGCTGGTGCCGTAGCTGTTCCAGACGAGCAGCTGCTTCTCCTGGTTCTCTGTCGACGCATAGGCCTTGGCGACGTCGAGCGTGATCGTGCCTTCGCTCAGCGCCTCGAAGATCGGCTCGGCGAGCGTCGCAAGGCGCAGGCGGCCCTCGACGAAGCGGCGGGTGAGGCCGAAGCGTTTGGCAACGCCGTCGATGTCGCCCGTCAGCCCAATGAAATACTGGAACGCCCGGCATTCCTCGGCCGGCGTCATCTTGAGCTGGTGGAAGTTGGCCGCCGTCGAAGTCTCGGACAGGGTCGCCTCGTCACCGACCAGGACCTTCACGGGAACGTCATAGGTCTCGGGGTCGATCACGCCGCGCTCGGCGAGCAGGCGCAGGCCGCGCAGGCGGCGGCCGCCGTCGAACACCTCGAAGGTGCCGCGCGGTTTCCGGACGGGGGTGACAAGCAGGTTCTGCAGGACTCCGCGCGCTTCGAGATCGGCCGCCATCTGCGGGATTTCGAGCAGTTCGTCGGGTCGCTTGCGGACGTTGATGGGTGAAAGCGTGAGCTTGGCGAGCTTAACGGATGCGGTCATGGGAAGGAGCTCCATCTGGCGTCCGGATCATCCCGGACACCAGCTCCGTCCCCCCCTTCCCTTTCCCCGATTGGCTTACGGCGAACCAGCGAGCTGCAGAGCCGCCGAGCGATCGCTTTTCGGTCCAGCTTCGATTTTTACTGTCGGTGAACTGGCGAGCGATTAGGCTGGAACCAAGGGGGTACGTGTGAATCCGCTCGATCTGATCTCGGCAGCGCCGTGGAAGCGTGCTGCCTTCACGACCTATGCGCTTTCGCTGTCGTTCTTCGAGGCAGTGCTTCTCGACGCGCTGCTTCGCGGGGGTAGCCGCAATGCTCTCATCCTGGCCGATCCGGAAGGCGTGCGCGCCGGCCTGAGCGAGGAAGGTGCGCGCAGGGTCGGCCGCGACTATGAGATCGAAGCCGTCGCCTGCGCAAATCAAGGGGTGTTCCACGCAAAAGTGGGCGCGCTGTTCGGCGATGATGATGCTCATCTGCTCGTCGGATCGGGCAACCTGACTTTCGCGGGCTGGGGCGGCAATCTCGAGCTGGTCGAGCATCTGCACCCAAGCTTCGCGGCGGATGCATTCGACGATGCGGCGGCGTTTTTCGAACAGCTCGCCGCGTCGGCTCAGATCATCACGACGGCAGGGCCTGCCTGCGAGACGATTGCCGGCTTTCTGCGACGATCGGCGCAGGGACAGCCGCGGACGGGCCATATCCATGTGGTGCACAGCCTCGATGCGCCGATCGCGGAACAGCTCGCGCTCTATGCCGACGACCTTGGCGGCGTGACCCGCCTTACGGCGGTCTCGCCCTATTACGATCTACGCGCCGACGGGCTGGATGCGCTCGCGACACTGCTGGGTATCGAAAAAGCGCATCTCCATGCCCATCCCGCAGGAACGGTCCGCGGTCCGGGCTCGAATGCCTGGCCCTTCGAGGGCGGACCCAAGTGGCAGCCGGTCGACGTGGCTGACGCGTTCGGCCACGATGACAGACCGCTCCATGCCAAGTCGATCGAACTGGTTTGCCGCAAGGGACGCCTCCTTCTCAGCGGCAGCGCCAATGTGACGCATGCCGGTCTGTTCGGGCGAAACGTCGAGGCCGGGGTGCTCCGGGTCCAGCGGGGCAGCAAGAGCTACTGGGTGACGGCCCCGGGAACGGCCCCTGCCCGCCTCCCGGCAGACGCGCTGGACGAGAACGAGACGAGCGACTCCGCGATCGGAATCCTGAGCGCCTCGCTGGAAGGAGAACGGATAGCGGGCCGCGCGCTGACACCGAGGCTTGGCGGGAACGCAAGCGCCGTGCTGCGAACCCCCAGGGGATCCCATGCGCTGGGTCCGGTCGTGGTCTCTGGCGACGGCCATTTCCAGCTCGATGCGCCGGGCATCGAATTAGAAAGCTGGGAAAACGGTCGTCTGATCCTCGGACTCGAGCAGGGCGGCCGACGCTGGGAAGGCTTCGTGTCGATTGCGGCGGCGCTCGAGCTGATCCGGCGCACAGGTTCGATCGCCACGCGGCTCATGGCGATGCTCGCCGGCACCGAAACGCCGACCGACGTCGCCGCCATCCTGGCGTGGTTTCGCGAGGATCCGAGTCGCATGCCCGCATCGCTCGGCATCGGCGGTGGCGGTAGTGGCGGCCGGCCAGACGGGATCGAAGGCGTGGTGACGCTCGCCGACCTCAATGCGGCTGCCCTCGGCGCTAACTTGCTGTCGGCAGCGCCCGGAGAGGAAACATCGTCCGCATGGCGCCACACCATGGCTCTGATCCGTGCCGTGTTTAGACAATCGCGGGGCCCCTGGGGCGCCGGCGGCGAAACCGACGATGATGACGACGACGATGAGAAGGACCGCGAGAAGCGAGCGAGGTCCGAAGAAGCGGCGAACTATCGGTCGCTCCAGATCTTCGACGAACTCCTGATGACCATGCTGGCGCCTGAGGCCGCGGGTCGTAACGCGCTCATGGCGCTGTCGCTGTCGCATTTCCTGGCCGACCGGATCAGACCGGCACCGGCCAAGGTGCAACTCTGGCTCGACAAGGTGTTGCCGCAGATCGCCGCGCTTGACAGCCCCGAAAGCGACCTCGCCGCCGCTTCCATCCTCCTTCATCATGCCGCCGGCCGACGGGACGACAATGCCATTCGGGCGCGACGCTATTTCCTGCGTCGCGGGATCGATCCGGCCACCATTGCCGTCTCTCCAGATGTGATCCCGGCTTTCATGGCGTTGCTCGGCCAAGGCATCGACCTGGACGGCTTTCTCGGCGAAGTGCTGACGGCAAGGACCATGGGCGAGCAGATCGACGCCTATCTTGCCGCCAGCGATGGGCATGGTCCCGATGTCGGATTTGATAGCCTTCGCTCGTCGCCGCACTGGCCCAGTCTTGACCGGGCGCTGCGCGATCCCGCGTCGTTCGCCAAGCTGATGATACTCGAGACCTTCAGAGCGTCGTGCCCTCGTTGCAATATGAGGCTTCCCCTTGCGGCCGGAGAGGATCTGCGGCTGCGGGGATTGGCGAGCTGCTGTGGCCGAATCCTGCTTAATCGGGATTGCTGATCGTGATGGATCTGAACGAACTCCTCGACGTCGCACGCACCGCCGGCGAACCCCGTCCGGTCGACAGAAGCAAGATCGGCATGGGGGGTGTGGATCCGCTCGGTCTGCGCCAGATCAATTTCGGCCTGATGGACCGGGTGCTCCCTGACCTCAACAACGTGGCAAGCCACATCCGGCCCTATACGCTGATGGCCTGGGCCTGGCGGCGTGTCCGCCATATCCTGGAGCGCGGAAGGCGACAGAGCGCGCAGCCCGAGGAAATGCGCGATTTCGTCGACCGGATCGAGGCGATCTACGCCTGGTCCCAGTTCCTGATCGATCCCAAAGCCGACATACCCGGAGCACAGGCCATGCGCCCGATGCTGGATGCCGTGCGCTATCGGTTTGGCGGCGAGGAATGGGAAGCCCGGCGTAACATGCGACGCTATTCCACCGGTTTCATATCGCCTCTGAACTACGGCCCGAGCCTGCGCACGATGGGATGGTTGATCCCGATCGAGGGCGCCGCTGGCATATTCCAGCCCGATCCCGCCCTCGAGCCGGTGCTCGACGCTTTCGAAAAGCGCGTCGAGGCGGAATTGGATCACGAGGCGTTCCATCGCTTCGGAAGCGTCAGCGTGAAGCGGGCGGACGCCGAGCGCTGGGGTAAACTCTGGACGATGGACAAGCCTCGCGCGGCCGAAGCGAAGGCCATGTTCACCAGGCTCGGCGGCGAACGCGCGGCGCCCGCCCGCCAGAAAGGCGTCGCTCTGATCCAGGCTGCCTATGCGGATCTCGCGGACGAGGAGGCGACTTACGAGGACATCAGAATGCGCATGGCCGATCGGGCCGACGCATGGAACAGTGCGAACGACCGCCCGATCGCGGCGGACGAATGGCGAGCGGTCCAGATCCGGCAGCTGTTCCGGCTCGCGCTCGAAGGCCTGTTCTATTGGACGATCGGCGCGCTTCTACCTGGCCCTCGCTCCACCGGGCAACTCGCACAGGCCTTCATCGATGCCGTGGATGAGACGTCGAAGGCGGATAGCGCTGGAGACTGGATTCTCGTGTCGAAGGACACCGCGAATCCTGTCCAACGTCTTCGCTCCCTGCAGAAAGTCCTGCGCGACCAGGAACAGCTTCCGGCTGCCATTGTCGCAGCCCTTGCTCTCTGCCTCCGGGAAGCGCCGAACCAGGGCCATCCCTTCGAGAATCCCGATCGATTGCCCCTCAGCCGTGCCAAGAGGGAGGCGGAAGGCTGGCGTGAGCTCTCGCCGGCCGGCTTCGTCGGGCGCGTGCTCGAGATCTGGATCATGGCGCAGCATGCCTATTGGTCCGTGGGACGGGGCCTGGCCGACGCTCGCAATCGGGGCAAGACGATCCTCCGTTTGCGGATTGTCATGGATGAGGGCGGATGGACGCTCACGCCGGGCACGACGCGCCAGGGCAATCCTCCAGAGCCGACACCCGACCGCCTCGAAACGGCTACAAGCCTACTCGTCGAATGCGGTCGACTATAGATCGACGGGAGTGTCATCTTCGTGCAAGGGATTGGTCGTTATCCGCGAACTCATGTCCCCGCGGCCTGGGGACTTTCGAGGCGAAGGCACTCGCGGGTCAGGCAGAGCACGGACCGCCGACAACGTCTCTGCGAGCTGCCACCGCGTGTTGCGGCCCGCTTTTTGGAAGTTTTTCCGTGTTTTGCAAATGACGATTCGGGCTTCGGCAGACACTTAACCGAGCATCTGGCCGAGGATCGCCTCTGCCGACGGCATCGGTACGAAAACCCGCGTGCGATACTGGATCACTTCGGTGAAGCAGCCGATCGACTTGAGCCAAGGCAGCCGCTCGTGTGGGCAACCCACCAGCTCGATCCGCTGCGAACCGTTGACGACCGAGCGCTTGATGGTGAGCGGGAACGGGTGCGAGACATCGACGCTGCGCCCCGCCGAGACTGCCTTGGCGATGGCGTCGGGCGGGAGCGTATCAGAACGATCGATCCCGAGCTTGGTGAAGAGCTGGGGCACATGATCGTCGAACACGAGGCGCCCCAGCCAGGACTGCCCTTCCCCATCAACGATGCGGTTGACCGCCATATGATCGCTCGGCAGGGCTGACCAGATCGGCAGCAACAGGCCCGTCGCGAGCCGGATCGTCTCGCTGTCGACGGTTTCCCGGGCTATTTCGACTTCCCTCGTCCATTCGGTGCTGAACGTCACGCGGTCGACTTCCTCCCAGGAGGACTCGTAGAGGTCGTCCTCGCGCATATATTCGTTGCGCGTCGGTCGCATCATCTCGACGCGCGCAATGGGCGTCCCCTCCTTCTCCTCCATGAGCGATCGCGCCCGGGTCCGAAGCGCGGCCTTCCCCGACTTGCGGTTGATCATGAAGCCGGCGCTGCCGTCGCCGTCGGCAATGCGCAGGATGCGCTCGAGGGACACGGGGTTGCGCCGCCGCGCTATCTCGATGGTGAGGAGATGCGAGGTGGCCCCGGTGCGTGGATCGGTACGCAGCACGACGTCGTCGATCAGCGTGGCCTTGTCGACGAGGATCGTCTCGACGCCGACGTCGAGCCGTCCTGCCTCGCGCGCGGCCGAGACGCGTGTTTCGATCAGCGACAGGAATTCGTCGAAGATGCTGTTCTGCAGCGCGATCGGCAGCGCGAGGATTCGATTGAGCCAGCGCTGGATCGGCGGCATCTCGTCCTTGAGGACGCCATCCTTGTCGCAGAGCTCGAGGCCGGTACGATGCTGGAAGTCGTCGAGCGTGGTGCTTGAGAGCTTGCCGGCCGCGAGCAGGTCGAACCAGGAGAGGAGCGCCGCGCAGGCATATTCGCTTTCGAGGTTGTCGGCCGGGTCGAACAGCCCCTGCCCACCCGTCTGGCGCTGGCCGCGCGTGAGCGCGCCGAGACTGTCGAGGCGCCGCGCGATCGTGCTGGTGAAGCGCAACTCGCCCTTGCAGTCGGTCGTCACCGGGCGGAACAGCGGCGTGGTCGCCTGATGCGTGCGGTGGGTCCGGCCGAGGCCCTGGATCGCGCGATCGGCGCGCCAACCGGGTTCGAGCAACAGGTGGACGCGCTGCTCCTGGTTCAGAACATCAAGCGAGGCATGGTAGCTTCGGCCCGTGCCGCCGGCGTCGGAGAAGACCAGCATGCGCTTCTTGCCGGCCATGAACGCGGCGGCTTCGGCCTGGCTCGTCCGGGCCGATCGGCTCTCAAGCTTCTGCCGGCCGTCGCTTGCCGTGATGAGGCGCTTGGTGCGGCCGGTGACCTCGGCGACATTGTCGTGGCCGAAATGCTCGAGCAGAGCGTCCAGCGCGGACATGATGGGCGGCATGGCGCAAAGTTTCTCGATGAGAGCATCGCGCGCGGCTTCCGCCTCGGGATTGTAGACCGGATGCCCATCGTCACCCACCATCGGCAATGAGCGCGGCGTGCCAGTGTCGTCCTTGAAGACCTGCATTTGCCGGGTCGGAAAAGCCCGCTCGAGGTAGTCGATAATGTACTCACGGGGGCTCAAATCAATTTCCAGCGTCGCGCGCTCGTCGGGCGAGAGATCGCCCAACCGCCGGTTGAGGATCGATTCCGCGGTGGTCACGAGTTGGAGGACCACCGATTGCCCTGCTGCCAGATGGGCTTTCGCCGCCGCGATCACGGTCGGAAGCTTCATGCTGAGAAGGAGTTGGCCGAAGAAGCGCTGCTTGGTTGACTCGAACCGCGAGCGCGCCGACGCCTTGGCGCCGCTGTTGAGGGTCGCATTTTCGAGCCCGTCGACCACGGCCGTCAATTCGAGGGCATGCTCCATGTTGCGGTGGATGATGCCTTATCGCGAGGAAGCGATAATGCGCAGGAACGCGGCGTAGTCGCGGAATTTCCGTTATCTGGCGCAAATTTGCTGCGCATTATTTTGGTTGCGAACCTCGGCGGTCTCTGGACCAACCGAGGAGACAATCATGTTGAAGTTGCACGATGAGCTGATCGCCAAGCTCACGAATTTCCTGACGGAGCGAAATTACAATCCCGTGGTGGTTGCGAACCATCGCCTCTATGCTCGTGCGTTTCTCGATTACCTGGCCGAATGCGATATCCGGGTGGAATCCGTGACGCCCGGGCAGGTCGATCAGTATTTCCACTATGCGATCGAGGATTTTCAGGCCCGGTATGGCCGGGATCCCAGCCCACGCTGGCACAAGCTGCCGCGCACGGCGATTTCCAAGCTGCTTCGGCTTGCCCAGGGCAAATGGCCTCCCGAACCGGAACTGACCGGACCCGACGCGGCGTTCCGCCATGCGATCTGCTGCGAATACGAGGCATGGCTGCGCGACGAACGCGGTCTGGCGAGTGCGAGCATTGCGGCGGCGATGTGGGAGGCACGAAACTTCCTGCGCTGGCAGTTCGATCGCGGCGGCGGAGCTGGTCTCGCAACACTGAATGTCAGGGATGTCGATCTCTACATGGACATGCGCGGGCCTGGCCTGCGGCGCAAGTCACTGGCGGATGTTGCGGAGCGGCTCCGCTCGGTGGTCCGCTATCTGCACCGGACGGGTCGTATCCCGACCGATCTCACCCCGCACATCATCGGTCCCATGCTCTACGCCTATGAAGATGTGCCCTCGACGCTGGACACGGAGCAAATCGCGGCGGTGCTGGCAGCTGCGAAGACGGACCTGTCGCCGCGAGGGCTGCGCGATCATGCGATACTTCAGCTGCTTGCGACATATGGCCTGCGCGAAGGCGAAATCTGTCGCCTGCGCCTTGAGGACGTGAACTGGCGCGAAGAATCCCTGCATATCCGCCACACCAAGACCAATGCGCATTCCGCCATGCCGCTCCTGGCGCCGGTTGGCGAGGCGCTGTTCGATTACCTTCGCCATGGGCGGCCCCGGACCGAAGCGCGGGAGGTCTTCGTCCGGTCCTGCGCGCCCTATATCGCGATGACGAACCTGTATGGCATGGTCAGGGGACGGTTGTCGGCCGCAGGCGTCGAACCGCCCGGGAAGCGGGGACCGCATGTGTTCCGTCACGCCCGTGCGGTTGAAATGCTGCGGGCGTCGGTCCCGCAAAAGATTATCGGCGACGTGCTCGGGCATCGATCCACCGAATCCACCAATACTTATCTCAAACTGGCAACAGATGATCTCCGAGCCGTGGCACTCGATGTGCCTGGAATGGAGGTGCTGTCATGAGCGCCTGGCACGATCCCGATCGCACCGTCGTCGACGCCTTCCTGGTAAAATCGCAGTTCCGGCCGGGAAGCGTACCGACCTATCGCTGGTTCCTTCGCACCTTCGAAGATGTTGCCCGCCGGCATCCGGCGGTGGACCGGCAGATGCTCGAGGCCTGGCTGAAGGAAATGGCAAGACGCTGGCGAATGTCGACATTGCTGAACCAGGTCTGCATCGTCGATCGCTTCCTTGACCACCTCGCCGAAATCGGACTGATCGCCGACAATCCCATTGTCGCGCTTCGCCGTCGGTACAACGTCAAACACAGCAAGCCGATCTGGCGCGCGCTGGCGTCGTCCAATCCCGATGAGGAACTCGCCGCGTTGCGACAGCCTGCACCCTTCGGCAGCGTGCTGGGCGACTTCATGCGCGATCATGTCGCGCTGATGCACAGCCGGGGCTATCAGTATGAAACGCAGGGCCACTGGATATTGCGGTTCGACCGGTTCCTTCAGGCGAACCCCGAACTTGCCGGGTCATCGCTTGAAACCATGCTGGCGTGCTGGAAGGCGGCCAAACCAACTCGCAATCACGCGGCTGAATGCCAGAAGCTCGGGCGCCTCCTGACCAAGGCGCGGCATCGCCTCGATCCCGGCATCCCGCCGAAACGCTTTGACGCCCGGCCCGAACGGGAAGTGGCGCGAGAACATCGGCGGCCGCATATCTTCAGCCCGTCCGATGTCCGGAACATGCTCAATGTTGCCCGTTCCTACCCGTCGCCAAATGCACCGCTGCGACCGATGGTCCTCTACACCATGGTGCTTCTGGCCTATTGTGCCGGTCTGCGCCGCAGCGAACTCGCCAGACTCGATCTGGGCGACGTGGACTTCCAGTCGGGCACGATCACGATCCGGCAAACGAAGTTCTACAAGACCCGGATCCTGCCATTGACAGGCAGCGTCCTCGCCGAACTGCGCGCCTATATCGATGCAAGGCAGCGCGCAGGTGCGCCGCAAAATCCGGAATCAGGTCTGTTCTGGCACGGGCACTTCAATGATCGCTACACGCCGCGGTCTGTCTCGACGATGATCACCGATGTCATGCGCCGCGCCGGGTTCAAGGCCCCGACCGGGCGAACGGGGCCGCGCGTTCACGATCTGCGCCATTCGATGGTCGTCAACCGGATACTCCAATGGTACCGGGCCGGCGTCAATCCGCAGGACAAGCTGCACTTCCTCTCCACCTACATGGGCCACCGGGATATCAACTCCACGCTGGTCTACATCACCGTCACGCAGGATCTGCTGCAGGAAGCAAGCGAACGCTTCCGTGCCGTCGGCGCCCGATGCCTCACCATGGAGGCGCGGCCATGACGAGAAGCGACCCGTTCCCCTCTCTGTTGCGGGCGTTCTTCCAGGAATGGCTGGTCGAGCAACGCAGTGCTTCGGTCCATACGATCCGGTCCTATCGTGACACCTGGCGGCTGTTGCTGCGCTTTATCGCCGAGCGAAAAGGCGGCGGGGTCGCGCGAGTCGCACTGGCCGATATCTCTGCCGACGAGGTGCGCGCGTTCCTCCACCATACCGAACATGGGCGCGGGTCCACGATCGGCACGCGTAACTGCCGGCTCGCCGCGATCCGCAGCTTCTTCAGCTTCGTGGCGGACAGGAATCCGGAATATGTCGCGCAATGCGCAGAGGTTCTGACCGTACCGCTCAAGCGGGAACCGACATCCGCGCCGTGCTATCTCGAGCCGGCGGAAGTCGAGGCGATTCTCGCCCAACCCGATCGGAGCACTGTCGCGGGAATGCGCGACCATGCGTTGCTCTCGTTCCTGTACAACAGCGGCGCGCGGATCCAGGAAGCGCTTGATCTGTGCCCCGACGCGATCCGGTTCGATGCACCCCACTGCGCTCGCCTCAATGGCAAGGGGCGCAAGGAACGGATCTGTCCGCTCTGGCCGGAAACCGTGACGTTGATCGAAAAGTTACTGGAACGCCAACCGCGTGCGCCAGACGAGCGCATCTTCGTCAACCGATATGGCAAGCCGCTGGGCGCGTCGGGCGTGCGGTTCAAACTCGCCGCCTATGTTGACGAGGCAGCCAAGGCTGTGCCGTCGCTCCGGTCCAAGCATGTGACGCCGCACAGCTTCCGGCACGCAACCGCCGTCCACCTTGTAGCAGCCGGAGTGGACATTACCGTTATCCGCAGTTGGCTGGGGCATGTCAGCCTCGACACGACCAACCACTACGCACAGGCCAATCTCGAGACCAAGCGAAAGGCGCTGGAACAGGTGGGTGCGCCGGCGGCGAGCAACGTACCCCCTTCGTGGAAACGGGATGCCAGCCTGATGGAGTGGCTCGACACCCTGTGAAATAATGCGCAGGAAATGCCGTAATGTTCCGCAGTCTGGCGGGGCCTACGCCGCGTTCCTGCGCATTATCGCTTCCTCGCGATAAGCCGTGTTATGAGCAGCTGCGCATAAGATCGCCCAGGCGTCGGCATAGGCGTCGTAGATCGCGATCTGCTCGCGCGTCAGTTCATGCCGCAGGATGTCATATTCGACGCCGGCAAAGCTCAGCGCGCGGGCGGTGTAGAGGCCGAGCGCCTTCAGGTCGCGAGCGACGAGCTCCATCGCGGCGATGCCGCCCTTGCGGATTCCCGAGATGAACTGCTCGCGGTTGCTGAAGGCGGTTTCCGGCCCCCACAGACCCAGCCGCACGGCATAGGCGAGGTTATTGACGTCGGAGGCGCCGGTTGCCGAGGCGTAGAGGACGCGCGCGCCGGGCAGATGATTCTGGAGCAGCACGCCGGAGATGCCCTGCTGCGAGCCCTCCTTCTTGCCGAGCGCGCCTTCGCCGCCGGCGACGCCGCCCATCTCGTGCGCCTCGTCGAAGCCGATCACGCCTTCAAAGTCGTCGCCTGCCCAGTCGATGACCTGCTGGAGACGGCTATGATCGCCGCGTGCCGAACGAAGCGTCGGGTAGGTGACGAAGAGCACGCCCTGCTCCAGCGGTATCGCCTGGTCGATTTTCCAGTTGGAGAGAGGCTGGATGTCGGCCGCGAGACCGCCGAGAGCAGTCCAATCACGGCGCGCGTCTTCGAGCAGCGCCTCGTTCTTCGAAATCCAGATGTTCCGGCGGCGCCCGGCGAGCCAGCTGTCGAGGATGCACGCGGCAACCTGCCGCCCCTTCCCCGCCCCGGTGCCGTCGCCGAGGAAATAGCCCATGCGATAGGCGCGGCCATCCTGCGCTTCCTCGAGCCCGACACCTTCCTTGGCGGGCCTGAACTTCCCCGGCAGAAACTGGTCCCAAGCATGTCCCGCATAGACGACGGTTTCGAGCTGCGAGGCCGACAGCAGACGTTCGGAGACTGTGCGTTCGGGGAGCCGCGGCACATAGGCCGGGATCGGCGCCGCGATCGAGCCCATCGCGACGGATTCGACCAGGGCGGTCGGATGTTCGCCGGCCGCGTCGAAGGTGATCCGGCTCGGGCGATAGGGAAGATAGACGCCGACCTGGTCGAGCAGCGGCGCGGGCGTCTCGAGCGGCGCGTAGTCGACGGGCAGCACGTTGTTGCGGACCGGAACGTAATAGGGCCGCGGCTGCGCGCGATTGCTCTTCATGGCGCGGAACAGTGAGGGGCTGCTCGATCGCTTGGGAGCCGGTGCCGATGGCGCTGCGAGGGTCCCGCGCTCGTGAATCGTGAGCGCGCCGATGAGCTCGCGGATGGAGGTGCGCTGGATCGTCGCGGGAATGGTCGTGCCGGGGACCTTGTCGATCACGAACAGCCGGACCGCGATGCTGGTGCCATGCTTCAGATAGCATTTCTCGAGTCGCACCGAGGTCCGCACGCTGACATCGCGCAGCGTGGTCTCGAAGAGATCACGCATCCGCGCATTGGGACCGAACCAGTCGGGCATGATCGCAACCAGACGGCCGCCGCCGCGCAGCCGGCGAAGCGCTGCCTGGAGATGGCGGACGGCGGCGTGGGCGTCGGCGCCTAGCCCGACCGACCGCGAGAATGGCGGGTTCATGAGGATCAGACTGGGGCGCGTTGCCGCCGCCAGGCTGGAGTTGATCGTGGCGCCGTCGTGGCCGGTGACGGCCGCGTCCGGGAAAATGTCTGCAAGGCGGGCCCGGCGAGCCGATGCATATTCGTTGAGCTGGAGCGCGCCATAGTCCCGGCAATGCGCCACGAGGAGCCCGTTGCCGGCGCTCGGCTCGAGGATGACATCGTCTCTCTGGATGTTGGCGAGGAGAACCGCGACCGCGGCGAGATCGATGGGCGTCGAGAATTGCTGCCATTCGATCTGGTCCTCGCTGCGAACGGTCTGGGTAGGCAGCCGGTCAAGGAGATCGCAGGCGGCTCCGACATCATCGAGCGAGTGGAGGGGATAGGGGCCGAACTGGAGATGGTGCGCGAGCGCGTGTTCGAGGATCTCGAAGCTATCACGCTGGGTCCAGAAGCCATCGGCGTCCGTTCCCCCGAAACCCTCGATCATTGCCGCGTTGAGATCCGCGCGGGTGATCGGGTCGGTCGCACGCAGGCGATCGGCAAGAATGACGGCCGCGCGGCGTTCAGCCGCGGTGGCGGTATCGAAGAGATCGGACATGGTGGGGTCTCCGGACTGGCTGCCCCATCGGCAGCATCAATCCTCCGACCCCCCTCCCCTTCTCATTGCGCTGTGTTGGCCATGTTCTGGGGCAGGGGCCTTGGAAGCGGAACAGCCATAGTGTGAAGCGCCGGAATCTGTCCCAGCCCGTCAGGCCGGCATCTGCACCACGATCTTGCCCTTCGCGTGCCCGGATTCGAGATGCACGAATGCGTCCGCTATGTCGGCGAAGGGAAACACGCGGTCGATCACAGGCTCGAGCTTCTTCTCTTCGATGAGGCCGCCGAGTTCGGCAAGCTCAGGTCCGCTCGGATGCATGAACAGATATCGATAGGTGACGCCGTGCTTCTTTGCCTGCGCGCGGAGCCGATAGCTCACCGCCCAGAACAGCGCGGTGAGCAAAAAGCCCCCGCCGAGATCCTGTCTTGCTGTCTGCGGTTCGGGCATGCCGGCGATCGAAACGACCTTCCCGCCAGGCTTCACGACCTGGAACGACTTCATGAGGGTATCCCCGCCGATCAGGTCGAAGACACCGTCCATGTCGCGCACATGATCCTCGAAACGCTGTGACGTGTAGTCGATCACGACGTCGGCACCGAGGCGCTCGACCAGTGCCCTGCCCCGCTCTGAAGCCGTGGTCGTAACCTCGGCGCCGAGCCATCTGGCAATCTGGATGGCAAATGTGCCGACGCCTCCGGCACCGCCGGGGATGAACACGCGGCTCCCCGGCCTGAGCTGCAATTCGTCACGAAGGGCCTGAAGCGCAGTCAGGCCCGCAAGTGGCACGCCTGCGGCCACAGCGAAATCAAGCGTCGCGGGCATCCTGGCCAAAAGGCCTTCCGGCACGACGGTGTAGTCTGCGAACGCGCCCATGGATTCCTTGGGCATCCGCGCGAAGACGCGATCACCAGGAGCGAATTGTGTCCTGGCTGTCGGGGACGTCTCGACGACGCCGGCAAGTTCGTTCCCATCGTGATCGGCAAGGGATAGCGCTGGACGATTTTCAGCATGCCCTCACGCGTCTTGAAGTCGACGGGATTTAGGCCGGCCGCATGCACACGAACCAGGATTTCACCCGGCCCGGGTTCGGGACGCGGAATCTCGCGAACTACTGTCGCCTCGGGGCCCCCATAGCCTGTCAGCATAAAGGCCTTCATGGTCGTATCATGCCTGAGATCGGCCGGCGTTGATAGATTCCTCCTTCAAGAGGTTGGAGGGGTGACGGCCCCTCATGCTGCCATGCGTCTCTCGAGCACCCTTGCCCAATCCTTGATGCCGCGCGGCGGCGGCATTCGTTCAATCGTGAGGCCCGGGCGAGCGTAGAACTGCTCGGCCTGGTCGGCAGCGCGGGCGCCTTCCGCATCGTTATCCTGGGCGAGGATGAGGGTTTGAAGTTGCTCCGGCAGCCGGATCTGGTGAAGGCGCCTCGCTCCGAGACTTGCCCAGCATGGAAGCGCATTGAGAATGGTGAAGGCGCGCGCGGTCTCGAAGCCTTCGGCGAGTGCGAGGACGGCGGCGCCCCGCCCTCCTCCCTGCCACGCGCCCGCCGCCGGCCGACCGAGCATGAGCTTCATGCGATAGCGCGCCGTTGTCGGATCGAGGAATATTCGCTGCACGGCTGTCAGGCGCCGCCCTTCTCGCACCGCCACAAGAAGAGCCGGGTGGAAGCTTGTCCAGGGCTTTGGCCGGTACGGGCATCGCGGATGGAAACGGAGATCCTCGGTCATCGGCGCAAGGTAGCGCGACGCGAGATAGCGTTCCGCCAGCGTACCTTCGAGGGAAAGGGCGTCATCCCATAGCCGGTTTGCATTGCCGGACGAGACCGCCGAAACATCGGTGTAGCTGAAATGATTGCGGATCGGTACGCGCCGGAGTTCGCGCAGGATGTCTTCTCGATCGCACCCGGCGAAACAGGTCACCAGGATGCCGCGATTACCCTGGCGGATCGACAGGCTTGGGGTGCTGTCGGAATGCGACGGGCACAGGCACATCGCGGTTCTTCCATGCCAGGTGCCACCAAGTGCGCCAACGAGATCGATGAGTTGCTGGGAAGGTCGTTCGGCTGTGAGGGCCATGATCGGCTCCTTTCACAACCTCGTCCCCCCTCCCCTTCTCCTCGGCCGGCCTCTAGCGCATCATTTCGGATGCTATTGAAAAGCTAAGCCCAACGGACCGTGCAATGAGGCGTGTCACAAAATCTTTTGATGACAAAGAATAGCCCTGGCTGGTGCCGAGTCGGTGTGGATTTAGATCCTCCTCCCCTGTGCGCTGTGTCTGCGGAGAAACTTTGAGGCGATTCGCGTTGCTTTGGATTGGCGTCGGCCGGGCGTGCAAGTCTGACGATATTTGCGGATAAGTCCTTGAGCATGGCGTGCAGGTGGGCGACTCATCTTGATTTTCGGGAGGGTTTCTAGGTGAAATGATACTTCCCGAACGGTCCGGGACTCGGCGGCGACAAGGAGGCCTGTCCCTGAGTGCCGCAGATCCTGCCGCCCTATTTGACTAACTACCCTGTATTTGGCATAGCTGTCCGGGATTAGGGGCCATTATGCGGTAATTTTCACGAACCGTGGCCGGTTTGGGTTCAAGAAGGGGACATGCCCATGCTGTCGGGTCAGATTCTCGATGCGATGATAACCTCGTGCGAGAATGCCAAGACGGTCCTGCGGCAAGCGGCTATCGATCCATCCGATCGCAAAACGCTGAACATTTCAATGGGGGCAACCGTCGCCGCTGAATTGCTCGGGCGAACGCCGGAAGCGCTTTCCAAGGCGGAGGCGCGTGGCCGACTGCCCGCTCCCAAGACGGCAGCCAATGGACGCCGGTTTTACACAGTCGAGGACTTGATCGCGATCCGCGAGAAGCTGGGCATCAAGATGGGCAAATTGCCCTCGGAACGAGCCGTCGTGATCGCCGTGCAGAACTTCAAGGGCGGCGTCAGCAAATCGACGACGGGCAAGCATCTCGCAGATTATCTGGCGCTGCGGGGTTACCGAGTGCTCGTGGTCGATTGCGATCCCCAGGCCTCGATGAGTGTGATGTTCGACGTCAATCTCGAGGCATTGGTGGACGAGACGCATACGCTCTCGAACTTCCTCTCGCCGCGTATCGACGAAGCCGATTCGCTGCGAAAGACGATCCAGAAGACCGCCTGGCCCAATATCGATATCTGCCCGGCGAACCTGGGCCTGCAGGACACCGAATGGGAACTGACCGCAACCATCGAGGAAGGCCCGACCGCCATTGCCGGCGCGTTCAGGATGTTGAGGATCGGCCTGGAAGAAGTGCGGCACGATTATGATGTCGTGATCCTCGATCCTCCCCCGGCCATGGGCTTTTTGGGTGTGAACACGTTGACGGCTGCGGACGGCTTGCTGATCCCCGTGCCGGCCCGGCAGCTCGACTATCTTTCGACGATCCATTTCATGCAGACCTGTCGGGAAGCGATGGACCTCGTCTCGAAGTTCGATACTTCGATCGACTACGGGTTCATTCGTGTCGTCTGCACCATGTTCCAGCCCAACAGGACCAACGAAGCGCAGATGCTTCAGGTCATGGAGAAAACCTACGCCGGTCAGATGCTATCGACGCCGATCCTCCTGTCGGAAGAGATCAAGAATGCCGGTCTGTCGATGTCGTCGATCTACGAGATTAACAAGCCATACGGATCACACCAGACCTACACGCGGTGCCGCGACAACCTCAACATGGTGTTTCGCGAGATCGAAAAGGATATTTGCAAACAGTGGCCGTCGCGGATGGCGCAGGTCGGCACCGACAGACTGACGGAGGCGGCATGAGCAGCGCTGGGGGCAGGCGTCGCAGTCTACTGGCGAGCGCCATCGAGAGCATCGGGACGACCCCTGCCCCGACTTCCGTGCCAGAGGCGGTCGACGCCGAAGTGCTGGTCGATCGCGACAAGCCCGTCGACGAGCCGTCCACACCCTCTTTTTTGGAGCGGCGCGGTATTGCGTTCGACGAGATTGCACGCACCGTCAAACGCCCGACGATCCGTCTGAAGCCCTCGGAATGCTCTATCTGGCCGGGGAACGCTCGCGATCATGCAGCTCTGAGCTACGAACGCTGTGCGTCGCTCATCGACTCCATCCGGGAGGAAGGATCCAACCGCGAGCCGGTTGTTGTGCGGCGGACGCCGAACGCCGACAATCCCTATGAGTTGATCGTCGGCACCCGCCGCCATTTCTCGGTTTCATGGCTACATGCCAACAACCATAGCGAAATCGAGCTCGTTGCTCGTATCGAGACGCTTGACGATGAGGCCGCATTCCGGCTCGCAGATCTTGAAAACCGCGAGCGCGAGGACGTCACTGATCTCGAACGGGCGCGCAATTACAGGCACGCCGTAGATGCCTATTACAACGGCGTGCGCACGCAGATGGCCGATCGCTTGGCGATCCCCAAGCAGAACCTCCACAACCTCCTCCAGCTAGCGGAGTTGCCGGACGAAGTTGTAGCAGCGTTTGCTGAGCCTGGAGACGTCAAGGTCCGGCACGGCATGCGGCTCTCCCCGTTGCTGAAGAACGAGCAGTACCGCGACGCGATCATCGCCGCGGCTGTGGCGCTGCGTGCGGAGCAGCAGGCGCTGAAGGATGCCGGGAGCGACAAGATAGAGGGGATCAAGGTTTGCGAGCGCCTGGCTGCAGCCGCGGCGACGCCTGCGGTGTCGAAGATGCCCCCTCCCCGAGCCAAGCCCGCCCTCACCGCCGCTTCAGGCAAGGAGATCGGCCAGATCCTCGCCGATACACGGGCTAAGGGTATTACCATCAACATCAATCCAAAGGGCGCAGCTTCGGTCGAGGAGATTCTCGAAGCGCTTCGCCCTGCCATTGAAAGTGCGAAGTTCAGTCGGAATTAGGCAGAAATCTGATTTAAGTGTTTATTTTCAATTAGTTGGCTCCCGGTAAAATGCGTTTTACCGACGCCACGGGACACGAG